>JAUVXZ010000031.1 GCA_030603345.1 Pseudomonadota bacterium
CCTAATCTCGCACCGAGAATTCTGCCCAGAGCGGGTAGTGGTCGGAGATGCGCCACGACAGTTGGGGTTTGGTAAGACCGCGCGATTTGAGGGCAACTTTGGTAAAATCAAAATTGCCTCCGCGCACATACCTCATGGAAAGTGCTGATTTCTCCTCATCACGCGTGAACCACGCAATCTGGTCGTAGAATTTATTGAGATCTGGTTTTTCGGGATCGGTAAAGATTGAACGAGAGACTCCGTTGAGGTCTTCTGGGGCATGAAGCCCGGTTGAGGTAAAGACATCGTAGAGCTTATCCCCCCTTCGGTCGATATTGAAATCGCCGAGGGCGATCAGCCGGTGATCCCAGGCATTGATGTCGTTAGCCCATTCGGCGAGCCATTCTGCAATTGCCTTCAATTCAGGAACACGCTCCTTGGCTTTTTCACCATAAATAACGTGCAGGGTGACCAGGATAAATGTTTTTCCTGCTGAGCGAAAGCTAACTGCATAAGGCGTGCGGGCAAACTGCCGATCCAGGGCATCCGCAGAGACTTTGGCGAGGTGCTCTTGCGGGACGACGATCTCACAGGCCAATCCGGAGAGCTGCACCTTTCGGGTGTCAAACAAGAATACCAGGCGCTCCCCATTACCTGGATCGCCCTTGGTTACATCTGTCAGGATCAATCCCCAGTTGGGCCCGAGCACTTTCAGCATGTGCCGCAGTGCTTTGAGTTTGGCTCGTACCTCCTGGAGTGCGATAACGTCAAAACGTGAGACAATCTCGGCTATGCAGCGCACGGCGTGGATGTCTCGTTTGGGCGTGTCGTTTGGTCCGGCTTCCCATTTCTGGGTCAGATCGCCGAAGGCCCGCAAATTCCAGGTGGCGATGAGCAAGTTTGAGTCGAGTATTTTTGCCGGGATGTCTTGATCCAGTGCAGCCCGTAACTCACTGAGTTCGGCTGCGATTTTTGGGGGAAGGGGATCAGTAATTCTATCCATAGGGTCACTCCTTGGGATAATATTTAAAGCTTATAGTAGGGGTTAACGGGTTCAGGGTTCAGGGTTTCCCGATGAAATCGGGATTCGGGGTTAGTGAAGGTTAACAAAAAAGCAACCCTGAACCGGTGAACGGTTACAACATACAGTAGTTCTTGGGTTTCTGTACCTCCTATACTGGGTGTTCAAAGATGATGCTTGAGCACGTCATCCCAGCTTCTGCTTTCAAAAGCTCAGAAATATCTATTGTTTTCAGTGAAAACCCCAGGTTTACTAATAATTCGGCCGTTTTTGGGAACTCGGAGTGCATGCATATGGTGTTATTGATTCGAAGCGAGTTGACCGCAGCCGGTTCATCCTCGGGCACAGGGATGATGCGAAAATCCCTGAGAGGCTGGAGATCAAGCCAACGAGGGTTCACCAGCAAGGTGCGATCGTCCACCGCAATACAAGCGGACTTGAGGTGCAGGCAACCATTAACGGCGACGGGAATCACCTGGTAACCAAAAGGCTCCAGGATTTCCTTTATGCTCTCAAACCCAGCTATATTGGTGCGCGGGGAAATCCCTGCAAAGATCTTTTTCCCGATGCGGAGCACGTCGCCGCCCTCAAGAGTGGATGGCAGTTGAATGTGAGTAATGTCTCGATAACTGGCTAACACAGACTCCACATTGCGCACCTCTCCACGGCGTGAGTCAACGCCCATGCTTGCCATGACTGCAAGTTCGTCAACAACCACGGCCGTATCCTCGATAAAGGTGGAATCTGGATAGGAGCGATTCACAGACAACTCCACTACCTGTAGCCCGCAGTCTCGGAGTAGTGCGCAGTATTGCTCATGTTGCCTGACTGCTTGATTGTAATCAATTGGGTTCCTGTCAAGAAAGCTGAGTTCGCACTTATCAACATTTGGAGAGACAACATGAGTCAAAGCTATCATGATACTGAATGCTCCCACATCATTACTATGTACGCGAACAAACCCTTTATATCACAGTGGGCTGACGAAGATGTTGCTAGATTTGTTCCTCAATAAGCAACATCGCTATTCTTGTAGCCTCCTCGGTATACTTCTTACATTGGTCTCTTAGCTTGTTTGCCTTGAAAATCTCCTGCCCCTCTTGGGTACCCAAGTCGCAGCCAGTCAGTTGCTTACAATTCGTTGAACCGAATTGCTCTTCGAAGAGCTCCGTCAGCCTTCTAACAGCAGTATAGTTTTTCTCGGTGTCGTGGTTCGGCGAAGTTCTTCCCGTGAACAGGTTGAGCCCCATGATTGCCCCTGCGACCGCACCACACAACCCACACGTTCTTGACATACCACTGCAGAAGCCGGTAGCAATTTTTGGTATCAACTCGGAGTTGACGCCCTTGCTTTCGGCTATAGCCAGAAGGACACTTTCGGCACAATAGAATCCGGAACTGAAAAGCTTTCCACTTCTTCTTGATGCTCTATGAATCACTTCAAGGCTCCATTTGAGGTGGACATTGAGGACTTACTCAGGCCACATATCATGAATAATGGGGATTTCGCTCCCTTGGCGTTGAAAACAGGCAACACTATTCAACAGGTCGGGTGCATTACCTTTCAGGCTTCCAATCAAACCGTCCCTCTCCCCACAGCCAATAAAAGGACTCTTTATTCGGTTTGAGTGCCCTTTTCAATTTTCGGGCTGAACGATGAGTGTAAGTCCGCGGGTTCCTTGGACACGAATGCCGCCTCCCTTGTCAATTGGCTGACTATCTCCCATCACTTCGGCCTGCCAAAGTTCGCCGTGCACCTGGACGTAGCCGGAAGGTGCCAGCCGATCCTGTGCAATGCCTCGGAGCCCGACCATTGAATTTGCATCGCCAGGGCGTCTTTGGTCGTAAGAACGCCAGGTGAGGGGAAACAGGATCACATCCTTAGCGACCCAGAACCCGACGATGCTCCAGATAAGCCATATGGGCACATCCACCCATTGTCGAACGATGAACAGAAAAAGAGCCAGCAAAACCAAGGCGGGCAGCTGGAGAAGCGCATATCTCACGACAATTCGTGTTGACCAACCGTGCTTATTCATATCTCTCTGTGATGACCTCTCGCCTGCTCCCCCTCGAACCTCTGAGAGCTGTGCCTGCCCCGTAGGTAGGAACCATCCTACTGGGGTGAGAGACACATAAGACCCTTTTAGGGTCAGTATTCAAGCCAGCTTTTCAAAGAGTGGTGGTTTACTTGGCCTCACCCTTTTTTCTAATACTAATGAGAGAGTGCAGGGTAGTCAATCGGGAAATTGAACCGTGGTTAAACGCTGAGCGCTCGCGCAGTAGCCACAATGAAGGGCTGACCCATCTCAGATTTCTTTGAGACGTGGTACCAACTTTGCCAAACCTGCATCTACTGCCAAGGGCTCCATGGGAGCATCGTAGTGGAGGAGGTGATTGCATTAAAGAGAATTTGATCCCGAAAAACGGCGAAAGTAAGGATTTGTCCCCCAGCCACATTTAGCGTGTTTCAGACAGTCGCAGCTTCACAAAGACCCATGGAGCGCCGAGGGCACCCCAGAGACCCACCAATCCGTAGCGGATAAAGTAATAGGGAGATTCTGGTTCAAGGCCGAAAAACACGGACCGTAGCCCCAACCAAAGCGTGAATGCGACGGCTGCTCCCAGCATGAAGCGCACCACCTGCTTCCACCAGATGCCACCGGACGCAAATCCTACCCAATGGCGCTCCAACACAAAGCCAACGCCCATTCCCATCAGCGTTGCTCCAGCGATGATGCCGTTCTTTTCATCGCTGGGGAACAGTAAGATCAGCAGGGCAGGCAGGGTGATAGCTGCACCGAGTTCCCAAACGAGGCCTTTTCTCCCAAGCCACGCTTCAACACGCGGTTCCAGCCAGCGGTATAACAGGAGCAGCGAAATCCCCAAGAGGTAGCCACCTATGAGGTCGGTGGGAAAGTGGACCCCTAGGTAGACCCGTGAAAGGGGTGTGAGTACCATCAAGAGCCCAGCGATCACCCACAGCCAGACGTTTTGGGCCCGGGAAGCCACGTACCCCCAGATAACGACGGTATTTTGGGTGTGACCGCTTGGAAACCCTCCACCACTGGCCTCGAATAGCTGGTGCACCTGGGTGTCATACTGAAATGGCCTGGGCTGGTTCGCCAGCACCTTTGCCACCGTGTTCACATATCCGGAGAAAAGGAGGAGGATGGCGAGCCTCACACCCGTGTGACGGTCTATACACCAGTAAAAGAGAAGGACAAACAGCATGAAAAACGCCTCTTCTCCCATAAGGGTAAAGAGCTTGAACGGTATATCGAGCGTTGGGCTGAACTGTTGAAACCAGAGAATGATCGTTACGCCCCAATCCAGGGTACCTTCCATTGTCCTAACCTGCCTTTTCCCGATTGTCCCCTGTAGATTTACCCTGTTTTGCCAGAAACCAATCAATCAGCTTGCGAGCTATACTAATTTTACCGGGAAGGGAAGGCAGATTATCAGCAGTAAACCACCCCGCATCTTCAATTTCCGGGTCATCAAGGCAGATCTCTCCAGACTCATAAGTGGCTATGAACCCAATCATGAGGGAATCAGGGAATGGCCAGGGCTGGCTCCCAAAGTAGCGGATGTCCTTGATGGTAAGGCCTACCTCCTCCTGCACCTCGCGTCGTACAGCGCCTTCCAGGGTTTCACCTGGCTCTACAAAGCCAGCAATAACGCTGTGCAAACCAGGCGGAAAGTGGCGAGCACGGGCCAGCAACAGTTGGTGCCCATGTTCCACAAGGACGATAATTGCAGGGGAAAGACGCGGGAACTTGAGCAGGCCGCACTGGGGGCACTCTTTTGCCCGTTCAGTCTGCCGATTCCCCATGCGATGGCCACAGCGACTGCAAAACTGGTTTATCCTGTCCCATTCCACGATTTGCACTGCACGCCCGGCCACCTGGAACAGGTCTTCGTCTACTTGACCGTAGAGGTGGCGCAATCCCTGGAAAGTCATGCCAGGTGGCGGTGGGTTTCCCTCATCCAGTTCGAGTGCATAACAATGTCGGGAACCCAGCTGGCCCAGATAGTGTTGGCCCTTGGCCTTTAGCCGCAACTCTTCAAAGTCAACCAGACAGGGGATTGTGACCGGAGATGATTGTGAATCCACGAGAAGCTCACGACCCTGGAAAGCAAACCACCATGCGGGTTTCAGTTGGTCCTTGGGAGGCACAAGACCTGGGATAAATGTCTTTCTTTCGTCCATAGTCACGTGTGGATGGCGAATTGTCTTGATGCACCATGGGGATTCAGGGGAACATTACCTGCTTGGGTTCAACTGGTGGGCCTATAATGTCGGCCCTAGAGAAATGGTCGTGCACGGTATTAGGGTTCGAAGAGAAGCATAGGAACCGTTATGAATAAACAGCCGATACTGCCTCAAGGGCTCCAGGGCTTACCTTGATGCCCTCGGCCTTCAGCACTGTCTCTAAGGCAGTGAGAAACAGCAATACGTTTTTCCTGGTGGATGAGTGACCCATCAACCCCACACGCCAGATCTTGCCCTGAAGATCGCCCAATCCCCCGCCAATCTCTATTCCAAAATCATTCAGGAGGGCTCTCCGCACTTTCACATCGTCTACGCCCTCGGGAATGCAAACAGCATTCAACATGGGCAGGCGCTCAGTTTCTGGAACAAGCATGGAAAGACCCATGGCCTCCAAGCCGGCTACAAGGGCCCTGTGGTTCAGTAGGTGCCTGGCAAAACGTTCTTTAAGGCCCTCTTCTGCAATGATGCGCAATGCCTCACGGAGCGCATAGATCATATTAATGGGTGCAGTGTGGTGGTATTTTCTGTCAGCACCCCAGTAGCTTTTGACCATACTCATATCGAGGTACCAGCTAGGCACCGGGGTTTTGCGAGTGTTAAGAGCCTTCATGGCCGCAGAGCTGAATGAGATAGGTGCTAAGCCAGGGGGGCAGGATATACACTTTTGCGTTCCGCTGTAAGCCGCATCAATTCCCATATTGTCCACGCTTATTTCCATCCCTCCAAGCGACGTAACCATGTCCACAAGAAATAGAGCGCCTGCTTCTCGGGCAATATTCGCAATGTCTCTCAGGGGTTGGCAAACTCCGGTGGAGGTCTCTGCGTGCACTACGGCAACAATTTTCGGACTACGTCCCTTGACTGCCTTTCGCACAGCCTCTGGATCAATGGCTCTTCCCCATTGCCCATGGATCTCGATAAGCTCGCCACCCACGCGGTTAACGATGTCTGCCATTCGAGTGCCAAAAACGCCATTTATGCATACCACTACCTCTTCTCCCGGTTCTACCAGGTTGATAAAACACGTCTCCATACCTGAGCTGCCTGTGCCTGAAACCGGTATGGTGAGGTCGTTTTCAGTCTGGAAGAGAAACCTGAGCAGACGCTGGGTTTCGTCCATGATGGAAAGGAAATAGGGGTCGAGGTGGCCAATGCATGGAGCAGACATGGCTTGTAATACGCGCGCAGGCACGTTGCTTGGCCCTGGCCCCATAAGTATGCGTTCACCTGGGTCGATGTCTGTGAACTCAGTTGCGTTGATACTCATCACTGCCTCCGAATGTTTTGTTATGAAGAATTCAGACCATAAGGATTCGAGTCCAACCTCTTATACTGACATTTTCCTCGATAAGCAAAGAGAATCGGAGTGATTTATGGGTTTTCGCCAAGGTCTTCCGAATGTCGGTATAGTCTCTCCAGTAACCTTCTGGATCGAGTATACACCCAGGGACCTGACGCCCGGAGGTAGGCACCCTTTTTCGGTGCGTGCGCTGCATGGATTCCAAAGAAGACACGTATTGGTTGTGTATCATTTCAAGATCCGAAACCATCCAAGTTACATACCTCAGCCTCACTCTTAGATGTTGTTTGGATAGTCGATTCAATTATTTTGTATTTCTCGGACAGATAACTGTTTATTTTTTCAATTAAATTGTCTTGCTCTATCACAGAACCATTCTTTTGATTGAGTACCATGTGAGCAGAGAAAACAAGCATATCAGGAGTAATTGTCCACAGATGAACATTAAATAATTCCTTAATCTCAGGGAACCGTGATTTGAGGTCATCTGAGATGATATCGGTGTTTAGCCCTGTTGGAGCCATTTCCAGTAAGATCGTGGTCGATTGCTTTAGTATGCCCAAAGCCCAATACGCTATCATGGCTGATATCCCCAAACTAACTATGGGGTCGATGATATTCCATCCAGTGTATAAGATGATAATGGCTGCTACTACGATGCCCACCGAAGAAGCGGCGTCTGCAATCATATGATAGAACACGCTTCTAACATTCATATCTTCTTTGTGGCTCCCATGAAGAATAGCAATACTGACCATATTCACAGAAAGCCCAATAAAGCCAATGATCAGCATGGAGAAACTAAGCACTTCTCTAGGGTAGATGATTCTGAGAACTGCCTCGTAGATTATGATACCAACCACAAGCAGGAGAAATAAGCCATTAACAAATGCGGCTACGATTTCCGCCCTGTATAAACCGAAAGTCCTATGGTGACAGAGGGGTTTTCTTGCTATCATGATTGCGACTAAGCTTATTCCAATAGCAAAACAGTGTGTAAACATATGCCCTGCATCACTTATGAGAGCAATGCTATGGGTTAGAAAGCCACCAATGAGTTCAACAATCATCACTATTGATGTAATGGATAATGATAGGAGGAGCTTTTTCCTCTCCACAGAGCGATAGTTAAATAGGCGTTCTGAGAAAGCATTCTTAGTATTCTGTTTCTGCATCTATTCTGTCCTTCGTTCCTGTCTGCGATTCCGAATGAACGTCAGAGATAAGCTCAGGTAGCTGTTCTTCTGCCGGCACGGGTGGAATTCCTCTAGGATATCGCCTTTCAGAAACAGGCCTATCTGTTGTACAAACGATATGGAATAATTGTCGCTCTATGTTGAATAACTCATAAAGCCTCAACTTTTGAACGTTACCAAACAATTACTCGTTAGTTCCATTCACTAGAGAGGGGAGGTTTCTTCCGGTGCCGTTGAAACCAAAAAGCGACGGTAGTAGGCTAATAGCAGGCATGTCATAGGTAGGGCGATAAGCAGCCCGAAAATCCCCAATAGCTTCCCCCATACCGACAGAGACAACAAAATTATAGCAGGGTTTAAACCAGTCACCCGACCCATGATTTTGGGCACCAATATGCCATCCTGGATAGCCTGAATCACCACGAAGACCAGGCCGACTAGAGCTAATGGGACCCATATACCGCCTCCGGTCTCTAGTCCATGGACAACAGCCAGAAAAAAGGCCGGTATGAGTCCGATAATCTGCAGATAGGGGACCATATTCAAAAGCCCGATGAAAAGACCCAGCAAGACGCCGAGTGGCAGATCAATGATCCAAAAGCCAATAGCGAACAGTACTCCGACAGTAGAGGCAACCAAGGCCTGACCGCGGAAATAGCGGTTCATGCCTGAGTTAAATTCGCTTACAAAGTCCGCGACGGTCTCCCGATACGCAGGGGGGATGAGATCTTTCCAGCCCTCTCTGACCTTCTGGTAATCAAAGAGCAAAAACACGAGATAAAGTCCAATCACGGCCAGTCCCACGAGGCCCATGATAAAACTAGCGGTTCCGGCAATAAGCCCCCACACCCCAGGCAAAACCTTACGGGCCACGGTCTCAGCCATTTTCCAGAAATTCTCAGTTCTGAAGAAGTCCTGAACCTCCTTTCGCGTTGCATAATCTTTGAGTGCCTGCCAGAGATCCGGGGGCAGGTGTTTGGCGGCCCGTTCAGCCAGGTCCGAATTGCTTACCAGTCCGGATATGATCTGGCCCATGTGCCCTATCTCATCCACGATCACGGGGATGAGAAGCCAAGCCAAGAGCGCCAAAAAGGCCGTAACGGAAAACAGACTAATAAACACAGCAGCAATGCGGTTGGGGATCTTCTTTTGGATTAAGAGCACCAGCGGATTGATCAGGTAGGCCAGAAGCAGAGCAACTGCAAAAGGGATCAAAACGTCGCTCAAATACCCCAAGAGCCAGACCAGGCCCCACAATAGTGCCGCGGCAATGCCCAGGCGCATGACGCGGTCGAGTGTATAAGGTTTGCCGCCGAAAAGCATAATACTCCAGTGGCCACATTCACTTTTCTGGGAAAAACCCAGGGATACATTGTTTTTATAGAAGCAAATGAGCAGAAGATCAACAAAATTCACTGAACAGAGGTGGTTGAAAAGAGAGAAAAGGATTTGAAAACCTTGCAGGCGTTCACAGGTTCAGAGTTCACCCCTGCCCGACGCCCGCCTGCCGTACTGCGGGCAGGGATGGCAGGCGGGGTTCAGGGTTAGGAGGAAGGAAGTGAGGCGGTAATTGGGACAAATAGGGGGGCTACTAAGTGACAGCAGATTGCGTGTATTTGAATTTTACTTCAGGGAGCAGGGAGATGAGGCCAATTGTCAGGAGCGGTATTATTGCCAGGAAGACAAGAATAGGTTTGATAGAAAAGATATCGGCCAGTTTTCCTGTCAAAGGGGCCATCATTCCTCCCATTCCAAAAGCCAGACCCATCATAAGGCTCGACACCATTGATCTTCCCTTGGGAGCCAATTCCTGTGCCATTGCCACACCCAGGGGCAGGGTAGCCATAGAAAAGAATCCCGCCAGAAAGGCACCGAAAAAGACCCAGTTGCCCGTAAGATAGAGCAGGAGGTACAGGCTGGGCGTTGTCAGGGCGTGGGCACAATAAAAAATGGGTTTGTATCCAATTCTATCTGACAGGTGACCAGCGAGAAGCCCGCTGGCTGCCCCGGCCACCGTAAAGAGGGACACAACTGCTCCAATAGCGACCAGCGAATACCCTTGCTGTGCATATAATACTGGTATAAATGTCCTGAAAGATACACCGACAAAGGCGCGCAAAACCATAACAACCCAAATCAGGATAATCGATTTCCATACTGTTCCGAGCACCTCTTTGATCGAACGGATAAAGCCAAGATCTTTCAAACCCTCCCCCTGGGGAGACGGTACGATCCTGAAGAGAAGAAGCATTAGTGCCAAGCCAAAGATCATGGTGAATGGGGATGCCTCCAAACCGTAGGCACCCACAAAATAGGCAATGAAGAGGGGTCCGACACCGAAGGCCAGGGTTCCCCCCATGTTAAAGATTGACAGGGAAAACCCGAAATGTCGCCCGGAGTATGTAGATACCATGCCGGCCACTGAAGGATGAAACATGGATGAACCGATAGATCCTATACATATGAAAACCAGGAGGACCAAATACCTGGGGGCCACTCCAACGAGAGAGATAAAGACTATGGCCAAGAAAGGACCGCCTAAGACGAAGAAGCGTGTTCGGTAGCGATCGGCGAGATATCCCACCGAAGGTTGAACGATAAATGCCAGAAAGCAGCTTATCCCTGTGATCAGGCCCACCTGTGTCAAGGTAAGGAAATACTTTTCGACAAATACAGGAAGGAGAGGATTGATAAAAGATGAATAAAAGTCACCAGTAAAATGAACAAGCGTCAATCCGAAGATCACTTTTATATTAGCGTTTCTTTCAGGTTGCATCATATTCAATTTGATACTGTCTCACCGCCCATCCCGAAGCGGGATTAGAGACACAGAAAGCAGAGAAGGGAGATCAAGCGCTACGCGTGAGTTCTTTGAATTTGTCAACACATCTCCCTTTGTGTTCTCCGTGTCTCGAACGAGTCCCATAAAGTGGGACGAGCGGGTGGTTAATAAAGAAATCGAGAAAGGAAAGGCATTGGTCACGCCAAGGGTCTTACAACAATCTCTGCCACATCCAGAACCTCTATCTTATGTCCAACCTCTTCTGCCTTGACTGCATCTTCCAACATTTTGGCGCATTGTGGGCATGCGACAGCGATGATCTGGGCACCGCTATCAAGAGCTTGGCGCACCCGGATCCTATTGGGGCTGTCCTCACCTCCACCCAGAATATCAGTAAAGAAATTTCCCCCACCGCCTCCGCAGCAAAGGGCATTCTCCCTGGTTTGATCCATCTCGATTAGGCTAAATCCAGGAATGGATTCCAGGATTTTTCGTGGAGCCTCATACTCACCATTGTGCCTGCCCAAGTAACAGGGATCGTGAAAGGTTATCTTTGCCTCGCGGTCTTTCAATGAAAGCTTTTTCGACTGGATTAAGGGTGCCAAGACCTGTGTATAGTGATAGATCTCGAATTCTCCCCCAAGGCTAGGATAATCCTGTGTAAAGGTGTTAAAGGCATGGGGGTCTAACGTGATGATCTTTTTTACTCTGAGTTCCTTGAATAGAGTGACATTCTGTTCTGCCAGGAACTGAAATAACCCTATCTCCCCAAGGGATCTCACCTCATTTCCATCACAGGTCTCTCTATTACTTAGGATTCCGAGAGAGACCCCGGCTTCAATGAGTACATTTCCTACTGTTCTTGCGATCTTTTTCGCCCTTTCATCGTAGGAGCCAACACAGCCGATATAGAAAAGGTACTCGTGCCCATCATAGGCCGGGATAGACGTTCCATCTGCCCATTTTCCTCTCTCGTTGGCCGGCTCTTTATAGGGATTACCGCTCGTGTTAATATTTTTCAGGTAGTCCCTTACGGGAGGCGGTATGATCCCTTTATTTACCATCTCTTCTCTGGCTGCGATGAAGATATTGACCAGATCATCACTAAAGGTAAATACGCAATGTTCAACACAGTTGGCACAGGTGGCGCAGGAAAAGAGGATCTCCTGAAAACGCTCACTGTTTTTTATCTCACCATTCAGCCATGCCTGTATGAGCCACATCCTGCCGCCAGGAGCGTAGGTCTCGAACCCAAATTTCCGGTAGGACGGGCAGTTAAAGTCATAATAATCACTGGTAAATTTGCAGTAACCGCACCGAAAACACCTATGGATAATGTCCTGATATTTCATTCTAGTGAACCTCCCAGTTTCCGGGATTCATAATTCCCTGCGGATCTAAGTTGGTCTTTATCATCTTCATGAGATTCCGTGTATTTGGATCCATCCGCTCAATTGCCATTCTCTGTTCGTCTACGGTTGGCTTCCAATAGACTCCCCCGGCTGCCAAGGCAAACTCGGCTACCTCCTGCAAGGCCTTCCTTGTTCTCTCCATCATGTCAGGGTCTGCTCGATTAAAAGTAAAGGCAAAACCAAACATCATGCAGTGACTTCTCCCGATAATCCTGGCCATGGCAGAGTATGCAAGGTCATACTGAGAGGCCAGCTCCATTATTTTCCGACTACATTCTGGATATTTCTCAACCGCTATGATTGGTCCGGAATATTCAAATCCACCACCCTTTCTTACATCTGCAAATCTGCTGACACTCCGCTGAGGCATCTCAAGGAGTGTTGGTTTCATAACCGGGGGAAGCGACATAAACCCACCATCTTTGCTCTTTATAAACCCATCAAGCGAATCCCAGATCATCTTTCTTTTGAATTCAAGTTCCTCATCGGTATCTCCGGTAATGAATAGGGTTATATGGTGGTTATCTTTGAATATCACAGGCAGTGGCTGAGCGAAGATGTTGATATCTTCTACCATCTCCGTATGGGTAAGCTCGTATACCATATCTGGGACCAGGTCTTCTCTGTCGGTTACAAATATTTCAACATCTCTCATCTTCTTTCTGGGATAGAGCTTCAGGGCCACCTTGGTAATGATACCGGTAGCCCCAAACCATCCCAGAAATAGTCCGGACAGATCCGGAAGTGGTGCGCCTTTTGAGAACCACTCCGGAGACAGGGAGCATGAGCCAATCTTGCAAAGTTCCCCGGATGGCAAGACTACCTCTAATCCAGCAACCATGTCGGAATTGAAGCCATACTGTTGTGTGAGCCTGCCCTGGCCGTGTATCATCACGTTTGCCGCTATTGTTGATGTGGCAGGAGAATCAGGAACGCTGTGCCGTAACCGGGGGTAGTTTTTTTCCAAGCATGCCTTTAACAAACCGTGCGAGGTTCCTCCCTCAACTATTACATAGCGGGCCTTCTCATGTACCTCAAGTACCTTATTCATCCTTTTCATGTCGATTACAATGCCCCCCTTGAGGGGAATGGTCAGGCCCGTTAAAGACATACCTGCCCCCATAGGGACAATCGGCATTTTCTTTTTGCTTGCAAGTCTGACTATCTTTTGCACCTCTTCCACTGTTTCTGGCACAACCACATAGTCTGGTTTATGTGCAGGCATCAAACCAGGATCGCGTGCATAGAAATAGGCCTCTTCCGCCTTGTTGGAAACATACTGTTCCCCTACTATCTGGGCCAGTGAAAGAGTGATGTCACTCATATCATGGTACCTCCATTTCTGTATCTGATCACATAGTTATGTTTCTCTCGCCCGCTCCCTGTAGTCGCTAGAGCCCGCAGACCCGCCCGCCTCGCGTTGCGAAGCATTGCGGGCTGGCCCGCCAGACTCATGGCGGGCACGGTTCACAGGGTAAAAAAACATTTCTGTGTGCTCTATGAGTGGTAAACGGACCGCATGATTACTTATCGATTGCTCATTTTTCGCCTATGGCCATCCTGCAAAGGTCAATTATGTGGATGGGCTTTATCGCTTTTTTGGTAATCTTAGCGGCTAATGCATTTTGACATACGGGGCAGTTAAAAACACAGTACTCTGCACCATGTTCCACCATGTCATCTATATTCCTCTTCTGCACATCATTCTTCAGGTCATAACCATAGATCATCCCAAGAACATCTCCGCAGCACAGGGCATTTTCTGCCTGATATTCTCTTTCAACCAGATCAACACCTATTAACTCCATGATATCCCCCACAAAATGATGTTTGTCAGGAGAAAGCCGGGATGAGCATGGCCTCTGATAGGCCACTTTGATATTCAAGGGCCTTACTTCATCGCCTAATTCTTTTAATCTGTTATACAAATATTCAAAGTAATGAATGGGCTTAAAGGGGACCTCCATACCATATGCCGGTGCAAGTGAGGTGAATGCACCATAACACTCGTCATGCATACAGACAACCTCTTGCACGCCTAGTTTCCTGAAATTATCTATAATTAAGGGGAGCCGCTCCTTTATTATTGAGGTATTGGCAAAATGTATATAAACGACATTACAGAAGAACTCCTGACCAAAAACATACGAGGGCATCACATCATCAAAGAGCCTTCCCTGGACTAATTCCAAGAGTTCGGGCACAAAACCAAAAGACAGTATTTTTTGTTTGATATCTCCGAGCTTATATTTTCCCCGTTGTTCCCCTATATTGACCCATTGCTTGGTGATGGCTCTGGGGGCAGTAAGGATGCCCTTTTCCTCTCTTCTTTCGGTAATCAAATAGAAGGGATGATTACCTCTTGTGCAATATTCCTCACATCCGTAACAGGTTATACAGTCTTGCAAGACAAAAGAGTCATCTCCATTAATGATCTTGATCATCTCCTCTTTTGCCTCATCTACTTTTAAATCCATATACTGGCATTTAACGAGGCAGTCACATGTTGGGCAGGTCTTGCAGAGATTTTCATCAAATGTTAGCCTGTACATAGTTCCCCCTATAGGCAGTCCAGAAGCCTTTTTCTTATCCATGCTGAAATAATCATGGCGCAGAAATTCTGTTTTCGCGGAGAAGGGTATATGAAGGCCCACTTCCATGTCAAGCTTCAGGATCAGGATGCTGAAAATAGGCCTTATCCTGTTGTTGGCTGGGGCTATTTGCTATACAGGCTTTTTTGTGCTCTTACCAGCACTGCCTGTGACAGGAATTGAAGCTCATTGGCCGCCCGCCGTGCACTAATCAGATTCTAATATGATTACGTGGAGCTCCTTGGGGCCGTGAATACCAGAGACCAGGTTTAGCTCAATATCCG
This sequence comes from Pseudomonadota bacterium, assembly GCA_030603345.1. Lineage (GTDB taxonomy): Bacteria > Desulfobacterota > DSM-4660 > Desulfatiglandales > B25-G16 > JADFWK01. Next base: position 14,842 of record JAUVXZ010000031.1, read on the forward strand.
CTGTTATGCTGGGGCCGGTTATGAGAGTGAGGCAGCTATCCAATTCTGCTTTCCCCTCCAGTTCCAGCATGAGTTTGAGGATAAGATCTTCTGAACCGGGTAGAATCCGGTTAGATTCCATAAGAGCTACGTGAACAGGAGGCAGGAGAGATGTCGTCCTGTCCTGAGTGCGTGAGGTCCTCAATACCAGCGTCCCTGTATCTGCCAGCCCGTAATCCACTCCCGATATTCCAAGTTCTGCGATGGCTTCAGGCCCTATGTAATGCTTTCGGTCTTGTTGGTTAGGGGAATCCTTTTTGGCTGCCAGGATATTTTGAGCCCCTAAAGAGTCGAGCACCCGATCAATTTCCAATCGCCTCAAGAGGTGTGAGTTCCATTTAATAATCCGCTTTATCCCTGCTTGCTTGATGATTAGAGAAAGAAATTGACGTGCCTCTCTATTGGTTCGCGCCACGTAAACCTTTCCTGATAAAAGCTCAAACTCCGTTTTGAAAGCCTTTACCAACTCCTTTACATTGGTCGACCTTTGCTTCTCAAGGCTCTGCCACCTTATGAGCAATTCCTCTCTTTTCCTCTGTTTGAAAAGCGGCCTCTTTGTCTGATCTTTCACAGAAGCCTTGGCATTCCCCATCCTGATCAGGGAGAGTATCTGTTTTCTAGCTTCCATCTCAAAACGCCTTATTTCTTAGAAAATCTTCTCCATTGGTCTCTGAAGGTTTTTTCAAGCGGAGCCACTTCGTGGTGGCGACTCCATCGATTTAAGGGAGGAGGTAGATTTCTCAGGCCACCTCTTTTAATAAAAGGGATCTGCACAATTCTGGCCATCCTGGATACCTTTTCATAAAGCCATCGGTTGCGCATGGTGCACGCATAGAGAGCAACGGCACCCTTTTCAAGTACAGAATTGGGCTTGCCCCACTCAGAGTCCTCGACATACCTTTGCCTCAATGCAATCAGTATCCTCGGGATATTGATTTTGACCGGACATACTTCTGCACAAACTCCGCAGAGGGTGCTGGCGTAAGGCAGTTGGTGGGCCTGTTTTCTGTTCGTGAGTTGAGGGGTCAGGATTGATCCGATCGGACCCGAATAGACCCATCCATACGAATGGCCACCGATCTTTAAGTATACGGGGCAGAAATCCAAACAGGCTCCACACCGGATGCAGCAGAGGGTCTCTTTCAGGTCTTCATCTGCCAGGATCTTGCTGCGTCCGTTATCGAGAATCACCAGGTGAAACTCCTCTGCTCCATCACGCTCTCCATCTCTCTTGGGGCCGGTAATGATGGAAATATAGCTAGAAAGTTTTTGTCCTGTGGCACTCCGAGGGAGCAGTTTCAGAAAGACATCCAAATTATCAAGGGAAGGGATCACCTTCTCGATTCCCATGACCGCCACATGGATTTTAGGAAGGGTGGTGCTCAGCCGAATGTTGCCCTCATTTTCGAAAAGGACGATGGAGCCCGTTTCTGCCACAGCAAAGTTCACCCCTGTTATTCCCATGTCGGCCTCGAGAAATCTTTGGCGTAGAGCCTTACGGGCGAACGTGGTCATCTCTTGGGGGTCTTTCATCGGTTTTGCACCCAATTTTTCTGAGAAGAGCTCAGCAATCTGTTCTTTTGTTTTGTGTAGGGCGGGGCCTATCAGATGAGACGGCGGTTCTCCTGCCAACTGAATGATAAATTCTCCCAGATCGGTCTCGGATACCTCTATTCCATGGGCAATTAATCCTTTGTTCAGGGCAATCTCCTCTGTGACCATAGACTTTCCCTTGACCACCGTCTTGACACCCTTATCCAGGGCTATGGTTTCGATCAGCCGTCTGGCTTCAGAGGCATTACGGGCCCAATGGACCTGCCCTCCTGATCGCATAACGTTTTTCTCAAGGTGCTCCAGGTATTCATCCAGGCGGTCAAGGGTTTCTCTCTTGATATTATGGGCCTGTTCCCGAAGGTTTTCAGGGTTATCCAGAAGGGAAAAGGCGGAATTCCTCATTGCTTGGATGTGAGCACCTAGATTCTGCAATGCCTGCTGGAGATGCCCATCTGTGAGGGCCTTCTTACTGAGTTCCTGAAATTGATCGGTTTTTATATCCATAGGAAAAACGAACTTTCTCTTTAGGAAGTCCGTATCGTTCAAAAGTGTTTACTTAATGGCATGTTGGTTAGAGAAGGTGTATATAATTACCTCTATCCGGCCATGCCAATTTTCTCAAGGCCTGCCCCCCATGCGAGTCCGCAAGGCGAGGCGGGCAGGCAGGTGTAAAGAAAATAAAAAAATCATGCCAATCCTGTTTACCCGCCATAATTCTGGCGGGTTAATCCTGTCGAAAAAGTGCCGCTGCAGGCGGCTAAGTTCATAGATTATATTCCACAAGCAAGGAGATCAGCCAAATGCAAGGCTCTCACTGGAATGCCCCGGTGCTTAAGATACCCGCCGATGTTCATCAAACAGCTAATCTCGCATCCCACAACTGCCTCTGCACCACTGGCAAGGATATTTTTGACCTTTTCTTCCACCATTGCCTCGGCGATATGCGGAAACTTGAAGGAAAAAAAGCCACCAAACCCGCAGCATAAATCAGGCCTTTCCATTTCAACAAACTCGAGGTTCCTGACTTTTCTGATGAGTTGCCTGGGCTCTGATGATAGGCCGAGGCCGTGCAAAACCTGACAGGAATCATGATAGGTAACCTTCCCCTTAAGAGAGGCACCTAGATCATCTACCTGGATGACTTTGATCAGGAATTCAGAAAATTCATAGGTTTTTTCAGAGAGTTCGTGGGCCTGATCCAACCAAACTGGATTATCGCGAAATAACTCAAGGTAATGTTTCCGTATCATGTGCACACAACTACCTGAAGGGGCAACGACGACATGAGCACTCTTAAAGGCCTTGATTGTTCTCTTAGCCAAGGGAATAGCTTTCTTCCAGTAGCCCGCATTGAAAAAGGGTTGCCCACAGCACGTGTGTTCATTTGCAAAGTCAACTTCCACGCCTACCTTTTTTAAGATGTGAACAACATTTTTGCCAACCTGTGGATGGAACTGATCAATGAGGCAGGGGATAAATAGAGTTATTCTCATATGTTAAAAATAACGTTTAGTCCAATAGGAAATATCTCATCAGGCTGTTGCCGAAATCCCTTTTCTCTTGGTCTAAAACGTTTCTTGACAAATCTAAGGCTCACTCCAGGCGATGTCAAAACTCACCCTTAGGGCTCAAACAGTTGACATCGCTTATCTTCCGCTTCGCCAAGATTTGTTTGCAAAAAACGTTTTAATGACCGCTCAAAGGGATTGCGGTCTGGGCAACAGCCCGTCAGCATTTGGCTATCAAGCAAATCGGTAAGGTGATAAGGTGCTGGTACGATACCATAACTTGGTATCTTTGTTAACCCTACGACGTTATTTTTACCCTGCGGAATAAGGCTTTGCATTCCACAGGGTGAGGATTTCTTCTTTGAATCACTCTTCAACAAAGACGTACCGCACAAAAATTTACTATTTGACATATTAGAAACAGTGGCATACAAAATTCAAGAAATCAAAGGGTAAGGTGTTACGAATACGAGAGTTTAGCTCTCAAACGTCCGCGCGCTCATTATTCTCCCTGCCTGAAAGTCAAGCAGGGGGGATTTAGCATTAGAGATTCATGAGAAAGGCATGGAATGTGCTGATGGTATGGGAGAGGTGACAAAAGGCCTAAACAAGAGATTTTATTTTGGTAAGGAAGAAAGTGATAGATATAGCCATCTCTGGAATGGGTAACTACGAAGTTGAACATTTGGTGCTCGACCTGAACGGGACAATCGCCTTAGACGGGAGAATTATCGAGGGTGTTGGAGAGAGGCTGGAAAAACTCAGTCAGAAACTGGATATCACTGTTGTGACCGCCGATAGCAACAAAAATGCAGCAAGATTGCTCGGAGATTTGCCGGTAACCATTTTCATAATAAAAGAAACCCAGGAAAATGATCAGAAACTCGGAGTGGTCTTAGGCAAAGGAAAGGATAGAACCGTAAGCATAGGAAATGGACGTAACGATGTTTCCATGCTGAGGGAATCTGCTATTGGAATTTGTGTACTGGGAGGGGAGGGGGCGTCGGCGGAGGCAATGGTGGCATCTAATCTGGTAGTGCCGACTATTAATGACGCCCTCGATCTTCTGCTAAAAACACACCGCTTGCGGGTTTCACTCAGGAGGTAGTCTAAGAAGCTGTTCAATTGGTTCAATTGTATAGACTGGCTAAAAGCAGAAACCAATAAACTAATGAAGCAAATAAAACTAATAAAACCCTGAGGTCAAAATGATTTATCTTGATTATAATGCCACGACTCCGATAGCAACGGAAGTCGCTGAAGCAATGATGCCCTTTATCCTTGAGGATTTTGGGAACCCGAGCAGCGCCCATCCCATAGGCAAAAAGGCAAAGGAGGCCTTGGAAACGGCGCGGGGCCAGATATCCACACTGCTCGGGTGCGAGGAAAACGAAATCATCTTTACCAGCAGTGGGACTGAATCGAACAATATGGTTTTGAAGTCTTTGGCATGGACCTTGCGGAACAAAGGTCGCCACATAATTACTACCAAAATCGAGCATCCCGCCATAATCAATACAGCCCTCTTCCTTATGGAGACAGGCTGCGATGTGACCTTTGTACCGGTAGACAAATATGGCCAGGTTGATCCAGACGAGGTGAGAAAGGCGATAAGAAAGGATACCATCCTCATCACCGTGATGCATGCCAACAATGAAACAGGAACGATCCAACCCCTCCGCGAGATAAGTGTTATTGCCAGAGAGCATGGAATCCTGTTTCACACAGATGCGGCTCAAACCGTTGGCAAAATAGAAACGAAAGTAGATGATCTCGGTGTTGATTTCTTAACTATTGCCGGACACAAGATCTATGCACCCAAAGGTGTGGGCGCACTTTATATCAGAAAAGGGGTAAAAATCGAGCCCTTTATGCATGGCGGTGGGCAGGAGATGGGATTACGTTCCAGCACAGAAAATGTGATCCTTAATGTCGGTTTGGGCAGCGCATGTGAGTTGATCCTGGATAATCTTTCTAATGATATGCTTCGTATGAGGGAACTGAGGAATCGCTTGCACGATCGGATACGTTCAGCTATTCCAGATGCTGTACTGAATGGGCATCCACAAATAAGACTCCCCAATACGTTGTTCATTTCCTTCCCGGGGATGATTGGAGAAGAGATTCTGAGAGAGATCCCTGACCTGTGCACCTCTACAGGCGCCGCCTGTCATGAGCAATCTGTAACACTCTCTCATGTACTTGGGGCTATGGGTGTTAGTAAACAAGTTGGGATGGGGGCCATAAGGTTGACCGTCGGCAGACCTACTACCGAGGCCGAGGTTGATCAGGCGGCACAGTGGCTTATTGAAGCGGTGAAAGAAAAACAGATTTAGGGATTTAGGAATTTAGGGATTGTGAAATGACAAGAACGGTATGAATCGGTGACGATCAGGGTAATGAAGCCTGTACCTGCCCGCCATTGCTCTCGCTCAGGCGAGGCAGGCGGGTCGGTGAGGGTAACGGTAACCCAGAAAGACGAAAAACGTAGCCCTGGCCCAGATCTGGCAAAACCCGGCTCACCAATGATAAACCAGGATTGGTGATACATCAGAAGCAAGCTTATACTCAAATCACGCCGCACCTCCCGATCCCGTCACGGTCTCGGGACGGGGAGGGCGGGCTCACTTTAGATTTAGGGGGTATGGTATGGAAGGGCGA
>JAUVXZ010000162.1 GCA_030603345.1 Pseudomonadota bacterium
AAAGTAGGCTCCCATGCTCCCATTACCAACCCCAAATTCATCAACGATCTTGGCACCTATTCTTGACATCTTCAGGGGCTGGTCGGTGAGCTTGTGCATGCCGTAATGAATAACAGCCCCTGTTCTTTCAGGATACTTAGCGGCAAACCGAATTACGATAAAGGAACCATTAGAGGTGCCAAAGATGTGGGTCTTTTCTACGCCAATCTCATCGAGAATCATCTTGAGGTCGTCAACCCATTGCTCAACAGTTATGCCGACAGGGCTCCTATCTGAAAGCCCTGCACCTCTTTGGTCATATAAGATTACCTTGAAATGGTCTTGAAGGATCGGCAACATAAAGTCCCATTGCCTACGAACAAGGCTGCTTCCCCCGATAAGAACCAGAGGCTCGCCATTCCCAACCACATCGTACCAGATCTTTTTTCCATCGTTGGCTGTAACATAAGACATATTCTCCATTCTCCTTTCAATTGTTTTTTATGGCTGTTTCACATCAAGGACTCTCTCCCCTAAAACATGAGGTCAGCTGAAAATACCGAGGTTCTGCACCAACCCTATCCTTTACCTCCTTGTTATGAGACCTAGCCCTTCTTGCTCATCTTTTCCGTAAGCTGGTTAATATTTTTTAGTTCCTCCAGGGCCATAACATCAGTATAGATATTTCCGGCCAGTTCATGGCCCCAGATCGGTTCAACCAGTTCAAAATATTTTTCTTTTAGCTCCACGGGATTGTAGGGATCTTCGGCATCGCCTTTATTGGTAAATGTCTCAGCTTCCAAGGCTTTCCCATCCGACAAGGTTAGACGAACCCGGGCTGGCCTCCGGTCTGGCATCATGGCTGTGAAGTTTGAATTTTCTACTACTATCACCTTTTGAGCCAGTGCTCTAATAACCGGGTTATTGACTGCTTGGGATGTAAAACTAGAAACCCCTGCGTGCCCGTGAACAATGAAGGTTGCTACAGCAAAGGGAATTGAGAATTTTGCAGCAAACGAGTTCAAGGGATTCTGATCAAAAAATTGGGCAGCCGTCGAGTACGTCATGACTTCAACTTGATCCACGTCCTCAGGTCGAATATGGCCCCCAGGGATCTGAGCAATAATAGCGCTCAAGGCGTCTAGGGTGGCGTGGTTGGCTCGAATACATGCATGTCGCTTGAAGTAATTCCGAGCGATCTCGAATCCTTGGCCCAAATCCTTGGTCATTTCCTCGGGGACAAAGGTTTCAGATACCACGCTCCCGAAGACGGTTTTGAGCCCGTCTCTTTCACCGGTAAAACCTGATTCGACCAGATGGTAAGCTAAAATACCCATGTATCCACTGACACCGGCGTAGACATTGCGAACAGTCCCACCTTCAAGCATGGTGCGGCGGCTGGTTGCTAGGGTTAGAGAGGAACTCACATTAATCAACTCTTTCATAGCCTGCTCGTTGTAACCCATGAGCTTCCCCACGGCAACGGCTGCCCCTACCGTTCCCCGGGTACTGTGGGGATGCATGGACATGCGTATCTCACAGGCAATACCGATGCGAGCACCAATTTCATAACCGAGCACGAAGGCAGTTAACAGATCTTTGCCAGAGCGTTTCCGTTCCTCAGCAACAGCCAAAAGGGCAGGTAGGACGTGGATGCCAGAATGACCCTGGGCAAATTTATTGCCTTCTTCCAATTCCAGAAATGTGCCAGCTGTTCCGTTAATTAATCCCGCCTTCAGTGGCTCAGTTCGAAGTCCCGCACCAATGACCATGGCAACACGAGGAGTATCAGATACGAGGATCCTCTCGGTCAGTGTCTTAACCTCCTCCTCTTGGGCGCCAGCAGCAATCACGGCTAAACTATCTGCTATTACTTCTTTAGACCGTATAAGCACATCAGCCGGGAGACCGTCAAATTCGCATTGACAGACATAAGCTGCGGCTTCGTTAAGACAACCAGACATGATATATTTCTTTTGAGTAATATTGGCGCTCAGTACACCTAGAGGAGCACATTTGATTACGTTTTGTTAAAAAGTTCCTCCCAAATCTCTAGTCCTGTGAGCGGCTAGAAATTATCCGTCAACTGGGCATCCGTTCGTCTTTCACACCGGCAATCAAATTTTTTATGTAAGAAATATAGATATGGGGTTTTGTTTCCTATTCGAGAACAGATAGAGAAAAAAGGCCTTTGAATCGACTTTGCCCATTCTTGGCGTACGCGGTAACAGTAATTTCAATCAGATACCTCACCATTGTATGAAGTGCGCTTCCAAAACAGGACTCTGCCCTAGCCCCCAACAATGACATGTTCCTCAGCGAGAAATCTGACCATTTGGCTGGTGTCGATGAATTTCTCCTCATCCTCTCTCAGGACTTTCGCTTCCTCAGACTGCCGCCAACTCAAGAAGGACCTGTGTGACTCGATGTTATCCCACCAAAGCTCCACAATGCCATCAATCTCAGACTCAACTCCAAGTACCGGGTGACACTGTATATATTTTCTTAGTCCAGGCACCACTCTAGTTGCAAGAGGACCATGCTTTTCTTTCCAATACCGAAGAAACTCCTCCTGGGTGAGACCAGCTTTCCTTTTGAGAAAAGTGAAAGATTTTATCATAGCATTCTACCTCCCTTAAACAAAATTTAGCAGATACCCTCCTGGATCGTAACCTGGATTATGTAACCAGCCGTTCACCCGCCGAGCACATAAATAGGACCCCAGATGCGGCCCATTTTTTGCGCCCCTTTGCTAGCCTCCGATAAAACGTCCGTGCCCCTTGGGACCAACAATTTCTCCATCTTTCATAATGATTTTCCCCCGTACCATCGTTAGAATAGGCCATCCCTTAACGGTCCAGCCCTCGTAAACCGAAAAATCGGAAGGGGATTTGAGCATGTCGGGCTTAACCTCTTTGCTCACATTCAGGTCAACGATACAAAGGTCGGCATCGCTTCCTACCTGAATCGTTCCTTTCCGGGGAAAGAGGTTGTAAATCTTAGCAGGGTTGAAAGCGGTGATTTCAGCAACCTTTTCCAAAGAAATCCTCTTTTTGTGGACTCCTTCGCTGAGGAGAAGTGGAAGCATGGTAGCGCTGCCTGGAAAGCCCGTGCGGGCATCCCAGATCGTCCCCGCCTTGTCCTCCCTTAGAAAGGGGCAGTGGTCTGAGCCAATGGTGTCAATCAAGCCTTCAGAGATACCTTTCCAAAGCGCATCATTGTCATCGGTGCTCCGAAGAGGAGGATTTACTTTCCCTAAGTTCCCCAGCGGAGCGTCCTTGGTCAAAATTAGATACTGGGGGCATGTTTCAACGAACAACTTTTTATAGTCAGCTTTAAAACTCCTCACTACCTCTAGGGCCTCCCGAGTGGAAAGGTGGACGATATAAATCGGGCAGTTTACTGCTTTAGCCAACATGATGACCCGGTGAACGGTTTCTGCTTCGGTTAGGTTCGGCCGGCACTCAGACCATACAGGGAGACCATCCCGTCCATTCTCCTTATACTTTTTCATGAGGTTAAGGATAATTTCACTATTCTCACAATGGACGCAGGCCAACGCTCTAGGTAATTTAGCCAGGATGGAGAACGCCTCCAACAAGAATCCATCATCGGTCTCATTTCCTTGAAGACCAATGGATTTGGCATCCTCTCCCTTATACACCATATAGAATTTAAAGGAGGTAATCCCATATTCATTGAAATATCTCTCAGCGTTCCTTAATTGGTTTCCTGTGATCAGCAAAAGGTGTAAAGAAAAGTCAATGTATGAGTTTTCCTCGCCGATTCTCTTTACAGCCGGAATATTCTCATAGAGACTGGTAGGATTCTCGTAATCCCGGTAAAAGGGAATGACCGTAGTTATCCCCCCTAAAGTGGCGGAGGCCGTCTCGGTTCGGAAATGACGCTCAAGATTTCCTTTGAAGCCATAATGGACGTGGGGTTCCACTACCCCAGGAAAGATGTAGTTTCCCCGTGCATCTATCTTTTCCCGAGCTGAGATACCACGGGGGGAATCGTAAATCCCGACGATCTTTTCCCCCACGATCCCTATGCATCCCCTAAAAATGCCGCCTTTAGGGACAACGATAAGTCCGTCTTCAATTAGAAGATCAACACGCATCTCGGTCTTCCATCCCTTGTTTTGGATCACGAAAAGACTAAATCAACAGGTGGGAACTTGGGCGAGACAAAGAGAGAGGGAGGTCCCTGGCCTCCCTCTCTTGGATCATCAATCCTTAGCTCCACGTGCTCCGTGGGGGTACAGGGTACCGGGGCTTAGCATTAGCATATTCTTCCGGAAGAATCACTTTGACTTCCCTATCCTGTACCTGCATCAGGGTAGGTAAGGCATTCTTGTTCTGGCCAGTAGCGTCGAACTCAACGGGTCCACCTGGCGAGATTATTCTGGACAGAGAGGTCTGCGCAATGGCCTCCCTGAGCTTCTCGGGATCGGTGCTGGCTGCTCTTTCCAGGGCATCCAGGAGCACCAGGGTAGCATCATAGGTGGGGGGGCAATGAGATTGGAAGATCACCTTTGTATACCGTTTATTGTACTCAGCGTTAACGCTCTGAGCAAATGAGCTAATAGGGTTTATCCCATAGTTCCCATCCATAAGGTATTCTGCCACCCTCCCCAACTCCTTGACAGTGGCAGGATTGCTGAAGCCACCATTGGCACACCCGAATATCCCCCCTCGGGGCTCAACCTTGAGGGCATCGTAAGTCTTGAGCTTCAGAATTCCATCGGCCAGGTAACCAACATCCACAATGACATCGGATTTCATGTCCTTAATCTTAGCAACTTCCGTGGATAGGTCGGAGACACCGTAACCATACGACTGGGAGCCAATGATCTCAAAGCCCAGCTTAGGTGCAAACACGCTCACCTTCTTAGCAATCACGGAGCCGAAACCGCTTATCTGCATAATAGCTATAGTTTTGAGATTCATGTTATGTCTGTCGGACAATTCGCGAATGTACTTAGTCGTATATTCACCCATATCCGTGGTATCCGGCTGCACCCTGAAGGTGTATTTAAACCCTCGTTGCAAGATCTCATCAGCCACGGCTACCGTGATGATATGCGGGATCCTGTGCATCTCAGCTACCTTGGTGGTGACGATGGTCACCGGGCTATTGTAGCAGCCCAGAAGACTAACACATCCATCTCGAATAAGTTTTTCGGCCGCTGCCTGCCCCACCTTGGGCTTTGACTCGGTATCCTTGAGGAGCACCTTTATTTTCGCCCCGCCCATGGATTTGATGCCGCCTGCGGCATTCTTCTGATCCACAGCCAGTTGAACGGCTTGGGCAAGCGACGTGCCGTCGTAAGCGCATGGGCCGGTAATTGGATGGATGGATCCAATGAGAATTTCCTTAGGCTTGGCACCCCTCAGGACCGCCGGAAAACCTATCGTAGAGGCAGCTACTCCTGCCATCCCGGCCGCCTTCAAGAAGGCCCTTCGAGTTACTCCGCCTTTCTGAGAATCCTTGTTTTTGCGTTCCATTGACTTCCTCCTTTCTCAAGTTAACGGTTAAGGTTAAAAACTGTCTTTAGCTCACCTCCTTTCTAGATAAGGTTTTCCTTGGCCTCTGTCTCAGAGTCCCAGATAAGACTCCTTTATGTATTCATTGGCCAAGAGATCCTGAGATTTCCCCTTAAGGACAACCCTCCCGTTCTCGAGGACATACCCCTCATTGGCCATGTTTAGTGCATTGAAGACGTTCTGCTCCACCATGAGGATCGTTGTACCATGCTGGTTTATCTCCTTAACCGTAGCGAAGATCTGCCGGACAAGGATAGGAGCCAGCCCCAGAGAAGGCTCATCAAGCATCAAGACACTGGGCAAAGACATGAGGCCCCGCCCAATAGCCAACATCTGCTGTTCGCCACCTGAAAGGGTTCCAGCCGCTTGCCCCAGACGGTCTTTGAGTATTGGAAAAAGTGACAAGATCTTCTCCAGACTCTCAGACCGTTTAGCCTTTGCCTTTGAGAGATAAGAGCCCAACTCCAGATTTTCCAGCACAGACATTGTGGGGAAGATTTTTCTTCCCTCGGGTATGCGTACTAGGCCTTTTTCTACAATCTGATGAGGATAAAGATGGTCTATACGTTCCCCAAAAAGCCAGATCTCCCCACTAATGGGCCGAAGGATACCCGAAATGGACTTAAGAAGCGTGGTCTTACCTGCCCCGTTGGCTCCAACAATACTGACAATCTCCTGCTCAGGCACCTCCACTGTAACCTCTCGAAGCACCTCTACATCTCCATACTGCACATTAATTTCACTTACTTGCAGCGAAGGCATATTCCTCTCCAAGATAGGCTTCAATGACTTTTGCATCTTTGGAGATCTCCTCCGGTACCCCTTCGGCGATCTTTTCCCCATAGTGAATAACGATAATCCGATCTGAAAGCGACATAACGGCCTTCATCACATGTTCAATCATTATGATGGTTATCCCCTCCTTCTGGACACCTTTGATTTGTTCAAGCATATCATCCACTTCTTTGGTGTTTAAGCCAGCTACCACCTCGTCAAGGAGAATAACCTCAGGCTGGGTCGCCAGTGCCCTGGCCAATTCCAGGTTCTTCCGATGTCCAATGGGTAGTGCCGAGGCCAGCTCATTTTGCATTTCAGAGAGCCCAAGAGTCCCTAGGATTCGAAGGGCCTCCTGCGTGGCTTGTTGATCCGACCGGATTCGATTATAAGCCCCAATTTCCACATTCTCCAAGACCGTAAGATTCGCAAAGGGCTGGGTAATCTGAAAAGTTCGGACGATACCCCGCTTGCATAACTCATGAGGCCGAAGCCCAGTAATATTCTCACCCTTGTAAACAGCTCTTCCAGTATCCGGCCGGTAGAAACCCGTCAGAAGGTTGAAGAGGGTTGTCTTTCCGGCCCCATTCGGCCCAATGATACCCAAGATCTCTCCCTTTTTCGATTCAAAAGAAAAATTCCTAACTGCCCACAGTCCACCAAAATGTTTACTGAAACCCGTGACCTCTAGAATACCCATAAGTCTCTGCTACCCCTTTTTAGTAAGCTTGCCAAAGGCCATCTTCAGACCTCCCAAAATTCCACTTGGAAGAAAGATTATTACAACGATAAGAATCGCACCATAGACCATCAAGTGGATCCCACTGTAACCCCCCAGGACCTCCCGTGTGAATTCCGAGAGGCATTCCAAGATGCCTGCCCCCAAAAGGGGGCCAAAGACCGTGCCGGCGCCCCCGATAATAGAGCCCAAAAGTATCTCGATGGACCCAGCAACACCGAACGCAGCTTCATCGTCTATGATCAGATAGTATTGGGCGTAAAAAGTCCCGCCCATAGCCGTAAGAAAGGAGCTGATAGCCATGGCCAGGAGTTTATAGTTAAACAAATTGATGCCCAAGCTCTGAGCTGCATCTTCATTCTCCCGAATGGCTTTGAAATATGAACCTACCTTCTTTCGTTCAATGATGTAGGTGAGGTAGAGGGCACCTGCCATCATGAATAGCATAATGTAATAATAGGGCACCTTACTGCTAAATTGGAAGTACAGTAAGGAGTTCCCCTTGATAGGTATATTAATACCCAAAGGATATCTGACCGTACACACTTGTACTGCTACTAGTCTAAGCATCTCCGCAAAGGCCAACATGGTTAACGCAAAGTAGGCCCCCCGGAGCCCAAATCGAAAAGACAGAGACCCAATGAACAAGCCCATGAGCATCCCCGCGATTCCCGCCAGAAGCATCCCGATCCAGGGATTCACCCCCGCATGGACCTGAAGAAGGCTGGAAGTAAAAGCCCCTATGCCGAAAAAGGCCGCATGGCCAAAGGAGAACTGTCCAGCGTATCCCCCCAGGATATTCCAGGCCATGGACAGATATCCAAAAAAGAAGATGGTAGTTGCTATATGCACGAAGTAATCATCAAGGAAGTGAGGGAGGATTATTAGAAAG
>JAUVXZ010000167.1 GCA_030603345.1 Pseudomonadota bacterium
TTCTTCCACAAGAAAGGATTTTTCTGGGTCCCTGTCTGAAACCCCGGCAAAATAGAAACAATTAAATCTGTTTCTTTCAAATACATCTGCCCATTTCTGGATCTCCAGAGAAACCCCATCTGTTCCAGCAATCCTTGTTGAGACAAAACCTATGTTTTTAATACGATCGGAAGGGTTTTTGTACATAGCCATAATTCAGCACCTGTCCCTTTGAAAACATGAAATAACAGTGAGATTCTTTACCTTTCTTAGCTTACCAATGCCCATAAGGAGATTGACTATTTTCAAAACCGCACAATTCAATCTCCGCTAGTTTTTTCGTTCGTGTAAAATACTATTCTTTGTCGTTTATACCAAATATAATAATATAATTCTACGGGGACGGTAAGGTCTTTTTCGTAAATCCACAGACTCTTCCCGCAAAGCGGGATCCGGCAAAAGAACCCAGCCCTCCGGGCGTGCTCAAGGGAATCGTATCCCGGCTGTCAGCCAGCGCCTTTCACCATGTGGATTTTCGAAAACAATCTCTCGCCCACTCACTTCGATCGCTCGAGCCCGCAAAGTTCTCAGAGAGTTTTTGCTGAAGAATATCTGACGTCAGGCAAAATCTAAAACTCAGCGTCTCAGCGAGCCATGTGAAAGACAAAAACACTTTACTAAAAGGCCCAGACAGATTATGTTTCAGGCTACAGATTTCGAAGAGAATCTTGAACTTAGCCAAGGAGTGATCAATGACTCAGATAGCCGAAGGTGTTTATTTCATTAAGGGGCGAGACGAATTTATTCCTGACTCACATACCTATGTTGTTGGAAAGCCCACTTCTCAGGATCTTGCGCTCGTTGACCCGGGCCTCATGGGCAAAGCCGGCCATAAGATACAAGCTATCCTGGATATGGGAATCGATCTTACGGCGATTAAGAGGATTATCATGACCCATACGCACCTGGATCATATAGGGTGTCTTGCGGAAGTCAGAAAGGAGATTCCGTGGGCAGAACTATGGGTGCATGCCATAGAGGCGGCACCGCTAGAAGAGGGTGATGAGAGAATCGTGTATGGTATGGAGATGTTCAAAAATATGTGCCAGATGCAATACAATCTTAAGCCAGATGCCTTTACCTTTCAAGTTGACCGAAAACTTGAGGAGGGTGAAAATCTGGACCTGGGCGGCACATCCTGGGAGGTGATCTATATCCCCGGGCATTCCCCTGGGAGTGTAGGGTTATACGACCGGTCAGAAAAAATCCTCATCCCTGGTGACGTAGTTTATGCTGATTATGCGATTGGTCGTTTTGATCTTCATGGTGCAAATGGTTCAGAGCTTAAGAATTCCCTGCTGCAGCTTGGAGAGCTCGAGGTGAATACCCTCTTGCCTGGCCATAACCGGATTGTTCAAAATCTTCCCCCTGGATATATAACAGACACAGCCAGGCAATGGGCGCCATATCTTGCATAGAGATGATGTTAGTTGTTTGTTGTCAGTTGTCCGTTGTATTTACAAACAGTTAGTACGTTGTTGCTAGAGATATGCGATATGCGATGTGGGATATGAAACGCAAGTCACAAATGGCATAGAGCATGATGCAACATAAAACTCAACAAACCCAATAAACTCAACAAACCCAAAAAACAAAGACAACGGACCTTATTATGAAACGGTTGGGACAGAGATATTTTAGATCTGTCGAAAAGATTCCCATACCCACGGACAGGTCCAAGGTGATGATCTGTAAAGGGTAGACATGCAGACCGTTAATGACTTAGGTGAGTAGAAATTGCCTGCTAATTTACCCCCAACATATTTTGAAGCGGAAAAGCGGTACAGGGAGGCCAAAACCCCGGCCGAGGGGATTGGTGCCCTTGAAGAGATGCTCGCAATCATGCCGAAGCACAAGGGTACAGACAAACTCAAGGCCGACCTGAGACGCCGCATTTCCAAACTCAAATCCAAACAGCAACAAAAAAAGAAGTTAGGGAGACGAGATAGGAGTTACACTATTGAAAGGGAAGGAGTGGGCCAGGCTGTACTTCTGGGTACACCAAATGTTGGCAAATCCGCGCTGGTTGCAGCCCTTACTAATGCAGACCCACCAGTGGCAGATTTCCCCCATTCCACCTGGAAGCCCACACCCGGAATGATGTATTTTGAAAACGTGCAAATTCAACTTATTGATATGCCTCCTGTCAGCAAAGAACATACAGAACCCTGGGTTCTTGATATCGCCCGGAGAGCGGACATAATACTTGTTGTAGTGGATGTACAAACAGATCCAATGCAGCAGTTGGAAGAAACGGTTTCCTTTCTCAAAGATAATAGGATAGCACCCCTTGGAATGGCAGATCTTTATGGGTTAGCAGATCGCTGGACCTTTGTATCCTTCCTGGTTGTTGCAAACAAGAGTGATGACCAATCCACCGAAGAAAATTTTGAGATCTTCAAGTCTCTTGTTGAGGATGATTGGTCCCTGATACCGGTATCAGCAAAGACTGGCCGCAATTTTGATTTGCTAAGACAAACCTTGTTTACCAATTTAGAAATCATAAGGGCCTATACCAAGGTACCGGGCAAGGAGCCAGACCGAAAGGCTCCTTTCGTGCTGAAAAAAGGCTCTCGGTTAGAGGATCTTGCCTCTAAAATCCACAAGGATTTCTTGGAAAAGCTGAAGTATGCTAAGGTATGGGGAAAGGATGTTTACGATGGCCAGATGGTGCAAAGAGACCATGTGCTCCAGGACGGTGATGTTGTCGAACTCCATATATAAGCATGTAGATGCAGTGATTGGTCGATAGAACATTTTCATCATCTCATTCCTCTTCTTGCCGGGAGTTGTTTTACCCAACTCTAAAAGTTTCTTAGATTTTGAGTGTTCAATACAGCATCCCTTCAACGTTTTCTCATGCGGAAATGGGCAATTAAAACAATCGGCTTGCGGAATTGGCCTCAATTGTCTTAACTCCCGAGGCAGTAACCAAATCCTAAAAGGGGTATTTATAATCCAAGCTGACTAATCTCTGCTCATATTCTACTCCCTATTTCTTATTGACAGAATATCGAAAAGCGAAGGATAATAAAAAGTTACGATAAGATTCAAATTGAGCTTTTTCATGGATGAACTTCCTCTCATAGCTGTAACCATGGGTGACCCCGCCGGAATAGGGCCTGAGATAATCTCAAAGGGGTTACTGAGGGATGATATTTATCAGGTATGCAGGCCAGTTGTTCTGGGAGATATGGGTGCCCTTACCATGGTCTCTAAAACCATTGGATCCCTCTCCTTTCAATTGATATCAACCCCCTTGGAGGTTACTGGGAGACCGGGGAACGTACCTGTGATGCCTGTTTCAAACCTCCGGGAACATTCCTGCATACCGGGGCAGCCTACTGTTGCCGGTGGGAAGGCCATGGTTGAGTATATTGTAAAGGCCGTAGAACTTACTAAGAGCGGTCAGGTATCGGCAATGGTTACCTGCCCCATTAGCAAAGAGCTCATGCACCGTGCTGGTTACAAGTTTGACGGACATACTGAACTTCTGGCCCACCTTACCCATACAGAGGATTACGTTATGATGCTGGCAGGTGAAAGGCTCAGGGTATCGCTTGTGACCGCCCACTGCGCCTTACGAGAAGTTCCCCAAAGATTGAATAAGGAATTGATTGTAAAGACAATAACCATAACCTACCGTGCCCTAGAACGAGATTTTGCTATTAGAAGACCGCGGGTGGCAGTGGTTTCCTTGAACCCTCATGCTGGGGAATCAGGTCTATTTGGCCTTGAAGATGAAAGAATAGTGAGACCAGCAGTGGAAGCGGCAAGAGACGGTGGCTTGCTGGTGGATGGACCCCTTCCGGCCGACACCATATTCTACCATGCGAGTAATGGCAGGTATGATGCAGTTGTTGCCATGTACCACGATCAGGGCCTGATCCCCTTGAAATTGCTTCATTTTTCTGACGCAGTGAATATAACCCTCGGTCTTCCCATAATACGCACCTCTGTTGACCATGGCACCGCCTACGATATCGCCGGAAAAGATATGGCTGACCCATCTAGCCTTGTTGCGGCTATAAAGATGGCAGCTAAAATGGCGAAAGTCAGGAAAAGGTAAAGAACGGAGAGGTCGTTAAATTTGTTTGACTAGTTGGATTTGTTTGACTGGTTTACTGGTCTTTCAAACCAACCAATTGAACCAGTTCAACCAATAAAACAAGATAAGGCTTATGTCTTCAAAGGATATCGTCATCAGGGGGGGCAGGGAGCATAATCTTAAAAACATTGATGTTACTATCCCCCGGAACAAGCTCGTGGTTATCACAGGTGTGTCTGGTTCCGGCAAATCAACCCTTGCCTTTGACACGATCTATGCCGAGGGCCAGAGGCGGTATGTAGAGTCACTTTCAACGTATGCCCGGCAGTTCTTGGAACAGATGGATAAGCCGGATGTAGACTCTATTGAAGGGCTTTCCCCTGCTATCTCTATTCAACATCGGTCTACCAGCAAAAACCCCAGGTCAACGGTAGGTACTGTTACGGAGATCTATGATTATCTGAGGCTTCTGTTTGCCCGGATTGGGCATCCCTTTTGTCCGCACTGCAGCGTTTCTATTGCGTCTCAGTCTGTTCAACAGGTTGTTGACCAGGTCATGGAATT
Source organism: Pseudomonadota bacterium (assembly GCA_030603345.1). GTDB lineage: Bacteria > Desulfobacterota > DSM-4660 > Desulfatiglandales > B25-G16 > JADFWK01. The sequence goes on from JAUVXZ010000167.1 coordinate 4,652, forward strand.
TGAGGAAGGAAGCAAGATTCAGATCTTATCTCCGGTGGTAGACGGCAGGAAAGGAGAACACGTAAACCTGTTTGAACATTTGAGAAAGCAAGGTTTTGTAAGGGTTCAGGTAGATGGAGAGATCATGCTCCTTGAATCTGACATCAGGCTGGATAAAAAAAGGAAGCATTCTATCAGGGTTGTTGTTGATAGATTGATAGTAGGCAAAGCCATAAAAAGAAGGCTGACCGATTCCATGGAGCTGGCATTTACTCTATCAGACGGGTTGGCTCTTGTGGATCTCATAGGCGAGAGGGAGTATTTTTTTAGCCAGAGGGCTTCATGTCCGAACTGTGGGTTTAGCTTTCCACCGTTAACTCCCCAGATGTTTTCCTTTAACAATCCCATCGGAGCCTGCACAGAATGTGGCGGGCTGGGAACCAAGATGTATTTTGATCCAGAATTGATTGTTCCTGACGCAGATCTTTCTTTACGGGAGGGGGCAATTGTGCCATGGGCCAATAGGCACTCTCTCTATTTTCAACAGATGCTCGACTCCATCACCCACCATTATCAGGTTGATATATACACCCCTTTTAGAGAACTGCCCGAGCATGTTCAAAAGGTCCTTCTTTACGGTTCAGGAAAAGAGGAGATCAGCTTTTCCTTTGACAGGGATGATAGGCGCCATTTTTACAAGAAACCTTTTGAGGGCGTCATACCAAATCTTAACAGGAGGTACCATGAGACTAATTCATCCATTTCCAGGCAAGAGATCGATCGGTTCATGAATATCAGGCCCTGCCCTCAATGCAATGGAGTCCGATTACGGCCGGAAAGTCTCGCTGTAAAGGTTGATGGAAAATCCATATCTCAGGTAACCTCATTTTCCATTGATAAAGCCCTGGCCTATTTTGAGGGGTTGAAACTCACCGAAAAAGAGGAAATCATCGGCGGGCGAATACTCAAAGAGATCATTAAAAGGCTTGGGTTCTTAAAGAGCGTGGGCCTGGATTACATCTCGGTTGATAGGTCTGCATCTACTCTGTCAGGCGGAGAAGAGATGCGGATCAGGCTGGCCACCCAGATCGGATCAGGTCTATCTGGCGTACTGTATGTATTGGATGAACCGACCATCGGATTACACCACAGGGACAATAACAAACTTCTGCGGACCCTCAAGCGACTGAGGGAGTTGGGCAATACGGTGCTGGTTGTAGAGCATGATCCCGAAACCATCCTCTCAGGCGATCACGTTATAGATATGGGGCCGGGGGCTGGCCAGATGGGTGGACAGGTGATATTTACCGGCAAGCCAGCTGAGCTCGTCAAAGAAGGAGGATCATTAACTGGCCAGTATCTTTCAGGAAAGCTCTCCATTCCTGTTCCAAAAACGAGAAGGAAGGGTAACGGAAAGGAGGTAGTTATTGAAGGAGCAGCAGAGAACAACCTGAAAGGAATTGATGTTGCTATTCCCTTGGGGGCATTTACTTGTATCACCGGCGTTTCAGGCTCTGGCAAAAGCAGCCTGATTAACCAGATTTTCTATCCTGCCTTGGCCCAAAAACTGTACCAATCAAAGGAAAGGGTTGGCCGGGTGAAGAGGATAAGGGGTATAGAGTATCTGGATAAGGTCATTAACATAGATCAGAGCCCTATTGGAAGAACACCAAGGTCCAACCCGGCTACGTATACCGGAGTCTTTATCCATATCCGGGACCTTTTCGCAATGCTACCGGAGTCAAAGGTCCGGGGGTATAAATCTGGTAGATTCAGTTTTAATGTAGATGGCGGAAGGTGTGAGGCTTGCAGGGGTGATGGGATTATCAAGATTGAGATGCATTTCCTGCCGGATGTGTATGTTACCTGTGACGTGTGTAAAGGGTTGCGGTATAATAGGGATACCCTTGAGATACGGTACAGAGGCAAGAATATTGCAGATGTGCTCGATATGACCGTAAAAGAAGCCATGCTGTTTTTTTCTTCTATCCCCCGAATCAGGACTAAGCTCGAGACTCTCTTTAACGTTGGTCTTGGATACATAAAACTTGGGCAGCCTGCAACTACGCTTTCTGGTGGGGAGGCGCAAAGGATAAAGCTGGCTAAAGAGTTGGGAAAAAAGAATACAGGAAGAACCCTGTATCTCTTGGATGAGCCTACCACAGGTCTCCATTTCGCCGACATACACAAACTCTTGGAGGTCTTAAATCATCTGGTGGATTTGCAAAACACGGTGGTAGTCATAGAACATAATATGGATGTTATTAAGTCGGCCGATTACATAATCGACTTGGGTCCGGAAGGAGGAGATAAGGGGGGTTCTGTTGTCGGAACCGGCACACCCGAGGAGATAGCAGCAATGAAAGAATCATATACCGGCCAGTTTTTGAAGAAAGTACTGTTAGGGCAGGCGCTTGACACAAAAACTGGATAATAATATACTTTCTCATCAAATTAATTTATTTTCGTGAGGCGGCAGGGTAACGTCAAAGTCCAGGGTATGGGTGTCTTTTTTTTGGTTATGCCCTGTGACATGGCCCCTTACTGGGTAGATTCAAAATGGTTTATTGAGCCATAAGCCTTAGAATCATAGGCTCCATCTATATAAACCATTTTGAAACGCCCACTCATCTGAACTATGTGGGGCATAATCCAAAAAAAAGATACCCATACCCTGCAATAAGCTTAAGAATCAATAGGTTAGGTTTCATTATGACGTGATCCTGCCTGAGGCGGAACAAAGGACCACGGTCATAATTCATTTTAGAAAAAAGGGGGGCGAAAATAATGGCAGTGGCAAATGATATCCTTATTATCATAAATTCAGGGCCTGACAAGAGATATAATCACTATGAAGCCTATACTGTTGCCTGGGTGGCCCGGAAGTTCTACAAGGCGAAAAAGGTGACCATAATGTATGGTCCCGAGGCGGTAGAG
>JAUVXZ010000221.1 GCA_030603345.1 Pseudomonadota bacterium
ATTTATCTCTCTGGATCAGGCTTTTCTGCTCACCGACTCGCGGTATACAACCCAAGCAGAGCAGGAGGCACCTGGATTTGAGGTGATAACCCATAAGGAAGGCGCAGTTAATGCGCTGCCTGAGATTTTTGACCGGTTACACTCACGAAGGTTGGGGTTTGAGGCAGGCTATCTGATCTGGGAGGTCTATCAAAAGACACAAGAGAAAGCCTCCCAGCATTCCCCACCCGTAGAGCTTATTCCCCTATCTAGCCTCGTGGAAGATATGAGGGAGATCAAGGAGCCACAAGAAGTTGAGATATTAAGCAGATCAGCACAGTTGATGAGCAATGTTCTCGCCAAAGTGATTGAGGAATTAAGGCCTGGCCAGGTTGAAAAGGATGTGGCTTGGAGGATTGAGACGCTCATACGACAACATGGTGCCGATGGACCTGCTTTTCCGCCGATTGTTGCTTCAGGTCAGAATAGTGCCTTACCCCATGCAGTCCCCACGGGCAAGAGCTTAGAAAAGGGTGAACCGGTTATCCTTGATGTTGGGGCCATTGTTGCTGGCTACTGTTCAGACATGACAAGAACTGTTTTCCTCGGTGAACCCACGGAAGATCTTAAGGAGATCTACCGTATCGTGAGGGAGGCACAACTTACTGCAATAGAGTCTGTAAGGCCTGATATGGAGACCACTGAGGCAGATTCTCTAGCCCGGGAAATCATTAAAAAAGCTGGTTTTGGTGACTTTTTTGGCCATTCCCTTGGTCATGGAATAGGGCTGGCAACTCATGAGAGTCCTGGTGTTGGGTCGCTCAAGCCAAAGGTATTGCAAGAAGGCATGGTTTTTACCATTGAGCCCGGGATATACCTGCCAGGAAGGGGAGGTGTCCGGTTGGAGCAAATGGTCACCCTTGAACACGGGAGAGCAAGGGTTTTGACAGACAATGAAGATTTTTATTCTTTTTAGGAAAGATGGACATTACTTCAGCCACCAAGACTCAAACTCACCAAGATTACAGTACAATTATTTTTATGCCTGATTTAGTAATAGGCACATTGTAATGGGGGCTTGCCTTAGCTGATGTATAAATATAACTCATTTTGTTCCTTTGTGTCTTGGTGACTTAGTGGCTGAATAGTTACAGATGGACTATTTTCATGACGAAAAACTACTCTGAATATCAGTTATTAGATCAGTTTATGAATCAACTCAGAGTTGAGAGGGGATTGTCTGCTAATACGATCGTGGCCTATAATCACGACCTCATCACTTTTTTTGATTTCTTGAACAGGAGAGGAGTTGCCCCTCTTCAGATTACCCAAGATGACTTGGTATCCTTTGTGGCTGAAAAAAGGCCACAATTATCAGCAAGATCTCTGGCCCGATGCCTCGTTTCCATAAGGACGTTCTACCGTTTTTGTGTTACTGAACGGAAAATTGAATCCAACCCGGCTCGGTTATTGGGTATACCAAAACTCTACCAACACCTACCCAATATCCTAAACAGGGATGAGGTGGAGGCCCTCCTAGCACAGCCAGATCCTCAGACAGACTTGGGAAGGCGGGACAAGGCCATGTTAGAACTTTTGTATGCCACTGGGCTCAGAGTCACCGAACTGATTGGCCTCAAAATGAACAATATCAACCTGGAGGCCGGCTTTATCAGGACCATGGGCAAGGGCTCAAAGGAGAGGATTATCCCGATGGGTACCAAGGCACTCGATGCCCTCAAAGAGTATCTGCAGGATAGCAGGCCATCTTTTTTGCAAAAGGGAAAATTGTCGTACCTTTTTCTCAACAGGAGGGGGGGGCCTCTAACAAGACAGGGGTTTTGGAAAATTCTAAAACAGTACGCGTTAAAGGCTGGAATTACCAGGAAAGTCAGTCCCCACACCCTAAGGCACTCCTTTGCTACCCATCTCTTGGAGGGAGGGGCTGATCTGAGATCAGTACAGATCATGTTGGGACATGCTGACATATCAACAACCCAAATCTATACCCATGTCGCCAGAGAAAGACTAAAAGAGATTCACGAAAAATATCACCCCCGACCATAGGCTTATTGTCACTTAGCCTGTTTGAAAGGGAATCTCGGCGTCTCATAATTTTTTGTTTGACTAAAGACAAGTTCATACTATAATGCACATATAAAACTGACGCGGGGTGGAGCAGTCTGGTAGCTCGTCGGGCTCATAACCCGAAGGTCGCTAGTTCAAATCTAGCCCCCGCTACCAAGAGCAGCCAAGGGTTTGAGAGATTTCTCAAACCCTTCTTTTGTGCCTGGATGCGTTGACTCTCGTGGTTGTGAGTCTTTTGTTTTTCCCCACCTCTGTCCCCCTTTGTCTTTTGGTATTAGGTTTTTTGTTTTAGATCTTTTCTGTGCTTTTAAAGTAGGTTATTAATAATTCTTAAAGCATTTTATTAAAATATCTCATTCGGTTCAGTTAGAGATTCGTATGTCTTCAGGATTTGACTTATGATCCGATGGTTTGCGGTTCACATCCATGCCGTCAATAAAATGCTTGATTTTCTCACTCAACAAACGTATAGGCCTATGTATACCGAAGAGAGACCTGTGCAGAGCCGTGTGAGAGGAGTAAGAATTCTCAAAGAGCTATCCACGGCTCTTGAAGGACTATTCCCGATGTCTTGATTCTTTGTGATAAGAGGGATTGCAGGGTCGTTATTTCAAAGAGGATTGTTTCATATGAAGAAAGCACTCATCAAGATTTCCCTTGTCATTATTTTTGTTTTGGCATTCTCGAACCATGGACTGGCTGGCGAGTTCAAGGTAATTAAGGTTTATGACGGAGACACCATCATGGCTGCAGGACATGATATTATCATCTATGTTCTCTTGGCGGGCATTGATGCACCTGAGCTCAGTTCACAGAACCAGGAGCCTGCCCAGCCCTATGCAGAAGCGGCCAAACGTTACTTAGAAAGGCTAATGCTAAACAAGACGGTTGAGATCAAAGGCTATGGCATTGGTCCATATCCCTATAATGATCTTATTGGTGAAGTGTTTGTAGGCAATACCAATATCAATATCGCCATGATCATCAAAGGTCTTGCAGAGGTACCCGCTGGAGAACCCCCGGCAGCGCTGAATATTGCTCCATATGTAGAGGCCGAAAAAGAAGCCAAGGCAGCAGGACGGGGAATGTGGTCCTTGGGGGACAGGTATATAAGCCCTAGCGAGTGGCGCAAAGCGCGCATAATGAAATAGGCGTGGCATAATCACTAATCATATCCTCAGATACTATCCCTAGAACTCATTACTAAAACCCGCTCAATCCCTCAGGAGTTTTTCGTGAGAAATCTCGTCGTAATTCTCGCAACGCTCTTTGTTTTGCCTATTCCAGCTACATGCCTTTCATCACAGTTTTTCATTACCCTGGGGCCTGAGGTCCGATACGTCAATGGTCATTCCACATACCATATCAGCTTTGATAGCCCATGGGCATCCGGAGGCCATGGTGAAAGTGAACTGGAGTTTCCTCTAGATAATTTCATGGCCGGGATACATGTAATGGCAGGAACAAGACATGAGACAGGCGGTACGCAAACCGGGGGACGTTTTAGCCTGAGTTTGTTTGGGGTTGTAGATAAGGACGCAGGAATCATGAAAGATTCCGATTGGATTGAAAACGATGCTGCATTTGGAGAGACACCCCATGAAGGGAGAGATCTGTATACAGAATCAGATGCCAGGCTGAGGGGTGCCATCTTTGATACTAAGTATGCATATTATTTCAAGTGTGATCAGAGCTGGACTCTTGGACCCATGCTCGGTTTTAGATATCATCAGTTCAAGTACGATATATACGGATACAGAGGGATTTATTGGACCACTCCGGTATACGGGGAAGGCAAGGTTTTAGAGTACGAGGTTACTTACAAGATTCCATATATAGGGCTCACCGGTGAAGGACTGATTCGCAACAAGCATCAATTTCGGTTTGTTTGGAGCTTTGGCTATTCTAATTGGACAGAGGTGAGAGATAGAGATGATCATATTTTGCGCTATAAGTTAAGTGAGGGAGAGTGTGAGGGTGAAGCATACTTGATCAATGTGGGCTTGGACTGGAATTTTCTCCCTCAGTGGATTCTTAGTGTAGGTGCTGAATATGTGGACATTGACACCACCGGAACGCAACATCAGAGATTTTATGCAGGATCCTCTGCTGGAACCACGTATGATGTAGATGATAGGATAAGCTCTTCTCTTTTGTCAGGTATGGTTAGGGTTTTGTATGAATTTTGAGTGACGGAGCTACAATCTTACTGCGCTGGAAAACTGTTAGCAAACAAACGCCCTCTTATGGAGTGGAGATTTTGTGACGATGAAAGATGTCAAAGCGGTTGCAGTAGAAATGGCAAGAGAAGCAGGAGAATTCCTGAGAGCAAGGCTAACTTCAGCACATAAAATAGATTACAAAGGTGAGATTAATCTGGTAACTGAGGCAGACAAGATCTCTGAAGAAATGATCACAACCAAAATAGACCACCTGTTTCCTGAGCATGACATCCTCGCTGAGGAATTTACGCATACAGGCAAGGGTTCAGACTTTAGGTGGATCATAGACCCCCTCGATGGAACTACCAATTACGCCCATGGCTATCCGGTCTTCTGCGTTTCTATTGCACTGCAAAAGCTCAATAACATAATCCTGGGCATTATCTACAATCCAATGCTCGAAGAGGTGTTTGTAGCAGAAAAAGGGCAGGGGGCTTTTTTGAATGGTGGAAAAATTGTGGTCTCCAATACGCTTAGGTTAGCAAAAAGCCTCCTAGCTACCGGTTTCCCGTATGACGTGCGAGAATCCAGTGTTAACAACCTAAATCACTTTAATGCAATGATTCTCAAAGCGCGAGGTATCCGCAGGGCAGGTTCAGCAGCGCTGGACCTCGCCTATCTCGCCGCAGGCCGGTTTGACGGGTTCTGGGAAATTAAATTGAATCCCTGGGATACCGCAGCCGGATGGTTAATGGTAGAAGAGGCAGGTGGCGTTGTAACAGACATGAGAGGGAAAGGCTATCACCTTGAATCTCCGGTTATCGTGGCGTCAAATGGAAGAATCCATGAGGAGATGGTGAATATTCTCAATAGAGCATCTATTTAAGAATCTTCTTTACCTTCTCTGCCTTTTTCTTAATCTCCAGGCCCTTTTTTAGGACCGGAACCTCTTCAACTGCCTTTTTGGCCAATTCACTTTCAAGGGACTTTTTCTCTTCCTTTTTTTCCCCTACTGCTTCCTTTTCGCCATTCAGGCTTATATCCTGTTTCACCTTTCCGAATTCCCTTATAGCACTTCCGAGACCCTTGCCAATCTCTGGCAGTCTCTTGGCTCCAAAGATGAACAAGACAATTATACCGATGATTATCAATTCTGGTGCTCCCAGACCGAACATAAGACTAACCTCTTTTTAAATTAGGACGCAGACCCGCCTGCCAGACGGCGGGCAGGTTTTCGCCGACCTGCCCGCCATGCGAGTCCGCAAGGGGAGGCGGGCGGGTATCCGCAGATAATTATCCTATTAGCTCTTTATGTTTGAAATCTTTTAAATCTGCGTCCAAAAAGGAAATTCCTATACAATTTAAGCCTGTTCAATACTTAAATCATCAATAAAAACAAGATGTTATAAGCACGAAAAAGCAAAGTTAACCCAAATTTATTGCGTTTCCGAGGGATGTAGCCTCGAAAATCCAGTGTTTTGGAAAAAGTTAACCCAAAAA
>JAUVXZ010000295.1 GCA_030603345.1 Pseudomonadota bacterium
TTATTTTTTATCCATAAATTTAATCAAAAAAAATGATTTCCCCCTCATTATCTATAGGGAGAACCAATGGTCTCTATATCAACCCATGCGTTTCCCTTTGTCAAGGAAAAAAGTGAGTTGGAGTCGTTTTGAATGGTCCTCGGACATTCTAAGTATCATATATTCAAGATTGTTTACCCTTCGGGAGCGTCGATTTTACCGAATCTACTGCGCTTGTGCGCCTGCTCCGATTTCAAAAGATTTTTTACTTTTTTAGGCATGGACGGACCAAGGGAGTCCACGCAAGGGCAAGGCACAGATTTGGAAGGATTTTGATCGATATTTTCAGATTGAGATGGAAGACGTGAAGGACATTTGCAGGGACACAACAGGTGATACCAAAGTGATATCAAAAAAGGGGGCAGGTCCTTGGACCTACCCCCTTTTCATTCTCACAAATGGTCGGGACGCGGGGATTTGAACCCCGGGCCCCTGAACCCCATTGAGCACTCCAGTTATAAAAATATTCACATAAAAAGGATTTCTCTCATTTTTCTTTACTCTTTCTGACTATAGTTCTTTCTTCTTCAGGAATAGGAGGCGGAACAGGCTTACCGGAAATCTTCATCACCGCACCAAATCGAAGGAGGCAAGCTTCAAAGCAAGTTCCGCATTTTATGCATTTCTCTTGGTCAATCACATGGATCTGGTTTTTGCCGCCTACAATCGCCTCTACAGGGCATCTCCTAAGGCAAATCATACAGGCCTGGCACTTATCCGGATCAATATAGTACGAGACTACTTCACGAAATAACTTTTCTATCTCGTCACTGGTGAAAAGTTCGTTATATTCTTCTTCTTTATCAAGATGTAACGCCAGCTTATCCCTTTTCACTATTTTAATGTAGGGGACCAGCTTTGTAACTTCTTTAAGTTTGGACTTTAATTCATCTTCGTCTATTTCTTCGCTTGTGCCAAGTGGTCCTAACTCCTCCACCTTCTTGCCAAAATCATTCATAACTTTGGTAAAAAGAATTCCTTCACCGGAGGACATAAATTCGATCCTTAACCTTTCTGGGTTCAGCCCTATGTGTTCCATTATTTTTCTACATAGAAGCACCATGTTTAGTGCATGGTAATTTCCATGAGTAACATAATTACATTCATTAAGACGGCAACCACCAATAAACACCCCATCCATTCCATTTGAGAAGGCTCTGAGTACAAATTCCAGGTCGACTCTACCGGAACACATGACCCGAATAAGTCTGATTTCAGTTGTATATTGCAGTCTGGAAACTCCAGCCATGTCAGCAGCGCCGTATGCTCACCAATGGCATACAAAACCTAATATTCTTGGTTTAAATTTAAGTCCTGTACTCATTCGTTCTCAACTCCCTTGTTAGTAATCCCGGCTTTATTCATTCGTATACTTCTAAACATCTCCAACCGCCGCATCCATTTGTTGTATGATCTCTTCCTCTGGAACCGCCGCATCAATTTGGCTCAAGAGCTCTTCATCGGTAAAGTGCTTTAGTGCAATAGCCCCTGTTGGACACATTGCGTTACAGAGACCATCTCCTTTACAGATAACAGGATTAACTACAGCCTTTTTGCCCTGTCGTGTCTCACGAAACTCTATAGCACCATACGTACAGGCTGAGATACATGCCCCACACCCCATACACTTTTTCTCATCCACCTCGCAAACAGAACCTGAGACTGTGACTATATCATGTGAGAGCAGGGTTAAAGCCCGACCTGCAGCTCCATAAGCCTGGTTAATCGCTTCCGGTATATGCTTGGGATAGTGAGCAATTCCACAAAGATAAACGCCTTCTGCACTAAACTCAACAGGTCTTAATTTGACATGGGCTTCTTTGAAAAAATCATCCGGTCCCAAAGAGACCTTGAATAATTGAGATATTTCATTACTGGTTGCTGAAGGAATAACAGCGGCAGCCAAAGCCAGCAAATCGGCATCTATAGCAAGCTTCTGACCTAAAATGGGATCGGTCACGGTAACCCTTAAAACAGGCCGATCCTCCTCCTCAACAGCTTCCACCTGAGGTTTATCATCCGGCTCATAGCGGATGAACTTTACATCTTTATCTGCCGCTTCCCGGTAATAGTCCTCACTAAACCCATACGTTCTCATATCCCGAAAGAGAATGTAGATATCCATCTCGGGGTTTATCTCTTTCAGTTTCAAGGCGTTCTTTATAGACTGGCTACAACATACCCGGGCGCAGTAATTTCTGTCTTCATTTCTGCAGCCTACGCATTGGATCATCACAAGACTTTCTGCGTTAATTACCTTTTCTTCTCGTTTGGCGATCTGCTCCTCCAACTCCAACTGGGTTATTACCCTATCATCTTCTCCATAAAGGTATTCGGTGGGTTTATATTCATCAGCACCTATAGCGATGACGGCTGCACCATGTTTTATCTCTGTGATTCCTCTGTCTGACTTCACCTTTGTTACGAAATTCCCCACATAACCTGTAGCCTCTGTGATGATGGCATCAGTATATACATGTATTAAGGGGTGCTGATAAACCTTGCGCACAAGATCACGCAAATAGGCCTGAACATCCAGCCCTTCCAGAGTGTAATGGATTCTTCTTGCCATTCCCCCCAGGTCTGTATCCTTTTCCACCAGGTAAACCTCATGTCCCTGGCTGGCTATGGAGAGAGCACAAGTCATGCCGGCCAGGCCTCCACCAACCACTAACGCCGTTTTGTTGACGGGCAGATCAATTTCCTGTAATGGCTCCAAATGGCAAGCTCGGGCCACCGACATCCGGGTTATATCCTCTGCCTTCTGTGTGGCTTCTTCCTTTTCTTTAGAGTGGACCCAGGAGTTATGCTCCCTAATATTAGCCATTTCGTAGTAATATTGATTAATTCCCGCCTCCCGAAGGGTGTCCCGGAATAACGGTTCAAGGGTCAAGGGGCTGCAGGCAGCGACAACCACTCGATTGAGCCCTTTTTCCTTTATCATGTCTGTTATTTCCTGGGCAGAATTAGTAGCACATGAAAATAGCTGTTCCTGAGCGTAGACAACATTGGGTAAGGTTAAGGCATAGTCAACTGTGGAAGGAACATCTACCACTCTTCCGATATTAGCCCCACAATGACACACAAAGACTCCTATCCTAGGCTCCTCTTCCGAAACATCCCTTTCCGGCGGATATATCCTTTCTTTGGTCAGCTTCCCTCTCCTGTAGTCAAGGAGTTTACCACATTGGGAGCCAGCCCCGCTGGCGTTAAAAACCGACTCGGGGATATCTATAGGACCCTGGAAGGCTCCGCTTACAAAAATTCCCGGGCGAGAGGTCTCAATAGGATTAACAGGATTGGTTTTACAGAATCCGTGTGAATTGAGCTCGATTCCGAACTTATCTGCCAGATCCTCATGATCAGCAGGAGGATTCAATCCAACGGATAATACCACCAGATCGAATTCCTCTTCCTTGACTCCGCCCTCGGGAGTAGCGTATCTTATGGTAACATTCTTGCTTTCCGGGATCTCTTTTCCTATGGATACGTAGCTTCTAATAAATCGAACCCCGGGAAGGTTC
>JAUVXZ010000051.1 GCA_030603345.1 Pseudomonadota bacterium
AGCGAGTCTACTTGTTTCTGTAAGAAAGATATCTTGCACTACAAGGAAATCGAGCTTTCTCAAGACCCTGGCCACATGTCGTGCATCAGGGTCACTGACCATGGGATTTTCTCCCATGATATAGAGGGCCTTGATATCTCCTCTTTCGGCTGCACCTATCATCTCTGTAAGGGTCAGTCCCGCTTTGCCATTAAGGTCAGACATGCCCCATTCCTTTGCAAATACCTCTTTGGCCTTTGGATCTGTAACCGGTTGGTAGCCCGAATATACATTTGGTAGGGCTCCCATGTCACATGCCCCTTGCACGTTATTTTGGCCCCTCAGTGGGTTCACGCCAGTAGATGAGTGTCCTACATGGCCAGTAAGCATTGCCAGATTAGCGCATGATTTCACATTATCAGTCCCGGCAATATGCTGCGTTATTCCCATGGCATAGACAATCATTGACTTTCTAGATTTCGTATAGATCTCAGCCGCCTTTCTCAGAGAATCTCTATCAACACCAGTTATTTCAGCTACTTTCTCCGGCGTATATTTGGCAACAACACCCTTAAGCTGTTCGAAATTCTCCGTTCTGTCTCTGATAAATCCCTCATCGTGCCACCCTTCCTTTAAAATAATATGCATCAGACCGTTTAATAGGGCTACATCACTGCCAATCCTATGCTTTAGATGGAGAGTGGCCAATTTCGCCAGTTTTATTTCGCGAGGATCAGCAACTATAAGTTGGGCATTCTTTTTCCTCACAGCCTCGATGATCCGAGTGGCAATCATTGGGTGCTGTTCTGTGGTATTAGAACCAATGACCAAAAAGACCTCAGCTTCCTCAAATTCCTGGATGGAATTCGTCATGGCACCGCTACCAAAAGTGGCGGCCAGCCCGGCCACTGTTGAAGCGTGTCAGAGACGGGCACAGTGGTCAACGTTATTCGTCTTAAAGGCTGCCCGTGCCATCTTCATAAAAAGATAATTCTCTTCATTGGTTACCTTGGCTGAGGACAAAAATGCCAGGGCATCACTCCCATACTCTCTTTCTATGTTGATCAGGTTCTTTGATACCAGATCTAATGCCTCATCCCATGTAGCATCTCTGATAATACCACCATGTCGGATCATCGGCGATTTCAGCCTGTCCGGATGATTTATAAACTCATGAGCTCTCCACCCCTTGACACAAAGCGATCCCTGATTGACCGGATGCTCACGGCTGGGTGTGATACCAACCGCTCTCCCTTCCTTCTCATGAAGATAGAAATTGCATCCGCACCCGCAAAAGGGACATACTACCAATGTTTGGGACATCAAATTGCCTCCTTGATGTGACTAATCTCTGAATATTTAAAGACCGGCCCGTCTGTGCAGCAATAATATTCTCCGATTGCACAGTGACCGCATTTCCCCACACCACATTGCATCATCCTCTCTAGAGACACAAATATCCGTTCTGTTGGAATATCTCTCTTTAGTAACTCCTGAACAACAAAGCGATACATTATCGGAGGTCCACAGAGGCCACAAAAGGTGTTTTCAGGATTCAGTTCAACTCGCTCAAATAACCCGGTAACCACCCCAATATATTGTCTCCAGATGCCCTCTTCATCTACGTCAACACTTAAAAGATACTTAATATCCGTTCTATTCATCAAGCCGAGCAGTTCATATTTAAAAAGTATATCATCCGGGTTTCTGGCACCATACATCAAGACCAAATCACCATAACTCGCACGGTCATCAAGAACAGCCTGCAGGAGAGAACGCAAGGGAGCCATGCCTAATCCTCCAGCAACAAGCAAAAGATCCTGACCTTTTAAAATATCAAGTGGAAAACCTCTCCCAAAAGGACCCCTTAAGGCAATAAGATCCCCCTTCTGCAGTTCAAATAAAGCACTGGTCACTGAACCGGCCTTTCGCACACAGAGTTCAATAGTACCCGGTCTTGTAGGCGGTGATGATATCGATATAGGTGCCTCACCAACGCCTAATACGGTTACCTCTACAAATTGACCAGGAGCATGTGAAAAAGCCCTGACTACATCTTCATCAACAAATCTAAGCTGAAAAAGTCTATGGTCGGCTATCTGAGGCAAGATTCTTTCTATCCTTGCCAGATTGGGCTGAAAGATCAAATCAATTTCTGCTTTTTTCTTCATTTTGGGCTCCATCTCTTTGTCCTCATTTAACCCTCCTTTTGCCGCTGAAAGAACTTGGGAAAGCTAATCCTGAAGGTTGTCCCTTCACCGAATCTGCTTTTTGCATCAATCATGCCGCCGTGGGCCTCCACCAGTCTTTTGACAATTGATAACCCCAGTCCGGATCCCTTTACGGGGGCATTTCTCCGACCATCAACACGATAAAACTCATCAAATATTCTTTGTAGATGTTCCTCACTGATCCCTGACCCATTATCACTGATTTCGACCCAAACCTCCTCATCTCGTTCATACAATTTCACCTTTGCCCATCCACCTGCCTTATTATATTTGATGGCATTGCTGATCACGTTGTTGAAGATCTCTCCCAGGGATACCTTGCTCCCCTTTATAGGGGGCAGATCGTCCGGCTTCTCCAGGATAAGGGATATCTTCTTTTCTTCAGCCAATGGTTTCAAAAGCTCGATCGATTCCGTAGCAATATTGGACAAGCTAATATCTTGGAAATGTTCTGCCATTTTATCAGGATCAAAGGTCGCGAGGTTGAGCCATCGACTCAGTAATTCTAGCAACTCTTTAATCCTTATATTGCAGCGATCGATCATTTCCTTGGCTTCTGAAGAAATCTTGCCGGCCATGCCACCAAGGATGACTTCCAGGTATTGCACCGTGGCTGCTAAAGGGGCTCTCAATTCATGGGAGACCAGGGATATCATATTTCTCCTTATCCTCTCCTGTTCCACCCTTAGGGCCTCGCTTTCTAAAAACAGGCGCCTCCTTTCCAGTCCCCGTGCAACGATAAGAGAGATTTCTTCAGGAGTAAAAGGTTTGGGTATAAAATCATAGGCGCCTCTCTGCATTGCGTCCACCGCGGAGGATACTGTGGCATAACCGGTGATCACAATCTTCACTACATTTGGATCTGATCCTTCTATCTCCTCCAGAATATCCATGCCGCTCTTGCCCGGCATCTTTAGATCAACCAATACGATATCAGGATGGAATTCCCTAAATACCTCCAATCCTATGTTACCGTCTTCTGCACTTTTTACGATATGCCCCTCCGTTGTCAGGATTCGAGTGCAGGAATCCCGTATCACTTTCTCATCATCTACGACCAAAATACGGGCTCTCTCACCTGACATTTATGGCTCCTAACCCCGGCAAGCCGGAAATAAGTATTTATTTGCCACAAAGTCACAAAGGAAATATTTTATTATGATTTTCTTCGCGCCTTAGTGCCTTGGTGGCAGGAAGAAAAAATTTCCTGCCATAAAAAGACCGAATTTGAATATTTAGGGATTAATATAGAAAATCAAATAAGTCTCGCCACCTTAGTCAAAAGCGCCTCTGGACTGATTGGTTTTTGCACATAGTCGTCTGCCTCCAAATACTCACCGTCTGTCTGAGGATCAAATTTGAGCCCTGTCACCTCTGTAACAGCGGTAACAATGATAATGGGGATGCCTCTGTAACGGTCATCATGCTTTAGATCGTAACACATATTGAAACCATCATCGTATCTTTCCATCATCACATCGAGTAGTATCAAATCTGGTATCTCCTCTTTGATCGCTTTCATGCCATCGTTCACATTACCTGCCACATCAACATGATAGTCAGCACTTGTTAAGATCTTTTGAATCGCCGCAGCAAAATCGGGATCATCGTCAACAATAAGAATCCTTTTCTTTTGCGTCATGCCCCTTCCCCCTTTTGTCAAGTGTTAAGCATTCTCTGTTCAGGTGAGTTTGCTCTATGTGGCCGCCCCGCCATATGTTCAGTTCTTTTTCTCAAAGCGAAAGCCACTTTGGGAAAAGCTTGATACAGACTCTGATAGGCTTTAGATTACAGAAAGTCCGTGCGTGGGCTACCATACCAAATATTAGAACTTAGCTCCGCTTCGCTCTGTCCCCGCTGAAACAGCGGGGAGAATAATGGAATAGTGGACTGCAGAAAACGGGTAGACTTAAAAGAGCCCTAATATTAGTAAGTTGTAGAAATTCCGATATATATTGGTCATGGAGGGACCTCTCATGGCAACAAAAGTGAAGGAGAACCATTTCTATTACGGAGGATTGAGTTCCTGCTGAAGGTTACCAGATTTCGGCGCTCAGCCGCTGTTCGAGCCATCTCTTTTGAATAGGCGTAAGTGGCCCGATCTGTCCCTCTATCCATTCAATGTCACCGGTTAGCACAGCAAGTTTCTCAGGACCTGTCAATTCATACTCCTCGAGAGCGTCTGCACCTTGATAGAGCAAGTTGACGATGAATTCACTGTCAGATGAGGCCCTTTCCAAAACCTTGATCATCTCCTCCTTGTGAATCACTGCCTGTTCCTCAGGCACCTGGGTAGCAGCCATATCAAGTACTGAGGCTACTGCCTTGAGCAGTTGAACAGGGGTAAAGGGTTTTTCTATATAGTCTGCTGCCCCCAGTTTCATGGCCTGCACCGATGACTCGACCGAGGCGTAACCAGTGATCATAACAACGGGAAGGAATGGCTTGGCCCGCTTAATGTCTCTGAGGACCCGCATTCCCCCAATATCTGGCATGCGAATATCGGTGAGGACGATATCGTAGTCTCTCCCGATGGCCCACTGTAATCCCTCCCGGCCGCTCAGTGAGACATCGACCTCGTAATTCTCATCGGTCAGTATCTTGGTGACACTGTCTAGGACAACCTGTTCGTCATCAATCACTAGGGCTTTGTTTGCTTTCATGATTTTCCTCCTTTTGAATAACCTTACGAATTATTTCCAGGAGCTCGTCAGGTGTAAATGGTTTGGCAATAAAGGCAGCCGCTTGCATCTTAACAGCTTCTTCAATGGTATTTGTTGTAGGATAGCCGCTCATGACTATGATAGGTATATCTGGCCATTTTTTCTTGACCTCTCGCATAAGATACATACCGTCGTGCTCGGGCATCTTAATATCTACGAGCAGAAGACCGAAACCCTCCTTTTTCATTGCCTGCAGAGCCTTATTCGCACTAGGGACAAGGTAGACCTCAAAGCCATCTGCCTCGAGCACCTTCTGGCAGCTATCAAGGACAATCCTTTCGTCATCAACTACCAATATTTTCATGCTCCCCACCTCGCTCATCTACCGGAAGCCAGATTGTAAACGTACTCCCGCGGCCAACCTCACTTTGAACCCTGATTGTTCCCCCGTGTCTCTGTACGATCCCAAATGAAACTGAAAGACCAAGTCCGGTACCCTGACCTACCTCCTTGGTACTAAAAAAGGGATCGAACAATTTGTCAAGATCCTCCTGTGGTATACCACAACCAGTATCAGCAATGGCAATCTCAACACCCTTTTTACCAGCATTGCTTGCAGATAAGCTGACACCGGTAGATACCCTAATACTGCCACCTGGCTCAGTAGCATCAAGGGCGTTGATAATGATGTTTAATAACATACTCTGGAACTGGTTCCGGTCCAGGGTAAGCATCGGTAAGTTTTCCCCTGGATTGAATTCTATGCTCACGCCCTTTACCAGTGCCTGGTTTTCCATCACTGAGATGGTGGAACGAACGAGCCGGTTTACCTCCGTTGGCTCTTGATCAAGCTTCGTCTGTCGGGAGAAATCGAGGAGACCCTTAACAATCTTCCTAACCCGTTCGGTGGACTCAACTATTGTTTGAAGATCAGACCGAATATCATCTCCTATATCCTTACGTCGCAGCAGCATATGTGTATAGGTTAATACACCGGTGAGAGGGTTATTTATCTCGTGAGCAACACCTGCCGCAAGCCTTCCAACACTGGCCTGTTTTTCAGACTGAAGCAGCCGATTTTCCGCCGCCGCCCTCCTGCGGCCCATAGCTGCAACCATATCCTGAAAGGTATTTTGCAAGACACCTATTTCTCCCTTTGATATAGGACCTATCTCCGGCGTTAGACTGCCCTCGGAGACTTGGTGGCCTGCCTTTATCAACCGGTGCACCGGACTCATGATCTTTTTTTCCAGGATGTATCCCAGCCCGACTGCCAAGAGCATGCCAGCCACAATTATGAGTACCAACACGGAAAGGGCCTTGGTCCGCATGTCAGCATACTTCGCTTCCAATACCCCAACATATAGCATCCCAACTCTTTCACCAAAAATATCCTCGATTGGTTCATATGCTGTTATGTACCAGTCGCTTACCACAAAGGCACGGTCTGTCCACTTCTTTCCCTTGCCGAGAACATGCTCTCTGACCTCTTTTGAGACTCGTGTTCCAATGGCTCGCTTTCCGTCCGGGGTGAGCACGTTTGTTGATATGCGGAGATCCTTGAAAAAGATGGTGGCTGTTCCTATACTGCGACCTTTGTATATCTCCTGCTGAAAAACGGTATCCCGCACTGTATCCACTATTGTCTGGCTTCGGTTCAGAAGAATCCCCCCGTAGATAACTCCCAGTAAGTCGCCCTTGTCAAATACCGGTACTGCAGCAGCAAGTGCCATCCCCGACAGTTCCTCCTTTTCAGCCCTCGGTGCTGCCCTCGGTGTAGGAAGCAACTGGATTCGGGCTCGATCGGCCAGTTCAGGGTCCTCAGCAGAGAGAAACTCCTCGCTCAGAACAACGGTCCCTGAGGTGGCAACCCTGCGTTTGAGTGCCAGGTTTGCAATAGGGTTTGGAGCCTGAATCCCTTCCTTTGGTATGGAATCAGGTCCCATGCGGCAGAGCGTTGTACCCTCCTTCGTAACAATACCGGCGAAATCCAGCTCGGCCTGCTGTGCGAGGCGCCTGAGTCGAATAGCAAGTTCCGGGGCATCGTGCCTCTTAAGGGCTGAGAGGAATCCAAACCCCAGCGTGGTAATAGAGAGAGGACATTTAAGTTGTTTTATACGCGTCAGGTATATCTCACGGGCAGAATTCAGGTCTAACCTGACACGGTTTGTCGCCTCACTGAGCACAGCCTTGTAAAGGAGCTGGCCCCCAATGAACAGAGAAACAGCACCAACCAGAAAAGAAACCACCAAAAAACTTGCTATGAGCTTGGATCTTGTTGAGTAGAACATATGATACCCACGGTTTGATTTGTTCAATTGGTTACATTTGTCAAACTGGTTAAAAAAGAAAACCAATAAAACTGATGGAACAAATAAAACCAATAAAACTTCTAGTGATTACATATAACTCTGTTTTGAAACAGACAGCATCTCTTCTGAAACAAAAGGCCTATCTCTCTTTAATACAGCACCAGTAGGGCAATTCGCAAAACAGATACCGCATCTTACGCATGTATCAAGGTTAATAACACATATGGTATCTACTTTTTTCTTTTTCCCTTTTCCCTTTGATGCTGCACTGTCTAATTTTTTGACTTTTATATCCTTTTTGGGTTCACGTTCGTGCTCAGTAATAGCATTTGTGGGGCAACTTCTTAGGCAGAGTAAACAACCGGTACAGGTATCTTCATGTATATAGTATTCAATAAGTGCCTTACAAACCTTTGCAGGGCATCTTTTTTCAACAATATGGGCTATATATTCATCCTTAAAGTACCTCAGAGTGGTAAGGACAGGATTTGGTGCAGTCTGTCCCAATCCACAAAGAGAACCATTTTTCACCAACTCCCCTAGTTCTTCAAGTAACCCCAAATCCTCCTCTTCACCCTGACCATTAACTATCTTTTCTAATATGTTAAGCAGCTTTTCTGTTCCTATACGGCATGGTGAACACTTCCCACAGCTTTCTTCCTGGGTAAAATTAATAAAGTATTTAGCTATATCTACCATGCATACATCTTCATCAAGGACAATCATACCTCCCGATCCCAGGATTGATCCAGCAGCCTCCAATGACTCATATGTTACCTCTTTATCAAGATAACTTTCCGGAAGACATCCTCCCGAGGGGCCCCCGGTCTGAACGGCCTTAAATTTCTTTCCATGAGGTATTCCACCACCGATATCATTTATTATTTCCCCGAGTTTTATCCCCATGGGCACTTCAACCAGCCCCGAATTATTTATCTTTCCTGTAAGAGAAAAGACAACGGTACCCTTGGATGGCCCAGAGCCCATATCAGCAAACCATTTAGCCCCATTTTTGATTATGAGGGGGATATAGGCCCAGGTCTTGACATTGTTGATATTTGTAGGCTGTCCCCAGAGGCCCTCTGAAGCAGGATAAGGAGGTCGCGGGCGTGGACTTCCTCGTTCACCCATAATAGATGCCATTAATGCGGTTTCTTCCCCGGACACGAATGCACCCGCCCCTTGATTAATCTGGAGATCGAAATCAAAATTGGAACCCAATATGTGAGAACCAAGGAACCCCTTTCCCCTTGCCTGGGTAATAGCAACTTCGAGTCTATGAACAGCCAGGGGATACTCTGCCCGAACATAGATAAATCCCTTTGAGGCCCCGATTGCAAATGCCCCAATAATCATACCTTCTATCATACTGTGAGGATTCGCCTCAAGGAGACTCCTATCCATAAATGCACCTGGATCACCTTCATCTGCATTACAGATTACGTATTTTTGAGATGCACCTCCACCATTACTGCGCCGTGCAAAATCCCATTTGACACCGGTGAGGAAGCCAGCCCCACCACGTCCACGCAATTGAGAGGATTTGACCTCCTCAATTATCTCTTCAGGTGTCAGGGCCAAGATTGCCTGTCGAGCCGCCCTATATCCTCCGATAGCAAGGTACTCTTCTATATCTTCAGGGTTTATGAATCCCCACTGGGCGGTAATCATCTTCTGCTGTCTGTTATAGAAGGGGATATCTTTCCATTTTGGGATAGGTTCGCCTGTGGTGGGATCATGATAATGAGATTTGCTTACCGGGATGCCATTCATTAGATGGGAGTTAACAATCTCTTTTATATCATCAGGTTTTAACCGGCAGTAGAGAATATCATCAGGGTCCACTATAGCGCTTGGCCCTACCTGACAGAAACCACGGCACCCCGTTAGCTTTACTTCTACATCTAATCTGTGTTCTATAATCTCACGTTCAAATTCTCTGTGTATTTGGGGTGCGCCAGCGGATACACAACCCGTACCCTGACAGACAAGTATTGTTCGTTTTGTGGTCATTTTTTCTCCTTTGGACGCAGATGAACGCAGATTGTCAGGATTTCAAATATAATGAACTAAACTAAATATTTTCTGCGGGTACCCGCCCGCCTCGCCTTGCGGACTCGCATGGCGGGCAGGTCGGCGAAAATCTGCGTCCTAATGAAACTATTTTCACCACCAATCCGGGGTCACGGTTTCATCACTTTCTTTCATTAAATCTTCATGTATTGCCTTTGCCGCCATCCGACCGGCCCCCATAGCAGAGATAACCGTTGCTGCTCCGGTAACAATATCTCCACCTGCATAGACGAGCTTCTTGCTTGTCCTGCCCCAATCATCAGTTTCAATGTATCCCCATTTATTTGTCCTCATATCAGGGGTTGTTTTGGTAATCAATGGATTGGCCTCGCCACCTATGCTCACAAGAACCTGGTCGCAGTCAAATTCAAAGAAGGAATCCTCTATAGGAACAGGTCTTTGTCTTCCTGATTCATCAGGTTCCCCAAGTTCATATCTCTGGCATTTCATTCCAGTAGCCCATCCCTCGTCATTACCAAAGATCTCAACAGGACTTGAAAGGAGTCTAAACTCTATCTTTTCCTCCTCTGCATGATGAGCCTCTGCTGCCCTTGCCGGCATCTGCTCTCTTGCGCGTCTATAAACAATGGTAACCTTTTCTGCTCCCAATCGGATAGCAGTCCGTGCAGAATCCATAGCAACATTACCCCCTCCAAGAACGGCAACCTTTTTCCCTATTATCATGGGGGTTCTGTATTGTGGAAATAGATAGGACTTCATCAGATTGCTTCGGGTGAGATATTCATTTGCTGAAAATACCCCATTGAAGTTATTGCCCGGTATGTTTAAAAAAATTGGAAGCCCAGCTCCCACCCCAACATATACTGCATTGAATCCCAACACATTGAAAAGATCATCAACCTTATAAAGCCTGCCAATCACGCTGTTATAGTAGATTTTTACACCTAGATCTTCCAGGGCATTGATTTCACTTTCCACAATCTTTTTTGGCAGCCTGAATTCTGGAATACCATAAACCAGTACACCTCCTCCGCGATGAAATGCCTCATAGATGGTGACCTCATAACCGAGTTGTATCAAATCTCCAGCAACAGTCAAACCAGACGGTCCAGAGCCTATAACAGCCACCTTAAGGCCATTTTTTTTCTTTATTTCAGGTACTTCTGCAAGATTGTTTTCTCTTTCATAATCAGCAACGAATCTCTCAAGGTTCCCTACGGCAACAGCCTCCTTGATATCCTTCTTTCCCCTGACACATACCCCTTCACATTGTGTCTCCTGTGGGCAAACACGTCCACACACAGCCGGGAGAACATTTTTGGTTTTAATGAGCCGAGCTGCCTCAGCAAATTTTTTCTCAGCTACCAGAGCGATGAATTCAGGGATAGGAACTTCTACCGGGCAGCCAGACACACAGGTCGTTTTTTTGCAACTCAAACAGCGCTGTGCCTCAGCTACTGCCTCTTCTGGTGTATAGCCGTATGGAACCTCTTCGAAATTACGGTTTCTCGTGTCAGGTGGTTGTTCAGCCATTCCGTGCCGCTCAATGGCCATTCGCTCCTTGGCTGTTAATTCCATTTAGATAACCTTCCTGTAAAGTTAAAAGTGAGCTAAAGTTAAAAGTGAGCTAAAGCCTGCCCTGGCGCTGTGCTCGCTAATCATCCTACTAAGTTCATGTTCAAATATGTGTTCGAATCAGTCTAATAAGCCTATAGGCCAGGTCTGGGCCAGGGTTAAAATGAGTCGCTTCCATAATTTTAGGCACTTTAGGCACTTCCAACTTTAGGCACTTGACTTCCGTGGGAGTAAGACTGATAGGCGACAGTCTCTTGTTCTGTGTATGCACTCTTACGCTGATTCAATTCCTTCCAGTCAACCTTATGACCATCAAATTCCGGCCCATCAACACATGCAAATCTTGTCTCTCCTCCAACACTAACCCTGCATGCACCACACATTCCTGTACCATCAAGCATAATAGAATTGAGGGCAACCCTGGTTGGAATATTATATGGCCTCGTTGCCTCAGAACATCTTTCAAGCATCTGGGTGCATCCTATGAAAAAGGCCTGATCAATCTTGACCCCCTTTTCAAGGATCTCTGTGATAACATCTTCAACCTTACCTTTTTTACCTCTTGAACCATCACTGCTTGCGTATAAAACCTGATCACTCACTGCATGGAGTTCCTTTTCATGATAGAACATAGAACTGTAACGTGCTTCAATGATAGATATAACCTTATTTCCAGCCTCCTTGCATGCCTTTGCTATTGGATAGATTGCGCCAATTCCGTAACACCCACCTCCAAAAACAACGGTTCCATAATTTCCTATTTCTGAAGGGCTACCCAATGGTCCTGTTACGGCATATAATGAATCTCCAACCTTCATTCGGGCCAACTCCAGGGTGGAGATTCCAGTCTCCAAAACGTACAGGGTGATTGTGCCAGTATCAGTATTCCAGTCAGATACAGTAAGTGGTATTCTCTCACTATTTTCACTACCCATAACAATAACAAATTGCCCTGCCTCAATGGAATGTGCAATCTCTGGTGCCTTAACAACCATCTTGTGCACATTGAATACTTCGGATTTTTCTACCAGTTCATACATACGTGTCTCCTAACCCGGACAAGCCGGGAAAAAACAGGTGTTAACGTTGACTTAGGTATTGTAAAATTAACATTTAAATCCTAAATTCTAATACCTAAATCCCTGGCCCAGACCTGGCTTTCAAGGAATGCGGACCTGAACTTGAGTTGCGAAATACTGCAGCGACCAGACTATGGCCCAGCAACGTCGCGCCTCCCGATCCCGTCCCGGTCTCGGGACGGGGAGGGCAGGCCGAAACAAATTCCGAATTCAAATGTTCTAAATCTAAAACCATTAAATAGCTTCCTGAGATCCAAACTCCAAACATGTTTTGAACATTTGCGTTTTGATATTTGGCATTGTTTAGAATTTAATGTTTAGTATTTTTTTACCTTTTTCGATATTCGAATTTCGCATTTATTTCGTGCCATAAAAACATGGATTTCACAATTTAGGTACTAAAAGTGGATCTCTCCTTTTGATTTTAGACGGCCTTCAACAAATATCCTGAAATCAGGAACAAAATCAGCAATAGGGAAGCCCCTATAAGCAAGAGAGTCTTTTGGAACCATAGGAATGGCAGTAATAGTCCATGGATGCATCTGGATATTGCTCTGTATGCTCCTGAAATCCCTCATTCTAAAATCTGGGCTATCTAATGCATTACCTATTTGAATGGTAATCTCCCAATCTGGAATAGCATTTCCGGGTGGTTCGGCTGCTTTTGTAATAGTCTCCCTCCGGTTATCAGCGCACGTCTTGCTGCCATTCATTTCGGTGAAAACGGTAGTGGGAAGAATGGCACAGACCTTATCTGATCTGCTCAGGGCGGAAGGATAGATATCCTGGATAATGATATTCTCAAGATTGCCAAATCTCTCTATGATTTCATCGGTGAAACTATTTCCTTCTGTTAGGTATAATATCTTGATATCGTTAAATATTTCATCTGACTTTTCTATATTGGGAAAGATAATTTCCGCGTCTTTAAAATAGAATATATTTGATTCTGCGTAGACCCTTGCAAATTCGTTCAGGGCATAAATAGATTCATCTGTTAGATGTCTTGAGGAAAGGATTGCTATTTCCTTGGGACTATAATGAGACACTATCTCAGATACATGTCTTACTGCATTATCCCAATCAGTATAGATCATCTTACCGTCGTCCCGGCGGATAGAAGGATATTTCAGTCGATCAGGGCTGTTAAAGAGTGCGGGCAAACAACACCTTCCCTTAACACAGTATTCTCTTCTGCCGGCGCTCATATCCCTGATAGGGTGCGCCCCCATTACCTTGTTCCACTTTGTATCAATAACAAGCTCACAGCCTCGCTCACAGAGGATACATGTTGTGGGGGTTTCGCTATCAGGATAACCATGCCACTTGGATCCCCTAACCGTTAAAGCACCTGTTGGACAAACATCAGCGCAGTGCATACAGAAGACACAATTACCATCCACGTGGAGTTTTTCAAAGGAAGTCCCCACCTTTGTATCATGTCCCCTTCGAATAAATGAGATAGCACTTGAGCCGAGGTTTTCCTGACATACTCGGATACACCTGCCACACAGAATGCATAAGTTGTAATCCCTGTCCATAAATGGATCATCTCTCTCCAGAGGAAAGTCCTTATACAGGAATGGGTATCTGATCTCTTTTAATCCCAGATATTCAACTAATTGCCTTAATTCACAGATATCCCGATTTGGGCACATATTGCAGCCTGTAACCCTTCCGGTCTTTGATGAGGGTGCACTAAATTTCTCACATGCTTCCCTGATAGAGCATACTAAGCAGGCAGAAGGATGTTCAGATAGAATTAATTCCAATATCCCCCTTCTCAATTTTTCAATCTCAGGTGAATTGGTGGTCACCACCATATTGGGCTCGGCAGGTGTGGTGCAGGATGTTGCATACCCTCTCATGCCTTCAACCTTTACAATGCAGAGACGGCATGATCCTATAGATGGTAAATCTGCCCTTGCACACAGCGTTGGGATATAGATACCTGATCTTCTGGCAACCTCAAGTATTGTGTCGCCAGAAAAAAAGGACACGCTCTTTCCATTGATCGTCAGTGTCTCCGTGCCAATCTTTTTCTCTTCAACCAACTCCGCCATGGCTCCTCACCTATTTTGTCATTCGTCAATTGTCACTCGTCATTTAAGCCCATATCTCCAGAACTCCATTGCCCAACACTCCACTTGGGATAAAGCCTCCAAGTTTTAACTTTAGTCACTTATGACACTGGCCCAGACCTGGTTTATAATCTTAATGGGCTGATCCGAGCATATAGCACCTTATAGACTTAACAATTTGATTAAAGCACGTCGCGCCAGGGCGGGCTTTAGCGCACTTTAGGCACTCTTGACTGATTCGGTTCTATAAACCTTATCTACGGTCCTTGATAGCTTTGCGGGACTCATTTGACCATAGACCTCATCATCAATGGTCACAACAGGTGCTAAGGCACAGCATCCAAGACATGCTACTCTTTCAAGACTAAACACCCCATCTTCAGTGGTTTGCCCTGGAACGATACTCAATCTTGATTTGGCTGCTTCGAGAATCACCCCGCCACCGCCCACGAAACAGGCAGTTCCAGTACAGACTCTGATAAGATGCTTTCCGGGCTTTTCGAATTTGAATTGAGCATAGAATGATGCTGTGCCAAAAATGTCATGCTCACTTATCTGTAATTCTCTGGCAATCAGGCCGATTGCCTCATATGAAAGGTACCCGGCATATGAATGAACTGCTTGTAACATCGCGATGAGGTTATTTTTATCCCTTTCGTATTTGTCCAGCACAGCAAAGGTTATTTCCTGTAAACGTTCAGGTTCTGAAAGAGATTCCAGTGAAGGCTGAGCCTCCGTTCGTCTCCGCTCATCTATGGCAGCAGAAAGGGCCTGTAGTATCTTTTCATCTATGCTCGGCAGTGAGATCTGCCCGGTCTTTGTCAGCCTCCCAAATCGCTCTATTATCTTGGTTTCTTCATCCTCTTTCCGCTGTATCGCCTCATTCACCGCCTTGATTATCTCATCAGGGGTAAATGGTTTGGCAACATAATCCATTGCCCCTCGCTTCATGGCCTCGGTTGCCCTTTCAATACTTGGATACCCGCTGATCATAACCACGGCAGAGCCCGGCGAGGTCTGATCAAGCCTCGTTATCACATCCATTCCGTCAAGGCCCGGCATCATCCAGTCGCAGAGGACCACGTCAAAGTATGTATCTAAGACAAGACTTAGGCCCTCTTCCGGACTTGTGGTGGTAGCAACATAATAATCCTCTGCCTCAAATATTCTCTGACACGATGACAAAACCGTTGGATCATCGTCTATTACCAGCATCTTTCGAGCCATGCGCCCTCCCGCTTTTTGTCATTTGTCATTCGTCAATTGTCATTTGTTGTGGATTTCTTCCGAAGCCTTTTTGCCCTGTTCGTATATAAAGGTTGCATTGCAAATCTTCCTGGGTAGCCACAACACGTCAGCATGTTTACGCACTATTTGGAGCAACAATCCCTCAATTCACAATTCGCAATTCCTCACTTCTCAGCCCACATATACAACATTGAAACCAGCGGATTTGAGCTCTTTAACGATTGGTTCGGCATTGTCGCTCTTTATTCGCAAAATTACGAGCCAATCTTCATTCTCAGGTCTTGGGAGGGTCATCAGACTCAACAGGACTGTTTTCTTCTTATCGAGGATCTCCATGATTCTTTTCATATTTCCAAATTCTTTAGAGGCTTTTATGTCTATCCTCTTACCCTTTACTCTCACCCCCAACACTCTGGTCATAACCCTCACAATATCTGATTCGGTGACCATACCTACCAGCTTACCGTCTTCCACAACTGGAAAGCCACCATAGCCCATTTCTTGCCCCAATTGCAGGGCCTCTTCTGCCGGCATATCAGGAGAAAGACTATGGGGCTTCTTGACCATAATATCCTTCACCGTCATCTTAGCTAAGAGATAATGCAATTCATGGATGCTCAGGTCTGTAGCGGGTGACGGTGCTGCCTCCAGGAGCATGTGCTGGGTTACCAAACCTATCAGTTTATCCTTTTTGAGAACAGGCAGCCTTCTGATCTTATGGGCCTTCATTATCTTTCTGGCATCGTGAAGAGAGGTATCCTCGCCGACGGCTACCACGTTGGTAG
>JAUVXZ010000135.1 GCA_030603345.1 Pseudomonadota bacterium
CCATGGTAGCGGCAAGCCTCTTTCTGTTTTTCATAACCTTTTCTGGAGCATCGCCAACATGGAGCCCAAGATTAAGAGAGTTGTAAGGCGGGGTACTGAAACCGCCAGTCCGGGTTGATATAAAATGCTTGATTTCTTGGTGTGTTAGTAGATTTTCAAAAAATAGTATATCTAACGAATCTATCTTTTTTTCGACCATGGAAATCACTTAATTAGGCTGACCGTTTATCTTCTGCTGTGAAATTCTCTTGTTATTCTTAACGATGGATCCGCCTTGCGGCGGAACAAGTACCGACTTACACCATGAGATTTTTTGTGTAAAGAGAAAAGCGTCTACCTTTATGTAATATGGGCGCCATCTGGCTCTCCGATTAAATTCCTGTTGACAGGTGATGAATATTATGTCAAATAAGATATATGCCAAAACCGGCATAATTGCACCCCGAGGTGAAGTGATTATTATTTGGATTTTCTGTTAGGGAGAGTGGAGGGATAGAATGAAAGAGAAAGGCGGATATAAATGGTTGTTAGGTCTAACAGTTGCTGTAGTTCTGCTGTTACCTTATGGCAAGTCCTTTGGGGGTGTTTCAGGCAAGGTGATTATCTTCAACGCAGGGAGTTTGACCATTCCTCTTGCAAAGATGGCAAAGGCGTTTGAGGCTAGATACCCCAAGGTGGATGTTTTGCGAGAGGCGGCAGGAAGTAGAAAATGCGCACGAAAGATTACCGATCTCAAAAAACCTTGTGATATCATGGCATCTGCCGATTATACTGTTATTGATACGCTGCTCATCCCTCAGTACGCTGATTGGAATATCAGGTTTGCTACCAATCGGCTGGTACTCTGCTATACGGACACGAGCAGATATGCAAAAGAGGTGAATGCAAAAAACTGGTATGAAATCCTCTTAAGAAAAGGCGTGATCTGGGGCCACGCCGATCCTAATCTGGATCCCTGCGGCTACCGATCAGTGATGGTTCTGCAATTGGCTGAAAAATATTACAAAAAACCAGGACTCTATGATAGCCTGATTGCCAACCGACCCAGAGAAAACATACGCCCCAAGTCGGTGGAGTTAGTCTCCCTTTTGCAGACCGGAAATATGGATTATGCTTGGGAATATCGGTCGGTGGCAGTTCAGCAAGGGCTCAAGTTCGTGGAGCTTCCTGATCAAATCAACCTGGGAAATTACCACCATGATGCCTTTTATAGCCAAGCGGTAGTGGAGGTCACAGGGAAAAAACCGGGTACCTATATGAAGAAGAAGGGCAAGTCCTGTACTTATGGAATTACCCTGCTCAAGGATGCTCCCAACAAAGAGGGAGCCATTGCCTTTTTGGAGTATATGCTCGATCCTCAGGGGGGACTGAAGATTCTTAGAGAGATGGGACAACCTCCATTTATTCCCTGCAGAATTCCAACGGCAGGAATGAAGGCGATACTGCCTGCAGTACTGCAAGACCTGGTGGAGGTAAAAAAATAGTAGAGTGTTTCAGTAAAACAATTAAAAGAAATCGATAGCAACATTATTGAATATACAAATCTGGGAAATCCGAATATCTAATATCGAAACCCCTGGCCCAGACCTGGCTTTCAAGGAATGCAGACCTGAACTTGAGTTGGGAAATACTGCAGCGAACATACTATGGCACAGCGACGTCGCGCCAGGGCAGGCCGAAACAAACCCGAATATCGAATGACCAAAATTCAAAACATAGTATAGAAAATTAGAATTTCGGATTTCGAATTTGTTTAGAATTTCGTGCTTCGGCCTGCCCTGGCGTGACATTGCTAGAATACATTGTAGTCGTCTCAGTATTTCAGGAGCATGGGCTTTATACGCATACTTTGCAAGCCAGGTCTGGGCCAGGGATTTCGGATTTTGAAAGTAAGGATATAATCTCGCGGCTATACTTGTTGTAAATATTTAAATCAAATGTACTATTAGCAGGAAAAATTTGAGCAATGAAGCGGGAACCATTCTTCTGGATAACGGTCTCGTGTGGTTTTGTGATAATGGCGTTTATCCTCTTGCCCCTGATCGAGCTGATGACTGCACCCTCCCTTACAATGCTCAAGGAGACAATTCAGGATAAAGATGTTGTGCGATCGATCTGGCTGAGTATTTACACAGCTGGATTGGCCGCCCTTATTTCCTTTATCTTGGGAACACCCCTTGCGTATCTGCTTGCCCGGAGTAACTTCAGGGGTAAACAATTGGTGGAAGGAATTATAGATCTCCCCATTGCCATTCCGCATCCTGTGGTGGGCATCGCGATCCTCAGTGTAGCAGGGAAAAATCACTGGATCGGGCAGGTTTTCAGTGAACTGGGGATACGGGTGATGGGGAGTGTGACGGGCATCGTTATGGTGCTCACCTTTGTGGGGATTCCCTTTTATCTCAACGCCACGAAAAATGGCTTCGAAAGTATTTCTCCCAGACTGGAAAAGGTATCGCGGAGCCTTGGGGCCTCAATGTTCAGCACCTTTTTCCGGATCACCTTTCCCCTTGCATGGCGCAGTATGCTTATCGGTATTATCATGTGCTGTGCCCGTGCGATCAGTGAATTCGGAGCGGTGGTGATCATTGCCTATCATCCCATGATCGCACCGGTAATGATCTACGAACGTTTTGAGGCCTACGGGCTGAGATATTCTCAGCCTATTGCGGTGTGGCTGGTTTCCGTCTGTCTCGCTCTTTTCCTTATACTCCGAATCCTTACTATCCGTAGCCCGAAGGAAGTATGATCACAGTACAAGACCTTAATATAAGTCTCCCGGAATTTAATCTCAGTGATATTAATCTGAGCATAGGGGAGAGTGAATTTTTTATCTTAATGGGACCTACGGGGGCAGGGAAGACAGTGCTCTTGGAAGCTATGGCAGGCCTGGTACCCATAAGAAGCGGAAAAATTTTTATCGGAGAGAGGGACATCACCACGTTGCCACCTGAAAGACGTGACATCAGCCTGGTCTATCAAGACTATGCCTTGTTCCCTCATCTGACCGTCTTGGAGAATATCACCTATGGCCTGCACTTTCACCGGATCGACAAGGCACAATCGGAAGTCATGCTCACTCGCTTGCTTGAAATATTAAACCTTCACCACCTCCAAGGGCGACTTCCTGTAAACTTAAGCGGCGGTGAAAAGCAGCGGGTTTCCCTGGCTAGAGCCTTGATGGTGGAACCTCGGGTGCTTCTCCTTGATGAACCACTTTCCGCTCTGGATCCCGGGTTCAGGGAAGAGGTTAGAAACGCTATCAAGAGACTTCATCAATCCTCCAACGCTACCTTCTTAATGGTAACCCATGACTTTGCTGAGGCCCTCTCCCTGGCACGGCGGGCTGCTGTGATGAATAACGGTAGAATAGAGCAGGTGGGTAGCATTGAAGATATCTTTCAACGGCCAAGTTCAACCTTTGTTGCTGATTTTGTGGGAATGAAAAACCTCTTTGCTGCTCGGTTTAAAGGCACCAAGGCAGTTGTCCACAGTTTGGAGATTGAACTGGGAAGAGAACCACCCAACAGCAATGGATACATAGCTATCAGACCTGAAGACATTGTTATCAGCAGAGAAGCCATCGCCTCCAGCATGAGAAATTCATTCAAGGCAGGTGTGACAGGGATCTTTGATCAGGGATTCTACTATGAGGTTCACGTGCGGGCAGGGGAGGTTACTTTCAAATCACTGATTACAAAAAGGTCCGTTTTTGAGCTACAACTGCGCGAAGGCAATGATGTCTTTGTTTCCTTTAAATCAACCGCCATCCATAACTTTTGATCTTAGCAGTTAGTAAGCAGAACATTTTATTGTTTGCATTGGACATAACCGATAAGGGTCTAGGATGCTCATGAGGTCTTTTCTTCTGTTCCGAGGCTCCCAGCCTGGTCTTTTCTACGACTTATCAACAGGGGATACTTGCCCCCTCCGCATTGCCTTCGACAGGCTCAGGGCTGCGGTTTCCCCCACTGATAAGTCGTGAAAAGGACAGCGGCCTCCCACCAGTCACACTAGAAAAGACCTCATGCCCCTCCCGATATTGCAAACTATTTGATGCCCTTAGTAGTAGTATCGTTCAAAAGTATCGGCAGAGTGGCATATGAGTTAGGGCAGGCGTGCATGTGATGTCTGTGCAATCATGCTAGTTTTCTCAAGGCTACCCCGCCTTGCGGGATTGGACTCAATAGATGTGGTCAAATATTTGCAGGCTGTTGCCGAAATCCCTTTTCTCTTTGTCTAAAACGTTTCTTGACAAATCTAAGGCTCACTCCAGGCGATGTCAAAACTCACCCTTAGGGCTCAAACAGTTGACATCGCTTATCTTCCACTTCGCCAAGATTTGTTTGCAAAAAACGTTTTAATGACCGCTCAAAGGGATTTCCGTTTGGGCAACAGACCGCAAATACCTGACCAGTGCGAAATCCGGTGGCCTGCTGAAAGCGGAATTGTTGTATAGATAAACGCTGAAGGTAATGCAGAACTCATCTAATAGGAAGGCGGACAGAAAAGGTGGACCCAACACCTTCCTTGCTTTCTGCCTTTATGGTTCCGTTGTGGGCCTCAACGATGCTCTTTACAATGGGAAGTCCCAGGCCTGTTCCAACGATGCTTCTGGTTTTCTCGGTTTTTGCCCGATAAAACCGTTCAAAGATCCGGGGCAATTCGTCAGGTGCGATGCCGTAACCGGTATCGGTTATGCCTATATCCACAAAATCTCCGGTAACCTGTCCCACTACCGTTATCTTCCCCCCTTCTGGAGTGTAGTTAATAGCATTGGTGATGAGATTGCTAAAGACGTCTTCCATGCTTTTGCCGTCTGCATTAATAAGGGGTAGATTGGCCTTTTTGAGGCTGAGAGAGATATTTTTCTCCTTTGCCCTGGCTTTCATGAACCCCACCAAGCTATCCAGGATATCCATCAATCGCACCTGTTGTTTATCCTGAACTATGAGCCCTGCCTCTATCCGGGAAAGATCAAGAAGTTCGTTGGTCAATTCAACAAGACCGCCAACCTTCCGGGATATCTTACCGAGTATATCAGCCTGTTTAGCGCCCAGCTCACCTGCCAGCCCGTCCGTGAGGATTTTGATCTGACTCAACACAGTGGAGAGGGGGCCTCTGATCTCGTGGGCGACCATACTAACGAAGGCAGACTTCATCTCATCCAATTTCTTCAGATGGGTTATATCATCAATAATGGTCACCGAGCCCAGTATCTCTCCCGACCTGTTCTGGAAGGGAACTGACTGTGCCCTGAGATAGCGTTCATCAGATAGCCCTTCAACGATATCGCGTGGCAGAATCTCAGCACTCAGAACCTTGAACTCACCTACCTTTAGTCCAAGGATCGAATCTATCATTCCGGTCAGTGTTTCATCTGTGGTCAAAGCACTAAGTGGTTGATCATCGAGGGGCTCACCGTCATACCCTAACATCCTCAGTAAGGTGGGGTTATAGAGGATAATAGTTTTGGTCATGTCGGTTACCAGTACACCGCCTTCCAAATAGTTTACTATGGTTTTAAGGCGGGTTTTTTCTGTAGCAATATCCTGTAAGGTTCTGGTCATTTTAACAGCCTTGCTGACCACAACTCTCAGCTGGTCCGGCGTGAAAGGTTTGGGTATGAAGTCAAAGGCCCCTTTCTTCATCGCCTCGATGGAGTGTTCCAGGGTTGCAAAGCCGGTAATGACAATGGAAACAGAATCAGGATGTTGTTCCCGAACTTTGGCCAAAACTTCCATACCGCCTATGCCTGGCATCATCAAATCAGTAAGGATAATATCGTAATGTTTCTCCACTAACATCTTGAGCCCCGTCTCTCCGCTTTCAGCCATATCAACCAGGCAGTTCTCTTTTATGAGTATCTTAAAGCACCCTTCTCTAATCCGTTTTTCATCATCTATAACCAGTATTTTTGGCTGATATGTCTGATCTTCTATGAGGGCCATAAATACATTCTCCTCTTAAGCAAGGCCATTTTCAGTTACCTTAAAAAGGGGTAGCTCTATAAGAAAGGTTGTGCCTTCGGGACTTGTATACTTGACCTTAATCTTTCCTCCATGTTTTTCAATTATGCTTTTCACAGTGCCCAAACCCAATCCAGTCCCCTTGCCTTCTTCTTTAGTGGTAAAGAAGTGGTCGAAGATTTTTGGAAGGGCTTCTTTGGGGATGCCACATCCGGTATCGCTGAATTCAATGTAGATTTTTCCCTCTGGCTTATCCCTGCTACTGCGTATGGTGATATTTCCTTTGCCAGTAATAGCGTGTGCAGCGTTTATTATTATATTGGTGAAAACCTGAACAAGTTGGTTTTTGTCACCCTCACACATTAACATGGAGGAGGAAAATTCTTTATTGATCGTAATATTTTGCAGGAGGGCATGGTGTCCAAGAAAGGCAAAGGTTTGCTCTATTACATCATTTATATTGAAAAGCTCCCTTTTCATCTCTGTCTGCCTGGAATAGGCAAGAAGATTTTTAACAATGTCCTTGCACCGGTGAGTATCAACTATAATATTTTGTATGTCATTCTTCATAGAGCTATCTTCATCCAGTTCCTCGAGGATCAAACTGGCGTCTATTAGTATTCCGCTCAGCGGGTTATTTATTTCATGGGCTACACCAGCAGCCAGTTGACCGAGGGAGGCCATTTTATTTGACTGCTCCAATTTGATCCTTTCGGCTTCCTTCAATTTCTTTTCAATCTCTATCTTGGGTCTCAGGTCATTATAGACACCCATGGTGGCGACCTCCTTGCCATCCTGGTAGATGATGGCGGCGGTCATCTCAACCGGTATCTCTTCTCCTGGGGAATTGATTATTGTCATCTCTGTAGTATAGAGTTTGCCTACTCCACCGTAATCAGGGCTTCTAAGTTTCTTCATTATGCTTCGTGCACCACCTGGTGTATAAAGATATTCAGCGATGCTTGTGCCAACAGCTACCTTATCAGTATAGCCAAATAATTTGCGGGCACTCTCGTTCATGCGAAGGATTACACCTTTCATATCAGCAACCAAAATAGCAGCTGCAGAGCTACCGATGATATTTTCCAAAAATTCGTTGGTTTTTTGTATTTCTATTTCTAAAAGCTTGGTTTTAGTGACATCCCTTAAGCTGAGGATTACGTAAGCCACGTCTCCGTTACTATCTAAGATGGGCGAACATACCCTATCCTCATATACCTCTTCTCCATCAGGCCCCGTAGTTTTCTTAATAATAGACATTCGTTTCTTATCGATCAGGGTAAGTCGAAGAGGGCAAGACAATTGCGAGCATGGCTTTTCAGATTGATAAAGGATTTGGTAGCATTTTTTCCCTACCAGTTGTTTCTCATGGGAGCTGTATTTGTTAAGAAATCTCTTACTGGCTGCAACAATGGTCATGTCAGGAGCAAGAATCAAGGTTGGAAATGATAGCGACTCAAACAGCTTTTCATGCCAGTCAAGAGTTTCCATATTAGACTGTCCTCAAAGACATCATTTTGCTACCTCAAATGCCTCACCTAATACCTTTTCAGCCTTATCTATATCATCCTGCACCAGAACCAAGAAAACAGAGGCTGAGGAACAGCCAGATGCTATAACCTCGATATCCGCATTTGAAAGGGTAGAAAAGGTGGCATCAGCAATACCGTACCTATCACCAAAGTGTGGGCCATGAAAAAAGATAATGGCAACAGGATAGATATATCGGTGAGTAGTTGGTCCGAGATCCTTTTCCAGAGATTCATGAAAATCCTTACCTTCTTTATGGGGAAGGCAGAAAACAAAAGAGATATCGCCATCAGACTCCTGGGCAATCATGAATTTTGTCTTCACGTCCTGAAGTTCATCTCGCGACAGGATTTCTCCTAGGGATTTCA
Organism: Pseudomonadota bacterium; assembly: GCA_030603345.1. Classification (GTDB taxonomy): domain Bacteria; phylum Desulfobacterota; class DSM-4660; order Desulfatiglandales; family B25-G16; genus JADFWK01. The sequence continues at coordinate 7,868 of JAUVXZ010000135.1, forward strand.
TTTCATGAACGGGGTAAGAGAATTCGACAAAAGCCAAATCAGTTAGTCTTTGAAAACTATAGGTTTTGATCCGGGGTTCCCAATAAACAGCGATTGTTTCCAAAAAAATCTACTCCCCCTTGACGATATCGCTCTGATAGTAACGGATTTCAGGTTTCAGTGGTGCACGATTTTCTGGGAGCTGGAATGAATGCTGAATGGCCTCGACAGCCTTGTCTATACAGTGGTAATCGGTTACAAATGAGATTGCAGACAGTGAGGTAGCTATCCCGTAGATAGGTATAGATTTTGCTCCCCATGAAACCATAATTACACCCAATATCTTTATAGGCGAGTGATGAGGGAAAACAGTGAGTATCCCCACATGTTCCCGCCAGGTTATCTGCCAACCCGTGGGTAGCGAGCCATCCTTTTTTAAGATTTTTGAGGTACTGGAGAATTTATCCTGGCTGACGCAAAGGGTCAGTTGATGGTATCTATTGGTATTTGGGTTGTACGTGAGAAACTCTATATTACTCTTTTGGGAGGCCAAGAGTTTACTTATCTTGGAGACTGTCTTCTCTGAGGAATCTGGCCCTCTCAGGTCGAACTGACAGAGCTCAAGGCTCTGTTTGAGCCCTCCTACCTTCAAGTTCTGCATTATTCCGGTACCATAAAAAAGGGCTTGGTAGCCTATAGATTCTATATGGATATCGAGAGAAAGGAAGAGCTGCCTCAGAATTAGCTGGTATAATCATCGATCATGGCCATCAGTTTATCCAGGTCGATTGGTTTAGCTATGTAATCATCGGCTAAGGTACTCATTCCGTCCTGGTGCGTATATCTGGTACTGGTGACTGCTGAGCCAACTGCGGTTAAGAGGACAATGGTGATATCTTCATATTCTGGGTTTTTCTTAAGCTCATCACAGAGCTCGTAGCCGTTCTTGCGAGGCATCATAACGTCTAGGATAATCAGGTTTGGTCTTTCCTCCTGTACCTTATCCCAGGCCTCTATCCCATCATATGCTTTTGCTACCCTATAATTCTTGCTCTCTAATTTCATAGAGATCGCCTCTACCAGATCTGGATCATCATCAACTACCAGAATGAGCTTATCATTAGCCATATATTACCCCCTCTATGGTTTCTATAGTAGTTAAAGGGTCAAAAAGACTATAAATGTACCCATTTTTTTATACTGTTTTTTCTATTTAGTCAATGGGAAATAATAGAGAAA
>JAUVXZ010000303.1 GCA_030603345.1 Pseudomonadota bacterium
ATGTAGCTACCGAGTTAGTGCCTAAGGCAAGTATTTCTATTTCATCGCCAAAGGCATCTCTTAGTCTCTTTATGATAGCCCTTCCTATTCCACCCCCCTGCCCGTCCATAACCATTAGCAAGCTCAAAGAAGCCCCCTTTATATGACTATTTGGTATCGTTCAAAAGTGTTGGCATGAATCATACTGCGTACTCGTTCACGTTCTAAAAAAGGTCATGGCTGTTCTTGAAAGGCGATATCTCAAAAAGAATTCCACCGGGTCTTGCAGTGGTCACATATGTGGGGTTTACACTGTCGAAGCCCTGGGAGTCTCTGTCTGGTTCATCTAAACCCCACATATTTTTACCACCTCCCTTGACCCTTATAGCAGTGCCATGTCATAGTGAAGCCTAACCTATCGATTTTTAGGCTTCTTGCAGGGTATGGGTATATCTTTTTTTTGGATTATGCCCCACATAGTCTAGATTAGTGGGCGGTTCAAAATGGTTTATATAGATGGAGCCTATGATTCTAAGGCTTAGGGCGCAATAAACCATTTTGAATCGACCCAGTAAGGGGCCATGTTATAGGCCTGCCCTGGCGCGACACTTCTGGAATACAGTGTGGTCGTTATAGCATTTCGTAAGTAAGCTCTTTGTACTGATGCTTTGCATGCCAGCCTGCCCTGGCGCGACGGGATGTGGATATCCAACTGTCTTCACTGCTTACGAATGCCTCACTTTCCATCACCGCATCTTGACATGCCAGGTCTGGGCCAGGGGCATAACCAAAAAAAAGATATACCCATACCCTGGACTTTGACGTTACCCTGACCCTTATAGATAGCGCCCGCCCGCCTCGCCTGAGCGAGAGCGCGCAGGCCTTGAGAAAATTGGCATGACCTGATAAAGGTGACTATGTACAGGTTCTCTAATGAATATACTATACTGCCAATATTTCTGAAGGATACGAAATATTTGGATTGCAACATTGGCAAAACGCGATTATTGTACTAAAAACACGGGAGAATCCAAGACTGTTGATAACTATATACCAGGATTTCCCAATTTAAAAAGTATTTTTTCTATCCTTGCCAGGAATTAAGTGGCATGTGGACAGTTATCATAATCCTCTTGATAGGCGCATATCTCCTCGGTTCAATTCCCTTTGGTGTCATAATTAGTCGAGCGGTGATACGATTGGATATCACCAAAGTGGGCAGTGGAAACATTGGGGCTACAAACGTTGCTCGCGAGGTTGGTCTCAAATGGGGGGTGATTACCCTTGTGGCTGATGCCCTGAAGGGGTACATTCCTGTGGCCTTAGCCCAGTATATGTTCGGGTCATCAACGGAGACGGCCGAGGCCCTCGCGGGAATTGTTGGTATATTGGCCTTGTTAGGACACCAATACCCCATATACAATCGCTTTAAGGGCGGGAAGGGAATAGCCACTGGTCTGGGGATCCTTTTGGCTCTTTCCCCAATTTCATGTTTGTTCTCAGGAATAATATTTGTTGTGGTAGTCATTCTTTGGGGTTATGTCTCCTTGGGGTCAATACTGGCAGCCCTTACCGTACCGCTCTGGTTGTATATTGCGGGTCATTCAACCTTTTTGATCCTCATTTCACTCATCATGTCTCTGTTAATCACATTCCGTCATAGAGGAAATATTCAGAGGTTGCTCCGAGGAAATGAAAGAAAGTGGCACAAAGGAGGCTATCTTAACCGATCAACCAAGCGGCCCAGGTCCTCATCGGAGTAGAATTCGATAATGATCTTACCTCTTTTACCCTTCCTTTTTATCGCTACCTTGGTTCCCAAGGAGTCTTGGAGATCTTTGGCCAAAGATTCCAGGTAGGTATCTATTTCATCTTTGAGACCCTTTGTTTTTTTGAGAGCTCCAGCCTTTTTAGTCAAGGCCTCTGTCTGGCGGACAGAGAGGGATTTCTTGACGATGAGGTCCCTCATCACCCGTTGGGCTGCTGGAGAATCAATGCTCACCAAAACCCTTGCATGGCCGGTAGTCAAGCGGCCATCTATAAGATCTTGCTGAAGCACAGCGGGAAGCTTTAGGAGCCTTAGAAAATTGGCAATTGTCGACCGATTTTTTCCTATCCTTTTTGAAAGTGCCTCCTGGGTGAGGTCGAACCTGTGCACGAGTTCCTGGTAAGCAAATGCCTCCTCGATAGGGTTCAGATCCTGCCTTTGAATATTTTCAGTCAGGGCTAATTCCAAGGCCTCTGAAGGAGAGACGTCCCTTATCCATGCGGGTATCTTGTCGAGTCCTGCCTTTTGGGCTGCACGCCAGCGCCGCTCACCTGCGATCAGTTGGAACCCATCCTTTGTCTGGCTGACTAATATGGGTTGGATAACACCTTTTTCCTTGATCGAATTGGCTAGTTCGGTCAATTCAGACTCGCTGAATTGCTGTCTGGCTTGATGGGGATTGGGAGAAATGGACGCAATAGGACAGTAGAAGAAACCCCTATCATCTTCTGAGATAACTGTTTCTGGAAATAGAGCTGATAATCCTCTTCCGAGAGCCTTACGTTTGGTCACCTTTACCTTCTCCTTTTATGATTATTTCCCTTGCGAGTTCCAAATAGCTCTGGGCCCCTTTTGATCGAATATCATATAGGATGATCGGCTTTCCGTAGCTTGATGCTTCACTCAGAGTGACGTTGCGGGGAATAACGGTTCGAAAAACAAAGCCTTTGAAGTGTTGGCGTACCTCATCGGTAACCTGGTGTGATAGATTGTTACGTTTGTCAAACATTGTTAACAGAATGCCGAGCATTATCAATGATGGATTAAGCGATTTTTTCACCAGCCGGACCGTATTGAGTAACTGGGTTAATCCTTCCATGGCGAAATATTCACACTGAAGGGGTACGAGAAAGAAATCAGCGGCAGTCAAGGCATTCAGTGTGAGAAATCCGAGGGAAGGAGGGCAGTCGATAAATATATAGTCGTATTGATCCCTGAGGTCACTCAAGATACTGTGCAAGAGATACTCTTTGTTCTCCATAGAAAAGATCTCCACCTCTGCTCCAAATAGATCAGGATTGGCTCCAATAAGCTTCAGCAGAGGAATGTGTGTATCGAGAATCACCTGGTTCCCGCTATGTTCACCCAATATCAGATCGTAAAGGCTTGGTTTTAGGTCTGCTGGGTTTACCCCGAGAGCAGTGGTAGCATTTCCCTGGGGATCGCAATCCACTAAGAGGCACCTTTTTTCAGCGGTAGCCACAGAAGCAGATAAATTGACTGCTGTTGTTGTTTTGCCAACTCCTCCCTTCTGGTTAACAATGGATATTACTGATCCCATAGATCAAAAGAATCTTTCTTACTAAGCTAAGCAGAGCATTTTATTATTCGCATTGGACATAACCGATAAGAGTCTAGGATGGTCATGAGGTCTTTTCTCACCAGAAAAGACCTCATGACCGTTCCCGACATCGTAAACTATTTGTTGCTCTCAGTAGTAAGTGTTGCCAG
>JAUVXZ010000166.1 GCA_030603345.1 Pseudomonadota bacterium
AGTCAAGAAAAAAAACACCTCTCCATGACAAAAAAGGGGATTGGAAATTGGGGACATCCTTGACCATGTTGAATAACTCTAGCATCATGTGTCAAGAGGGGCACTCTTAAAAAACTAAGTTTATGAAGTGAGCCGGCCCGCCATAAGTCTGGCGGGCAAGGGCGCAAATCTTTACTTTTGCCATTCTTCGGGATCAAACCCGGCTTTTGCCCCAATCACCTCCCCGCTGCTGACCGTTGATAGCTGCTAAAGACTCGCCCAAAACGCCATTTTTATTTTTGTGTTTGCCCTTTTCGAGAAAGGACTGAGTCTCTCCTGGCAATGAATATCCGGCTTGATTAAGGAAAGACCAGCCACTAGCCAGAGGGGTGAAGATTTCCCTCTGCCAGAGGTATAGCGGAAAAGCGGAAAAAGCCTTGAAAGAAATCGGCAGACATCCTAATATTGGCGAATCAGGGGTTTCACGGGCAAGCTGTGGTATTGCCTTTAAGCTCAGCCAGAATAAACAGCTAAGAAAAAAGGTTAGCACAATAGAAGGCAAGTTAGGCTTATGAAGAATGAAGACCTGAGCCCTCTTCCTACGAGGAATGGTTAGCCTATATTATCAACAAAGGAGGGATTGGAAATGATTGGTAGGAATTTTCGTGATATTGGTCTTATTTGTTCGGTGGGATTGACTGGGCTTATAACACTGATTTTGGTTTTGCCCACATCGTCGATGGCCCAAGGAGGGCAGACCATCGTTGAACAATGGTCCAAGGTGCAGGCCCCACCGCCGGTTGGGCTTAAAGCGGTCCAGGTAAATCCCAAAGAAACAGCTTTCTTGATCTTGGACATTGAACAGCTAACTTGCAACCCGGATCGAAGGCCCCGGTGTGTGAAGTCTGTTCCCAAGATCCAAAGCTTTTTACAAAAAGTCAAAGCAAAGGGGATGCCTGTTGTCTATAGCCTGACCGGGAGAGGAACTAAAGAAACCATCTTGCCCGAGGTGGCACCTAAAGCGGATGAACCCATCGTCCAATCCAGCGTGGATAAGTTCTTCAAGACCGATTTGGATAAAATCCTCCAGGGAAAAGGTATAAAGACGGTTATCATTGCTGGCACCACGGCTGAAGGCGCGGTTTTGCATACTGCAACTGGTGCGGCTATGAGGGGATACAATGTGATTGTCCCGGTGGACGGTATGTCGGCTGGAAACTTGTATGCAGAACAATACACGGCCTGGCATTTGATTAACGCCCCTGGTTCCCGACGCAGGACCACTTTGACGCGCTTTGATATGATCGAGTTCTAGTTTGGCTTATGTTGCGTCTTAACCGTTCCGGGAAATAATAGATGAAGGGCTTTACCCCGCCCGCAGAAAACCACGGCTTTAGTCCCGATTTTTTGTGGTCGGGATTACGGTCGGGATGTCGTGCCACTAAATCCCGCCGCTCGCGAAGCTAATCGGCGAAACTAAGTGGTGCCACGGGCTTGCCCGTGGGGCTCCATCGGCGTCACGGATAACCATCGTGATCCAGAAGCAAATGAAGCTTAACGGCGCCTTTGGTACGTCGGAACTGAGCCCATGGGAAAAGGGACAAACAAAGGGATATGATGGTGCTGTCTAGGGTAAGGAGTTTGTTTTTGAATCTAAATTTGTGTTTTCCAGGAGCCGCTTTCTTATAGGTATTAAGGGTCTCATAAAATAGATCACGGAATATCTGCTAAGCTCTATGCCTATTAGCATACAAGAGTGTGGATTTTTTGGGAGCATCCCTCATGCCCAGATGCCGGAGTTTGCCCAGGCAGCAGGCCAATCCCCCACATGTCTCCCTCAGACTTTTAGCTTGGGCTAATTGACAGAAAAGCATCGCTATAAAATGGTCCCACGAGCTGTACACACGAGCTGTACCCCTTGACATATCGCTCGGCTTGATGTTTAATAACTAAACGGTAAAATTCCTTTCGATCAAAAAGAGCTATAAGTTGCCTAAACAGACTTGCACATCGTACCATGGATTCTGTCCTCCTTATTTTGGGATTCCTTTTGTCTGGGCAAAAACTAAGGTCTACCATTAGGAGGACATTTTCAATCAATTTTTCTTAAAACCGTTTTTTGGGTGACGTAAGATGCCATTTTAAAGATAAGGTCATGTACAATAGGCTGTAATAAAACCCCCTTGACATAAAAGAACGCTTCTCTTACACTCCCTCGATATAACTCAGACCAGTAGTGGTTATTTTTAAAGCAACCAAACACCGACAGGAGAAAAAATGCCATTAGTTATCATTACAGCGGATGAGGGAAGAACGATCGAACAAAAAAGAGGACTTGTTAAGGACATCACCAAAGCGGTTTGTGAAAATTTTAACGTAAAACCCGAAGCGGTTAGCGTTTACATTCGAGAGGGAAAAAAAGAAAATCGAGGGAAAGCCGGTAAACTGGCTATTGATCAATGAAAAGCCTCTCCCGATAATTGAAATTGGGGACGTCCTTGACCGTATTGAATAACTCTAGCATCATGTGTCAAGAGGCGACGCTCTTAAAAAACTAAGTTTATGAAGTGAGCCGGCCCGCCAGTAGAACGGCGGGCCGGCCCGCCATAAGTCTGGCGGGCAAGGGCAAATATTTCCTTTTGACATTTTTCGGAATCAAACCTTCTCTCATGCCCCAATCACCTTTTCCCTTAGGAATCTTGCCAAAACCGCTGCCCGCTGAGGGCTGCCCTCAGAACTCATTCCAATAAATCAGAGCACGTAGGAATTCTGCTGCAAACAAAACATATTGGACTGTTAGAAGTTCTTCTGCATAGTAATTGATGCATTAAGTGCATTAAGTAGCAATTGACTTCTCCAAGCGCATGTGCTACATTGACTTACTATGAATACACTAACCATTAGACTACCAGACGACTTAAGGGCTGATCTAAAGAAGATTAGTAGGGAGCAGAGCAAACCCGTTAGCGACCTCGTGCGAGAGTCTATTCGGCGATACATCGCTGTGGAGAGGTTCCGAGCGCTCCGGAGGAAGGTTTTGCCCTTTGCTGAGGCTCAGGGGTTTCTGACAGACGAGGATGTCTTTAAGGCCATTTCATGAAGATAGTCCTTGACGCCAATGCCGTCATTGCTGCTTTCGCTTCTCGGGGACTTTGCGAATCAATTCTGGAGCTTTGTTTTCATAGCCATGAGATTGTCCTCAGCCAAGAATTGCTGGAGGAGATTTTGAGAAATCTCCGCCAGAAGATCAAGCTTCCTGGTGGCATTGTTAAGGACATCGGCAACCTTCTGCGGGAGCATGCAAGTATAGTCAGTGCTATTCCGCTTGCGGCGGACCTCTGCCGCGACCCAGACGATGTCAAAATTCTCGGGTTGGCAATAGCCGCTAATGCCGATTGCATCGTAACAGGTGATAAGGACCTCCTCGTCCTGAAAAAGTTTCAAGGTGTTCCGATCATGACTCCAAGGTCGTTCGCTAACATCCTCCATGGCACGGGAGATTGAATGCGTGTAAAGCGTGAGTAAAGAGAGGGTGTCAGGTCTCATCATGAAGATGGGGACGCAAATAAGTAGATAACGAATCGATGACGGTCAGGCCCTCCAGTCCGCCACTCCGCCACAAAGACGGCGGACAAGAAAGACGGCGCATAAAAAGAACGGCGGGCAAGCCCGCCAAAGGAATGGCGGACAAGCCCCCCTCTGTTGACAATCACCCTGAAAACTGATTCTAATCAACTATCCCACCGCGAGCGGATGGGGTATTAAAAACATAATAAACTAATGAAATAAATACATTGAAATCGTGGGACTTCAGATGTCTTTGGTTGACAACAAAAAAATGACATAGGAATTTATTAATGACAGATGAACGGAGCAACCTACTTAGCTTTCTGTCTGTGCGTGAACACAAGCAAACAGGCGGCGCAGGTAAAGCCGATAATCTTATACCAGAAAAATACAGTTGGCCGACATTAATAAAGGAGGATGGTGGCGATCTGCCTGCATTTCATGCGCAGACGGGGATATTTAACAACTACCGGCATGTCCGGAAAAGGTTGGGCAACTTGAAGGGTTTGCTCGGCCCGACCTTCAATAGTCTACGGGAGGTGATGGTTTGAAAAAGGGTGGGCGTTATGATGTCTCCGGCTTAGTAGAGGCACAATACGAGGAAGGTTCTCAGGATATGGTTCTCAGGAATCTTTTGGGGATTATTGATCCGGATGAGATGGATCGGATGGAGGCAAGGGCGTTAGTTAAAGCAACAGATACCTTAATTCGAGAATATGACCAGGAGCATCAGTTTACCGCAGCAGATATTTGCTACCTTCATAAAACGTGGCTGGGTGAGATATATGAATGGGCCGGCAGATATCGTAAGATAAACATAACTAAAGACTATTTCACATTCGCAATGGCTGCTCAGATCCATAAGCTAATGGAGCAATTTGAACAAAACCAGCTGACCCAATATACACCGTGCGAATTCAAAAACAGGGCAGAAGTTGTTAAGGCGCTGGCAGAGGTCCATACGGAGCTGTTGTTGATTCATCCATTTCGGGAAGGCAATGGAAGAGTTGCGCGACTACTGTCTCTTCTAATGGCATTGCAAGCAGAACTGCCAATTTTGGATTTCAGTTTAATTGGTGAGCATAAGAAACAGGAATATATTAAGGCGGTACATGCTGGTATTGACAAAGATTACCAACCCAGGGAAGCTTTATTTTCAGAGATTATTGAGAAGTCGATTTCTGCTTAGGTGGACTAATAAAAATGCTGGGCGCAACCTCAGTGAGTGTATCAACGACAGACTGAACGCTAGCACCTGTTTCGATCGCCGTAGAGCTCGAGACGGTGGTGATCAGAGATTCACGGTATTTCTCTAAGTCTTGTAGATAGGGGTTAGTTTCGATTAATGACTTTTTGCGCATAATACAATAAGATCCTTCTTAAGAACACCAATGGCACATAAGCCCTGGCCAACCGACCTGTCTGCGCTTATCGCACGAGCAACTGTAATATAATACTAAGTATATACTCTTTTCAGAAAAATATGAAGCTTTTACATGAATTTCTTTGCAATTCAGACACTGAGTGAAGACGTAAGGCAGAGGGAGACGTCCGCCACAATAATGGCGGGCAAGTCCGCAAATAAGTAGATAACGAATCGCTGACAGTCAGGCCCTCCAGTAGAACGGCGGGCAGGAGCAAATCTTTACCTTTGCCATGTTTCGGGATCAAGCTTTTCTTTTTGCCCCAACCACCGGTTAGCGGGAAACGTGGGAGGTTTCGTCAGGCCCCCTTTTCAAACAGCTCCCTTTTCAAACCTTGACGTAATCAAAAAATTACGTTATTCTTTTTCAGTATGATTAAACCTGACCAATCTCTTAAACCCGACTGGGACGAAGACAACATCGATCACATTGCCGTTCATGGAATAAGCCCCGATCAGGTGGAGGAAGTTTATTACAATGAAGGCCCATTTCCGACCCTTGCCGTTAGAAGCAAAAAGAAACGAGGAAAATCTACCGAATATCGATACCGTCTATGGGGTACAGATGCCTCTGGACTCTGTATCGAAGCCATTGTGGCCCCGTACCCCAAGTATGGTTTGTGGCGATGTGTAACAGCATTTCCGATGTCAGATTCCACTAAGAAGACCTATTTCAAGAGGATAAAAAAATGAGCAGACTCCCAAAAGAAATAAGGAATAACCTCAAGGAAGAAGCCAAGGAATGGGACATGACCATTGCTGGAGAGAGTCCCGAGCAAGTTCAAAAACTGCTGGATACGGCAGAGACTTTTAAGGTTCCACGTCCTGCCCGTCAGCCAGTTTCCCTTCGTCTGGACCCATTTGATATCTCTTTGGTAAAACGCCTTGCCCGCAAGAAAGGTATTCCGCACACCCAACTCATGGCTATCTGGCTTCACGAAAGGATCGACCAAGAAAAGGAGGTCGCTCCTAAGTAAATATCCCTGTGCTTTCATATGGGGCATCTTCACACCCATAATGAGCTGGGGGTCAAATCTTTACCTTTGCCATGTTTCGGGATCAAGCTTTTCTTTTTGCCCCAATCATAGGAGGCAGCAATTAAGCATTCAGCGATCAGCGCTCAGCATCCTGTCGTACTTTGGTAAACCCTCCACCCTCTAAATGATGAGCATGTTAACTCCCCGCCCAACCTCACCCAACCTCGATCTATTGACATTCGCCTTGAAAACCGATTCTAATAGACGCATGCAGCACCGAATTCTGTATGTGTGAAGAGATATTGGGCTATGCAGAAATCCTTCTGCAAAGTAATTGATCAAAATATATATTCTATTGATTGACAAAAGGTATATAATAAATATAATAACTATATTATAATGGAATTTGAGTTCGATAGTCATAAAAGCGAAGAAAACAAGAAAAGGCATGGGATGGATTTTGTTGAAGCCCAAATGTTATGGGATGATCCTGACCGAATTGAAGTCCCTGCAAGAACTATTGACGAACCAAGGTTTCTAGTAATCGGTAAAATCGCCGATAAATACTGGTCCGGGATCATCACCTATCGTGGTGAAAAGATTAGGCTCATTTCAGTGCGCCGATCCCGCAGGGAGGAGGTAGAGATTTATGAAAGCTAATGAGCTGGACAAAAAATTTGATGAAGGCGAAGATATTTCGGAATTCCTCGATCTTTCAAAAGCAAGAAGACCTGGGCAGACACAGAAAAGGGTCAACGTGGATTTTCCGGTTTGGATGATCCACCATTTAGACAAGGAAGCCAAGCGTCTTGGTGTGCCTCGACAATCCATTATTAAGATTTGGATTGCTGAAAGATTAAAAAAGGTTTCAGCCTGAGTGGGAAAGGGTGTTAGGCCCGCCAGTCCGCCATAAAGACGGCGGACAAGAAGAACGGCGGGCAGGGGCAAATCTTTACTCTTGCCATTCTTGGGGATCCAGCCTTTCGCTTATCACAATCACCTTCTATCTCCCCATAGCCTCACCTCTCTCTTCCATCCGAGGGAAGAAATCTTCAATCTGACTGTGTTGCTAAGTGCCACAACGTGCTCACCTACTGAGTCTGCCCAATTCAATTAACCTTTCTCGTTGACACGCAACCGGCTCATCTCTATTATGGATTGGGTGAAGACTAGGTCCCCTGAGAGAAAGGCTTACCCTTACCTTCAAGGAGGCAAGATATGGACGCACATCAGATGGTTTGGAACGAAAAGGTGGCCAAGGATATCATCAAGCACCTGCGGAAGCGCCGCATGGAGGGCAGCTACACCGCCACCGCCGCGCAGGCCAAGGACGAGATAGTGGCCATGATCCCGCAGGGGGCGACGGTCTTCCGGTGCGGCTCGATGACGGCAGCAAGCATGGGCCTTTGGGAAGAGATAGCAAAACTGCCCGGAGTTGAGGTGATCGATCCTTATCAACCCGGACTCTCATCAGAGGAGGGCTTGGAACTCAGGCGCAAAGGCATGACGGCAGAGGTGATGATTGCCAGCTCCAACGCCGTCACCTTGGACGGCAAATTGGTAAACCTTGATGGCATGGGCAACCGGGTAGCGGCCATGACATTCGGGCCCAAAAAGGTCATCCTGGTGGTGGGAATGAATAAGGTGGCTCCCGATCTGGAGTCAGCCATGGCCCGGGTCAAGCACTACGCCGGGCCAGTCAACGCCATTCGGCTGGGGCGCAATAACCCATGT
>JAUVXZ010000126.1 GCA_030603345.1 Pseudomonadota bacterium
GTGTAGAGGAGTTTTACGTAGTCTGTGATTTCGGTCATGGTACCGACTGTTGATCGGGAGGTGCGTACAGAACTGGTGTTCTCAATTGCAATGGCTGGAGGGATGCCCTCAATCCTATCAACCTCAGGCCGATCCATTCTCTCCATGAACTGCCGGGCATACGGTGAAAAGGTCTCAACATAGCGGCGCTGGCCCTCGGCATACAGGGTATCAAAGGCCAGAGAGGATTTTCCTGAACCACTGACACCAGTGATTACCGTAATATTATTCAGTGGGATATCCAGATTCAGGTTCTTTAGGTTGTTCTGGCGAGCACCCTTAATCAGGATGGCATCGGTTGCCATATTCTCATCCTAACGTTAATAGGCCCACTATCTGCCCTTTATCCTGTTTGCGATCTCTTCACCGGCCACCATTCCACTCATGGAGGCCTGAATGAGACCCCTGGTAATGCCAGCACCGTCACCCACCATAAAAAGATTCTTTATCTCAGATTCAAGATGTCTTGTCAGTTTTAAGCGATGAGAGTAAAACTTTACCTCAACACCGTAGAGGAGTGTGTGCCGAGAGAAGATACCCGGTGCTAGATTGTCCAGTATCTCAAGCATCTCAATAATGTCTTTGAGATATCGATACGGGAGCACAAAGCTCAGATCGCCTGGAGTTGCATTGTGGAGAGTAGGTTTTGTAATGCATTTTGAGATTTTTTCTTTTGTTGATCTCCGGCCTGCAAGAAGATCGCCGAGCCTCTGGATGATGGCCCCCTTCCCGAGCATATTAGCAAGAGAGGCAATATACTTGCCGTATCTTATCGGATCGCGAAAGGGGTCAGTGAACGTGCTGCTTACCAGAAGCGCAAAGTTGGTGTTATCGGATTTTTTTTGGGCATAGCTGTGACCATTCACAGTGATAATGTCATCAGATTGTTCAAGGACCACCTCACCGTACGGGTTCATACAAAAGGTCCTGACCCTGTCATCAAATGTCTTGGAATAGTAAATCAACTTTGCTTCATAGACCTCTTTGGTAAGGGGCTCGAGGATCGGTGCAGGGGCCTCTACCCGGAGTCCGATATCTACGGGGCTCGGAACGGAGGTTAAGTTCAATGCATCGGCCTGGGATTTCATCCACCCTGCCCCTATCCTGCCGGGTGCAGCCACCACAAAGCGGCCTTTAAATATCTGTCCATCTGCGAGCCGTACACCGGTTACCCCGTCTTTATCAGTCAAGATCTCTTCGACCCTACATTCAGTATTAATGGATATCTTATCATCAAGGTCTTGGCGCATCTTTTTTAGAACAGACAAACAGTTTTCTGTCCCCATGTGCCTGATCATGGTGGGCACAAAGGCGAGACCAGCCTTTTGAGCGCGTACCGCGAGGTTTTCCACTTCTTGAAGATTGCCGCCAAACAGATTTTCAGGTGCCCCATGGGTAAGATAGATTTTGTCTACTTCTTTTAGGAGTATTTCTAATTCTTCAGGCGGTATAAATTCATTCAGAAATCCACCAACCTCTGTAGATAGGCTGAGTTTCCCGTCACTGTACGCACCTGCGCCACCCCATCCGCACAGGAGATCCCGTCCCGATCGCTTTTTTCTCTTGTTAATATCTTTCCCCTGCTCGATGAGCAAGACCCTATCAATGCCTATTCTACTCAGGGTTATCGAGGCGAAAACGCCGGCTGGCCCGGCCCCAATAATAATCACATCATAATCACGCTTCATCGCTCTTATCCTTTCATATATCTTGTGTTTTTGTTACTACTCAGGTTGTCCAGTTCAAGGTTCAGGGTTCACGGTTACTCGCTTCGCACTTTTCTTCATATCTTTTAAGATAGCTGATGAATCCACGAACGGCAGTCCCGCGGCGGGATTCGCCTTGCATGCCTGCCCGCCATAAATCTGGCGGGCAGGCCTCAATATCTTCGAACCGTTTGATCTTCATCTCTCTCATCCGCCTAAGACGAAACCCCTGAACCCTGAACCTGAGTAGTTACGTATTTCTTATCCAAACCTAGATGGATTATGTATAGATACCCATTGAAATCCTTATATAATATAGCTTATTGTATTATTATCTTATTCCGATAAAGAATAAAGAAAAATCACAGGAAAAGAAAAGATTATGACTACGATAGGTGACGTTGTACTGATCTATTTTAAGGATGAGCCGACCTTTTTTGCAAGGATCGAGTCCATTGAAGCGGACATAAAAAAGGATTGGTTTATAGTAGAATTTCTAATTTTGGCAATTCCTCTGAGAGCTGTGATCTGGATTTTGAGGGAAGAGTATATAAATGGAGTGCCATTTACCATGGAGGGGAATCCGGTGAGGATTGAGGCTGTGAATCCTCTTACTGCGGAATCAGATTCTGAGGATAGAAAAAAGACGGCGCCTCAAAAAGAGCCAGCTCACCAGGGAGGAAAGGTAATTCCATTTGCAAAACCAAAAAAGGGCGACAGAAAAGTGACAGAATAAGGGGCTGTTGCCGAAAAGGGATTTCTGTTTCGGCAACAGCCTGATCGGTCTGGACAGTGCATCCTCAGAATGCGAGTTGAAAAGATTGGCACGCTTTTCGCTAAAGCATATAGTATCGCTCAAAGGTTGCGGCAAATTTTGCAGGATTCAATAAGGTGCAAGGTGTGCTTTTTGAGTGTATGATATTGAAAAGTCAGTGCTCCGTGTTTAATAGTTCATAAGACCACAACTTTTGGGTGCCAACTGGTTGACGGTCAAACATTGAATTTACTCTGTAGCGCTGGGTCAAACCCTCGTGCCCACCTGTTAGGAGGAGAAGCCAGGTCTTGTGAGAACAGGGGTAGGGCGGGCGCCATATGCAGGGGAACCAATTTGTATGCAATGGAATGATGCGGTATGCCTAAAGTTGTGTTGACAATGGTATTTACTTGGATTAAATAGAGCAATAGGTACGTGTAGCCTACTACTGGAGGGGAGGAAACTTTATGCTCAAGGCGGTGACGATATCTTCATTGAATATGGATCCTGTAACGAACAGTCCCATAGTCATTTTGAAGGAGATTGAGGGGGAGCAAACATTGCCTATCTGGATCGGTCTTCTTGAGGCAACAGCTATTGCCAGTGAAATAGAAGGGGTGACCTTTTCTAGGCCTATGACCCATGACCTTTTGAAAAACATACTGGATAAGACAGATACCAAGGTAAAGAGAATAGAGATCTGTGACCTGAAAGATAATACCTATTATGCGATTATTCACGTAACGAGCAAAGGCAAAGCCTTGTCAATAGATTCTCGACCAAGTGATGCCCTTGCCATAGCGCTCAGGACCAGGGCGCCAATATTTGTTTCAGATGAGGTTTTGGAGAAATCTAAGCAGATTGAGGCGAGCGCTGAGGGTGTGCCTGAAGATAAGACCGAGAAAGGAAAGAAGTGGCAAGATGTTCTTGAAAAACTTGGGCCAGAGGATTTTGGCAAATATAAGATGTAACCCCTTTCGGATTTCATCATTGAGGGGATAAAGATCACGACAAACAATAGGTGTAAAGATCCTCAGCTCATCCCTCATTACCAGCCACAATGGCCCCTGAAAAATTTCATCGATGATAGACCTGCATACCCATTCCTTATTTAGTGACGGTGAATTACTCCCTTCAGAGCTTGTTAGACGCCTTGAGGCTATGGGCTACTCCTGTGTTGCCATAACCGATCACGTTGATTCCTCAAACCTCGACTTTGTGACCCCCCGTTTGGTTAAGGTAGCTAGAGACCTCAATCAGAGACAATCTGTTACGGTCATACCTGGTGTTGAGATTACCCATGTCCCACCAGAGCTCATTGGATCTTTGGTTAAGGAGGCCAGGGAGTTAGGGGCAGAGATAGTCTTGGTTCATGGTGAGACTATCCTGGAACCGCTGCCGGAAGGGACTAATAGGGCAGCTATACTTTCTGGTGTTGAGATCTTGGCTCATCCTGGTCTGATAGATCCGGAGGACGTTAAACTGGCTGCCGAAAGAGGTGTGTACCTCGAGATCTCGGCCCGCCAGGGGCATAGCCTTACCAATGGCCATGTTGCCAGGTGGGCAAAAGAATTCGGGGCACGACTCGTTTTGAATTCAGATGCCCACTCCATCCATGACCTTATGACCCGCCAATTTGCTCAGGCGGTTGCCCACGGGAGCGGTCTGGAAGATAAGGCCCTAGAGGAAATGCTCGCCAATTCACGAGAGCTTATTGAGAAAATCCGGTGAATTAACCTCGCTGCTGGTTACTCGTTACTACTACTGAGAGCATCAAAAAGTTTGCAATGTCGGGAGGGGCATGAGGTCTTTTCTACTGTGACTGGTGGCCCGCGACGAGCTCGGCCGAGTCGGAGGCCGCTGTCCTTTTCACGACTTATCAGTGGGGGAAGCCGCAGCCCTGAGCCTGTCGAAGGGAATGCGGAGGGGGCAAAGAATCCCCTGTTGATAAGTCGTAGAAAAGACCAGGCTGGGAGCCTCGGAACAGAAGAAAAGACCTCATGACCATCCTACACCCTTCTCGGTTATGTCCAATGCAACCAATAAAATGCTCTGCTTATTAATTGCTTGTCACACTCAACACGCTCAATCAACGCAAAAACGCGAGAATGAGAAGATCATTAGTCTATAAGATTTTTGGGATTGTCATTGTGGGTTTCTGGCTCTTTGTTATAGCAGAGCTCGTAAAGAAAACCCAGTTTTCCCCAAAGAGTGCGGATCTTACCCAGAGTACGGAGAAAAGGCTCCCAGCAGGAAGCTCAGAGAACTGGATGGAGATCCTTTGCAAAGGGCACAAGGTTGGATACACTGTTACACGGGTCACGAAGATAAAAAAGGAATTTGAGGTTCGGGAGGAGATATTTCTCACCGTTAATTTGATGGGCTCGGTCCAGAAGATTATGAGTTGCACGCGGGCGATGGTGGATGAGCAATTCCTGTTGAATAGGTTTGATTTTTCTATTTGCTCTGACCTCATTACCTTTAAGATTTCGGGTCAGATAGAGGGAAACAGTCTCTCTCTCGTAATGGGCGAACCAGGCAAAAAACAGATCCAATTAATCAAGCTGCCGGAAAGGCCGATGATTAGCGCTGGCCTCACACAATTCTTTAGACCTCGCACCCTCAAGATAGGAGAATCTTTTAGGTTCCCTCTTTTTGATCCAGCGAGCATGACAACAAATCCTGCTACTGTCAAGGTGGTAGCAAAAGAGAAGATCAAGCTCCATGACCAGACTTATAAGGCCTTCCGGTTAGAGATGAATTTTTTGGGAAGGCCACTGGTTTTCTGGCTTGATGAAGAGGGGGTTCCGTTAAAGGAGAAAGGTTTTATGGGGTTTACCCTTGTCAGATCAAATCCTATCAGGGCACAGCTCGATTTTGATGAGTCAAAAAAGCTCGATTTTTATGATCTCTCAGCCATAAGGGTTAAGAAAAAGCTAAAGAGTGCTCGAAAGCTGTCATACTTGAGGGTAGAGCTGAACCATATTCCAGCCTCCCTCTCTATTGACAACACAAGACAGTCTCTGAATGGCAGGGTCCTATCAGTAACCAAAGAGAGCCCACCGTTTACGGCCTCGTATGCACTCCCTTATGGGGGTAATGATAATGAGTTACTGTATTATCTGGGGCCAGAGTTCTTGGTTCAATCTGAAGACAAGGAAATAAAGGGATTAGCCAGGGCAATAGTTAAGGACACGACGGATCCCTTGGCTGCAGCAAGGATGATTATGGGCTGGGTTTTTGAAAATATAGACAAGGTGCCGGTCGTATCCATTCCGGATGCAAAAGCGATTCTCACTCACCGAAAGGGAGACTGTAACGAACATGCCACTCTGTTGACCGCGTTGTTGAGGGCAGTTGGGGTTCCGGCCAGAATCGTTGTCGGCTTGGTCTATAAAGATGGAAAGTTCTACTACCATGCCTGGAATGAGGCCTATCTCGACAGATGGATTTCTTTAGATGCAGTGTTGAATCAGATGCCCGCAGATGCCACTCACATTAAGCTTGTCGATGGTGGGATTGAAAAACAGATTCAGATTGTAGGAACAATTGGCACCCTTGCAGTTACTATTTTGGATTACCGATGATAATTCTCAAGAACCTTACCAAGATCTACCGTGGGATAAAGGCGGTTGATAACCTCAATCTTCAGATCCCTCAGGGAACCATCTTTGGTTTCATAGGGCCAAATGGGGCAGGAAAGACCACTACGATCAAGATGATGACAGGTGTCTTGCGGCCAACCAAGGGGAGTATCTCTATAGATGGATTAGACATTGCCCAGGAACCATCTCAGGCAAAGAGGATTATTGGCTTTATTCCTGATCGGCCCTTTTTGTATGAAAAACTGAGTGGCACAGAGTTCCTTAGATTCAAGGCCGGCCTGTACGGGATGGAAGGAGCGAGGTTGGATGAGGACATTTCTGATTTGCTCAACCTTTTTGAGTTGAGTGATTGGGCTGATGAGCTTATCGAGTCCTATTCCCATGGCATGAAACAGCGGCTTATTATCGCCTCGGCTCTCATACATAAACCCAAGGTTATTATTGTTGATGAACCAATGGTCGCCCTGGATCCAAGGGGAGCGAAACTGGTCAAAGAGCTCTTTAAAGAAAGGGCCAGAAAGGGGACTACCGTGTTTATGTCAACCCATGCCCTGGCCTTGGCCCAGGAGGTATGTCAGCAGATTGCCATTGTGGATAAGGGTCGCATTGTGGCCTCAGGAACATCCAAGGATCTGGAAGAACAGGCAGGTGTGATGGGAGATCTAGAGAGGATCTTTCTTGCCATTACAGGGGGGCTGGCGAGCGGGTGAACATATTTAGGCTTCTCATTACCCCCCGGTTTGTCGGCTTCAAAAACAATCTCAAAGGGCCCGGGGGTGGCAGGAGAGTAAAGATTCTCACCCTGACTGTCGTAGGCATTCTGTTCTGGCTCGTGCTCTTTTTTCTTTTCTACCGGGTGCTTGCCTACTTTTCCTCACAGGAGATGATCGGTGATGTTCTTGCGAGACAGCTCCTCGCCATGGTGCTCTTAATATTCTTTTCCCTGCTCATCTTCAGTCACATTGTAACTGCCCTTTCTAATCTCTATCTCTCACAGGACTTAGAACTGTTTCACGCCTCCCCAGCCACGCTTACCGAGATATTTCTGAGCCGTTCATTCTATACTGTAATTGACAGTTCCTGGATGCTCATTGTATTTGGTCTTCCGGTGATGATGGCCTATGGTGTTGTTTACCATGCGAGCCTCGCGTATTATCTGAGTCTTATCTACGTGTCTATTCCCTTGATGATCATTGCAGCAAGTTTAGGTATCCTGGTTATCATGGTTTTGGTCGGATTTTTTCCTGCCCAAAGGGCACGGGATATTATTTTTTTTCTCTCGCTTATTGTCATTATTTGTCTCTATTTCCTGTTTCGATTTCTCAGACCCGAGAGATTGGTCAATCCGGATTCATTTGTCAGCATAGCCCAGTATTTGGGCGCCCTCAAGTCCCCGGATTCACCATATCTCCCGAGCCAGTGGGCAACAGATCTTTTGTGGACGCGATTGACCAGGTATCCGGGAAGCCAGCTATTGAACTATCTTTTGCTCTGGAGTACAGCCTTGGCTTTGATGGTGATAGATATCTGGATGGCCGGCCTTATTTACTTCAGGGGTTTCTCAAAGGCACAGGAGGCAAAAAGGAGAACCCACGTGGGCAGAAGGATACTTGAAAAGACCGTTTCAGCGTTAACCAGACCGCTGGGGCCAGACACAACTTCTCTGATTGCAAAGGACGTACGCACCTTTTTCCGGGATAACAGCCAGTGGTCTCAACTGCTCCTTCTGGGAGCCTTGGTGGTTGTCTATCTCTACAATTTCAGCGTCCTTCCTTTAGAGAGAAGTCCCATAAAATCAGTCTATCTTCAAAATGCCTTATCCTTTCTGAACATAGGGCTGGCAGGGTTTGTTATCTCTGCTCTGTCTGCACGGTTCATCTTTCCTGCGGTGAGTGCTGAAGGCAATGCCTTCTGGATTATCCTCTCTTCACCCGTTTCAGCACGGCGTTTTTTGTGGTCCAAGTACTTTGCCTATCTTATCCCCATGCTCATCTTGGCAGAGGTATTAATAATCTACACCAACTACCTTTTACGGGTTACCGCCTTTATGATGGTCTTATCCTCAGCAACGATATTTTTTCTGGTCTTTGGTATTGTCGGGCTAGGGGTAGGTTTGGGTGCGGTTTACCCCAATTTTAAGCATGAAAATATTGCGCAGGTGGCAACAAGCTTCGGCGGCCTGATCTACATGATAAGTAGTTCGGTGTTCATCGCTCTGGTCATTGTGCTGGAGGCCGGACCTGTCTATACTATACTCTCAGCACATTTTAGAGGAGAGGCGGTTACCCATGTTCAATGGGTATTGATCACGGGCTCCTTTATTCTGGTTATCTTTGTGCAGATAGTTGCGGTGAAAAAGCCAATGGCAGCTGGATTGAAGTCTCTGAGTAGGTACGAGGGCTGAATGGCAATCGGGTTCCCCTTTGAATATGTAGGTAATCTCCACATCCATAGCACCCACTCTGACGGCGGTGGGAGCGCCAAAGAAATGCTGAGTCAGCAAGAACAGTAGGTCTTGACTTCATTGCCCTGAACGATCATTCATACCTAACCCAACTTCATCTTGAAGACGAGGGTTATCATAAGGGCATTCCGGTCTTGGTTGGCTCGGAGGTTGGCACCAGTTTCCACCACTACCTTGCCTATAATATTAAAAACCAGGTAAATGATGAGAGCTACTCCCCCCAGGAGGTAATAGATGCTGTAAACAGGCAGGGTGGTTTCGGATTCCTGGCTCATCCTTTTGAAAAAGGGATGCATTTTCTGCAGAATAGCGTGGCCTATACCTGCAATGATTGGTCGGTGATAGGGTATACAGGCATCTGTATATGGAACTTCTCATCAAGATGGAAAGAAAATGTTAAGTCTTTCTGGCATGGGATATTCCATCTTATCTTCAAAAAGTATACCTTAAAAGGCCCAAGTCAAAAGACCTTGGCCACATGGGACAGACTATGCTCCGAGAGGCGAGTAGTAGCTATAGGAGGCTCAGATGCCCATGCATCTTTTATTAAGATAGGATTCATTAAACTCAAACCTCTTTCATATAGGTATCTTTTGGGAACTATAAATACCCATATTCTAACACCTTCGCCACTCAGGGGAGATTTCATAAGGGATAAAGGAATTATCTACGACTCCCTCAGGGCCGGCACCTGTTTTATTGCCCATGATGGGCTTTCCCCTGCAAAGGGCTTCAGCTTTTCCTTTAATAGAGAAAAGAACAAAGAGAGGCTTGAGATGGGGCAGGAGGATGCATTTAGCCCCGGGACACTGGTAAGCAAGTTGCCCAAAGGTGGAATGGTAAGAATTATTAAGGACGGATCTCTCTTCAAAAGAGGATATGGCGGCGAGCTATCCATCAAAATTACCGAGAACGGTGTATACAGGGTAGAGGTATTCCGAAAAGTGCCACTTTTTGGATGGAGGCCATGGATTTTCTCTAACCCGATTTATCTCCGGTGAAAGAGCCGGGGCTTAGATCTTTACCATTACGTAATGTCTGGGGAATGCTGGCTCGGGAGAGAATCTGCGAAAGAATCCTGTTTCAAAGAGCAGATTTTCACAGGGCCATGTTATAGGCCTGCCCTCCCCGTCCCGAGACCGGGACGGGATCGGGAGGCGCGACATTTCTGAAATGTCG
>JAUVXZ010000115.1 GCA_030603345.1 Pseudomonadota bacterium
CTCATAATAACCCCGATACCAAGCGAGAAATTTTCTGATACCTACTCTAATTGATGTTTTGGGCTTAAAGCCCAAGAACTTCGCTGTGCTTTCTATATCGGCATAGGTTTCAGGTACATCGCCAGGCTGAAGGGGGAGGAAGTTTTTTTTAGCTTCTACGCCCAATTCCTCCTCGATAATCTTAATCAGTTCCATTAATTCTACAGTCTTTGAATTGCCAAGGTTGAATATTACATATTTAAAGGGTCTGTTCAGGGCGGAGATGGTTCCATCCACAATATCATCTATGTAGGTAAAATCCCTTTTCATTTTTCCAAAATTATAAATATCTATTGGTCTTCCACCCAGAATGGCTTTTGTGAAAAGGAAAAGCGCCATATCAGGCCTTCCCCAAGGCCCATAAACCGTGAAATACCGGAGCCCGGTCAAGGGAATCTCAAAGAGATGGCTGTAAGCATGGGCCATCAACTCGTTAGCTTTTTTCGTCGCTGCATAGAGGGAGATCGGTGTGTCTACATTGTCTTTAATACTAAAGGGCAGTTTTTTATTATTGCCATAGACAGACGATGACGAGGCAAAAACGAAATTCTCTACCGGGAATTCCCGTGCCATTTCCAAGAGATTCAAAAAGCCTTTCAGATTACTCTCTTCGTAGGCGAAGGGATTTTCCATCGAGTATCGTACGCCGGCTTGAGCGGCTAGATTGCAGATCCTGTCTATGTGGTGCCCAGAAAAAACCCGTTTGAGGGCATCGATATCTTTGATATCCTCATGGTAGAAGGTGAAACGGGGATCCGACTTTATCTGTTCTAGCCTGTCCTTTTTGAGGGAAACATCATAGTAAGGGTTGAGGTTGTCTATCCCGATTATCCTCTCACCCTTTTCAAGGAGTGATTTGGCCACGTGGAAGCCAATAAAACCAGCCGCTCCAGTAACCAACGTTGTCTTTTGACTACTTGTCATACCGTTTTTAATGCATGGGAAAACAATTGTTTGGAAACGTGCAAAAGTTGAGGTCCAGTTGTTTTTTTCAGCCACATGATGAGAATCAATTTATCTAACTGGTAATGCCAATTTCCTCAAGGCGATATCTATTAGCCTCAAGGGAGGTGGCCAAATATTTGGCATTTAACAGAGCATAACCAAAGGTGCAAATGTTTTGTGGAGTAAATCCCAAATATTTGGCCACTGCAGAACACGGTGGTATTTTTTTGAGATATCACCTTTCAGAAACAGGCATTACCTTCTTAAACCTAGATGCCTCAACTTTTGAACGTTACCAATTGTCTAGGTCCTATAGTCAGCATTGATCCTAATGTAATCATAGGTCAGGTCACAGGTTAGCATCCTGTCGGTATATTTTCCCTGGTTAAGGTGGATGGCTATGGTGATCTGATCCGTTTTTTTCATTTTTTCAGCTGCCTCTTTTTCCTTTTTTTCACTGACCATGAGACCGCTGTCAACTATCTTGGTTCCGTTTATCCCGATCTGGACCTTTTTCTCATCCATTGCTACCCCAGATCTACCAAGCGCGGCCATAATTCTTCCCCAATTCGGATCCCTGCCAAAAATAGCCGTTTTTACAAGATTAGAGTTGGCAACTGCCCTGGCGGCTGTATGTGCGTCGTTTTTTGTTGCGCCACCACGCACCTCAACAATGACTGCCTTGGTGGCACCCTCACCGTCCCGAGCAATCATGTAGGCCAATTCCCCCATGACATGGGTGAGGCCCCTCTTAAATTGCTGTGTGTCTTTCCTGTTTAACCTTTTGTTTTTGGCAACACCGTTAGCCATAATCAGAACCATATCATTGGTACTGGTTTCTCCGTCCACTGTGATTCGATTGTAGGTGGACTCAGCAGCTGACCGAAAAAGGGGCCATAGGGTACGGTAGTCAATACTGATGTCGGTAACGAGAAACGAGAGCATGGTCGCCATATTTGGCATTATCATACCAGCCCCTTTAGCTAGTCCCAAAAGGTGAAATGAGGTCCCCCCGGCAGTGCCTTCAAAGTAACTTATCTTTGAAAATGAATCAGTGGTCATTAAGGCCTCTGCAACTGATCGAAATCCATGGGGAGACAGATTTGTAATGAGTTTGGGAATGGCTCTTTTGACCCGATCAAAAGGGAGATAGGCGCCGATAACCCCTGTTGAGGCAACAAGCACATCCTCTGGATCAATCTGTAATCCCTGGGAGACTGTATCGGCTGTTTGGATGGCATCATTTAATCCCTGCTCTCCGGTGCACGCGTTGGCATACCCGGTGTTAACAATGACCGCTCTGACAAGACCTCTCTTTATCCTATCCTGACTCAGTAAAACGGGTGCAGCTTTAACGTTATTCGTTGTGAATATTCCGGCTGCCACCGCTTCCTTTTGGGAAAAGATCAGAGAAAGATCCAACACGCCTTTTTTCTTTAAACCTGCAGAAACGGCAGAGGCGAGAAAGCCGGGAACCGAGTACTTAGCATCTTTTTTCATCTACCACAGCAGTGCTTATATTTTTTTCCGCTCCCACAGGGACAGGGATCATTTCTACCTACCTTAGGTGTCTTCCGTCTCGTCGGGGACATACCCCCATCGCCGCCACGGCTTAAAACCATTTTCTTTTTCGGGGCTTCAACCGAAGGTTGTTCCTGAGGTGCTATTCTTATCCTGAACAGGGTTCTGAGAGTATTCTCTTTGATGCTCTCTACCATTGAGAGAAACATATTGTAACCCTCTTTCTGGTACTCCTTAAGAGGATCCATCTGACCGTATCCCCTGAGTCCGATGCCTTCTTTGAGCTGGTCCATGCCCAAGAGATGGTCCATCCAGAGGTCATCAACTGCCTTTAACATGGCAATTTTCTGAAGGAAGAGGAAAGATGAAGGATCGATCTCTTGCTCTCTCCTCTCATAGGTGGCTATGGCCTGTTGTTTCAGTCTCTCAATGAGGCTTTCCTGAGTTAAGTCCTTTATCTCTGCCTTGGAAAAGGTGGGCACAAACCCAAACACATGATAGGTGTAATCCGAAAGCGGGCCCAGGTTCCATTCCTCTGGAAAGATATTACTATCAATGTTCTCTAAACCCGCAGTTTCCACCAGTTCGTCGATCATATCCTGAATGGTCTCCTTGAGCTGATCACCCTTCAATATCTCTTGCCTCTGGCCATATATTACCTTTCGTTGCTGGTTCATGACATCGTCATATTCAAGGAGATTCTTTCGGATATTAAAATTGATACCTTCAACCCGTTTTTGAGCCCCCTCTATAGCCCTGGAAATTATTTGGTGTTCTATTGGCTGGTCTTCTTCCATTCCCAGCCTATCCATGACTGAGGCAATTCTTTCAGATCCAAAGATCCTCATGAGGTCATCTTCTAAGGAAAGATAGAATCGTGAGGAACCTAGATCACCCTGGCGTCCCGAACGGCCCCTCAGCTGATTATCAATCCTCCTGCTTTCATGTCTTTCAGTGCCCATGATATGCAAACCACCCAGCTCTGGAATGCCATCACCTAATACTATATCGGTACCCCTTCCAGCCATATTTGTAGATATGGTGACCGTACCCTTTTGCCCGGCCATGGCAATAATTTCTGCCTCTCCTTCGTGATTCTTAGCATTTAAGACCTGATGTTTGATGCCCTCTCTCTTGATCATCTTGCTCAACATCTCTGATTTTTCGATTGATATGGTGCCAACCAATACGGGCTGACCTTTCCTGTGTAATTCCTTAATTTCTTCCACGGCAGCCTTGAATTTTTCCCTTTCGGTTTTGTAAATAACATCTGGATAATCGAGCCTGATCATTTTTTTATGGGTTGGTATAACCAATACGTCGAGATCATAGATCTTCTTGAATTCCGCAGCCTCCGTATCGGCTGTTCCAGTCATTCCCGCAAGCTTTTCATACATCCTGAAGTAATTTTGAAAGGTAATGGTAGCCAAGGTCTGATTCTCTTCTGCAACGTTGACACCTTCCTTTGCCTCAATGGCCTGATGTAACCCATCACTCCACCGTCTGCCTGGCATGAGTCTGCCGGTAAATTCATCTACAATGACTACTTGCCCGTCTTTAACTACATAATCGACATCCTTACTAAAAAGCCAGTGGGCTTTGATAAGTTGTTGGGAAGCATGCATTCTTTCGGAGGTTTCAGAATATTGTATTTCTAGTTCTCGCTTTCTTTTTTTCTTGTCCCTAAAGTTCAAACGAGGATCATTATCAATTTCTTGCATTCCCTGTATCATGTCCGGAATAATGAAGGCATCTGGTTCATCACCCGACAATAGCTTGAGACCTTTGTCTGTCCAGTTTGCACTGTGATCCTGTTCCTCGATGATGCAATACAGCTCTTCATCAAGGAGGTGGAGGGTCTTCTGGGATCTCAGGAGGGATTCCGTCCTGTCAATCCGTTTTTTTAGTCCTGGTTCCTGAGCAATAATATCGAGAAACCGTGAATTCTTTGGGGCACCCCTCTTGACCTGAAGGAGCAATTCGATTGTCTTATCATCATCAAGCCCTTGCCTCATCCTTGCTTCAGCGTTATTGAGGATAGATCTAATAATCCTATCTTGGTGCTGTTTGAGCTTAATAATCAGGGGTTTTTGACTGGCATAGAAGATATCTTCACCACGCTCGATGGGGCCTGAGATTATGAGAGGAGTCCTGGCTTCATCAACAAGGATGCTGTCCACCTCGTCAACAATGGCAAAATGGAGATCCCTCTGGACGCAGTCCTCAGATGAGTACTTCATATTATCTCTCAGGTAATCAAAACCGAATTCATTGTTAGTGCCATAAGTTATATCGGAGTTATAGGCAGCCTTCCTCTTCTGATCATCCATATCATGCACGATAACGCCGATAGACATCCCTAAGAACCCATATATTCCTCCCATCCACTCTGCGTCTCTCTTGGCAAGGTAGTCATTGACTGTAACCAAGTGGCAACCGTGTCCTGGAAGAGCATTTAAATAGAGGGGGAGGGTAGCAGCTAAGGTTTTTCCTTCCCCGGTTTTCATTTCTGCTATCTTTCCCTGATGAAGGGCAATGCCCCCTACGATTTGCACATCAAAATGCCTCATGCCCAACACCCTTACTGAAGCCTCTCTCACAGCTGCATAGGCCTCAGGTAGGACATCATCAGGAGATTCACCCCTTGCTATCCTCTGCCTAAATTCCTCTGTCTTGGCCCTCAGTTGGGTATCGTTCAGGCCCTGAAATTGTGGTTCAAGTTCATTGATTCTTGCTGTCTGCGGCGCGAGTGCTTTTAGTTCTCTTTCGTTTCTGCTTCCAATAATACTCTTAAAAACATTGCCTATCATGGAAACTCTTCCTTTCAGTCATCTTTCCTTCTGATTAAACCTTTGTACGGAAAAATTCAAGTAACAATTGAGGATATTGCATCTTTAATGAGAGGGGTAGAAAGGACGTGGGGAGCCAGAAAATCCGCAGTCCTAGGTGGATTGGTGGAACTCAATTGAGTATATAACGGAGGGGGTTAACCGGGACACCATTCAAAAGCACCTCATAGTGAAGGTGTGGGCCAGTGCATCGACCAGTCTTTCCCACCTCGCCTATTATTTGACCCCTTTTAACATATGTCCCTTTGTTTACCCGGAATTTATGCAAATGACCATACCTGGTCTTCAGATTATATCCATGATTGATAGTCATCATCTTGCCGTAATTGCCTTCTCTGCCTACAAATACAACCAATCCATCAGCTGGAGTAATGATCGGTGTCCCGATCCTGGTTGCTATATCAAGGCCCTTATGAAATTCCCTCCTGTTCGTAAAGGGCGAGATCCTGTAACCAAATCCTGAAGATACCCACCCCTGGGCTGGCCTGATAGAAGGGGTACACGCTAAAAGGGATTTTTGCTTTCTTAAGAAATTGCTCAGTTCTGTCTGTGATATAGCAGTCACAGCTATTTCTGCGTCCAGATTCTCTAGGGATTGATGCATTTGACTGATTAAGCCGTTATGAACCTCCTCGAGTTGATATTCTGGTTTAAGAGTGCTCATATTTGGGCCGCCCACGCCCAAAAACTGATCTTGTTCCCCCGAGGATTCTAAGTTAGTCATAATCCTGAGTTTGTGATCGAACTTTTGCAATGCAGCGATTTTTTGATTGGCGTGATTGATCTCTTTGCATAGGGCAACGAGTTGGGTCTTTTGCATTGCGTTTTCGCTTTGCAATTGGCGGAGCTCGGGTATGTGGGTCTTGACCTTTCGGTAGTCGGTGAAGAGCCATACGATGCCGCCAATTATCAAAACGACAAGAGAGGCCAAAACGAAGATGAGTTTATTGGGAAGGCTGATTCTTCTTACCTTACTTGATGCTCCAGGAAGGAATAGGATGGTGGATTTTTTGGAAGTCATAAGCAATATTGTTAAAATAACAAGTGGAGGCGGCAACCGGATTCGAACCGGTGTCAAACGGTTTTGCAGACCGCTGCCTTAGCCACTTGGCTATGCCGCCCTTCCTGGAGCGGGAAACCGGACTTGAACCGGCGACCGTCACGTTGGCAACGTGATGCTCTACCAACTGAGCTATTCCCGCGAATTCTCATTGTTCCTACTATTTCCCCAAAGGAATGTCAAGGTTTTTTCAGGATAACGTCAAAGTCCAGGGCATGGGTGTCTTTTTTTTGGTTATGCCCCTGGCCCAGACCTGGCATGTCAAGATGCGGTGATGGAAAGTGAGGCATTCGTAAGCGGTGAAGACAGTTGGATATCCACATCCCGTCGCGCCTCCCGATCCCGTCCCGGTCTCGGGACGGGGAGGGCAGGCCTATGACATGGTCCCTTACTGGGTCGTTTCAAAATGGTTTATTGAGCCCTAAGCCTTAGAATCATAGGCTCCATCTATATAAACCATTTTGAAACGCCCACTGATCTAAACTATGTGAGGGCATAATCCAAAAAAAAGATACCCATGCCCTGCAAGAAGCATAAAAATCAATAGGTTAGGTTTCACTATGACGTGACCCCGAAGGTTTTCTAGAAGAGAACCTTTTTCGTTATTCGAAAGTATGTCCAGCCAGACCAGAGCGTCAAAACCAAAGCCACCCAGAGAAAGACCATTCCAACAACATGGAAGTTGATCTGCAGATACTCGTAGTGGAGACAGAGGCATATGAGAGTCACCGATTGAAATATGAATTTGTATTTTCCGAGTGTACTTGCCTCAATGACCTGCCCCTCAACCGCAGCGATACTCCTCAATCCCGTCACTGCCAATTCCCTTGCAATAATCACCATAACAACCCATGGGGGGATCCTGTTGAGAGTCACGAGCATGATCATAGTGGCCGAGACCAGCAATTTGTCTGCCAGAGGATCGAGGAACTTACCGAGAGTAGTCACCACGCGGTACCTTCGGGCATAAAATCCATCGAGGAGATCTGTTAGAGCAGCGAGTCCGAAAAGTAGGGCAGCTAAGAAACTCCCCGTTCTTCCGGGAAAACAAAGGCAGATAACCACTAGAGGAACCAACATCAGCCTCAGGATACTCAGATGATTTGGGAGGTTCGTTGTTTGCCTTTGATTTTTGTCCATGATCGAAGACTTCAGTTAGTCTTTTCGTTGAATTCCCGGTAAAATTTCATAACCTTTTCCACGAATCGTCTTGTCTGGGGTATGGGTGGAACAGCATTATGCTTAGTGACCGTGGTAGGGCCGACATTGTAGGCAGCTATTGCTAATCTTTTGTCTTGGTTGAACCTTTGGAGGAGCAAGCTTAGGTATCTTGTGCCCCCAAAGATATTTTCTTCTGGATCAAAGGGATCATCCACCTTCATGTCATTTGCCGTATCCGGCATCAATTGCATCAGGCCCTGAGCACCACTTTCAGAGATCGCATCAGGATCGAAAGATGATTCCGCCTTTATGACGGCCTTTATGAGATTGGCCTCTATGCCAAATTGCTCTGCAGCCTTACGAATGACATCCTCATATTCCTTAAGATACTGTTTTCCCCCTATCCCGCGGCTCCTTATGTACAGGCGATACCGTGCATCTGATCGGGTATTGCTAAAATGCCAAACCCCTTCCTTATCTCTGAATCGAAAGATATCAGCCTCTGCATTGCTCAAAAAAAAGATGGCAATGAGACCAGCGCATGATATCAATCGAGGGAGAGACATCCTACTGGCTTATCTTCTTCCAATCCGCCAGAAATCTATCTAAACCGATCTTGGTGAGCGGATGTTCAGTTAATTGGATGAGTACCTTGAATGGAATCGTGGCAATATGGGCACCAATCAGCGCTGCATCCAGTACATGTACCGGATTGCGGATGCTTGCCACAATAACCTCCGTCTCAAAACCGTAATTCTCATATATTGTTACGATGTCTTCTACGATTCCCATACCAACGGTGCTGATATCATCCAGTCTCCCAATAAAGGGGCTGACGAAGCTAGCGCCTGCTTTGGCTGCTATCAATGCCTGCAAGGGGGAAAATACCAGTGTTACATTAGTCCTGATATCTTCTTTTGCAAGTATTTTGGTTGCCTTAATTCCTTCAGTAATCATGGGAATTTTAACAACGATATTATCAGCGAGGTTCGCCAACTGCCTTGCTTCCTTGACCATACCCTCTGCTTCTCTGCTTATTACCTCTGCGCTGACAGGACCATCCACTATTTTGCATATTCCCTTAATTAAGTCTTCAAATTTTCTGTTCTCCTTTGACACAAGCGTTGGGTTTGTGGTTACACCATCGAGGAGACCCAGTTCATTGGCCTTGGCTATTTCTTCGAGATTTGCAGTATCGATAAAAAATTTCATGTTTCCTCCTTTAACACTTCAGCAGAAGATCCTTTTGGCAGTTCATTGAAAAGTTGGCGTATAGTTACGTTCAGAACGGGATGTACGAGATCAGGTGCCAATTGAACGAGGGGCTCCAATACAAACCGCCTTTTGTGTAGTAAAGGGTGGGGGATTGTCAAATTATCAGATTCCATGACCGCTTGACCAAACAGCAGTATATCGAGATCAATTATCCTTGACTCCCACCGTTTGGTTCGTACTCTACCCATATCGTATTCAATTGCTAGAAGATCCTTTAGGATCTGGAAAGGGGTGCGCCTTGTTTTTATCTCAGCGACACAATTTGCATACCAGTCTTGCCCAACAACGCCTTCTGGCTCAGTTTTGAGTATGTCTGAACAGGCGATCACCTCATATCCCGGTAATTGGTTTATTTTTTGTAACGAGTGCCTACAGTTGTTGAGCTTATCCCCCAGGTTTGATCCCACCCCAATGTGTGCTGTGGCGCGCTCCACGGTCATAGCCCTACACCCTTTATCCGCTCGGTTGCCTCCAAAAGGCGGTTCTCCTCTTGGGTTAATGTCAGCCTCAGGTAACCTTCTCCAGGAGAACCAAAGCCATTGCCCGGTGTTACAACCACACCGGCATCAGTCAAAAGTTTTGTTGCCAGACTCGCTGATGTATAGGGCGGAGGAACAGGAACCCAGAGATAGAAGGTGGCCTTCGGTGTATCTACTATAAAACCTGCATCCCTCAGCCCTGTCACCATGATATCTCTCCTTTTGGCATAGATTTCCTGTATCTCCCGGATGATCTCCCGATTTTTCCTCAGGCCTACGAGACCAGCACTTTGAATGGCCTGGAAAACACCGGAGTCAAGGTTGCTCTTTACTGAACCTAAGCCCCCAATAGCCTCCTTGTTTCCTACGGCAAAGCCAATTCGCCATCCCGTCATGTTGAAAGATTTGGATAGGGAATGAAATTCTATCCCTATATCCTTGGCTCCTTCAATTTGGAGAAGGCTCATAGGCCGGTAACCATCGAAGGCGATTTCGCTATAGGTAAGATCGTTGCATACCATTATGTCATACTTGTGAGCAAAGGCTACAACTGCCTCAAAGAAGTCCCTATCAGCCACCGCCGCTGTGGGATTATTGGGATAATTGAGCCAGATCATTTTGGCCTTTGTGGCAGCCTCTTCTGGTATAGAATCCAGATCGGGTAAAAACCCGTTCTCTTTGAGCAGGGGGGCAAAGTAGGGCATCCCATCCGCAAAGAGTGTTCCAATGTTATACACTGGATAGGCAGGGGTAGGGATAAGGGCAAGATCGCCCGGGCTTATAAATGCCAGGTGGATGTGAGCTATTCCCTCCTTTGCACCAATCAGGGATATCACTTCACTTTCTGCATCAAGTGTGAC
>JAUVXZ010000001.1 GCA_030603345.1 Pseudomonadota bacterium
CTTTAAGTTCGTCCTCAACGTCGTCCATATCAAGATTTGCCTTTAACTGGTCGGTTGCTCTTCTGAACTCGGCCAACCCCTTACCGAGGGCTCTGGCCAAGTCAGGCAACTTCTTTGGTCCGATAATAATCAAGGCAATCACAAAAATAATGATCAATTCAGGCATGCCTATGCCGAACATAAGTGATCTCCTGTTTAAAGTCCGCTGATAATTATCTCCTCCACCAAGACCGACGGTGCGCCGAGCCTCCCGAAGAATCTCAGATCATTTCCCACCTTTTCAGTGTATTGCCATCTTTGCAGGTTACCTGTACTTGTTCTTCGTTTGAATGCACACAACAAACACTAGTCAGCTTTGCTTGGATATACGACAAAGGGTTTGAGACCCTCTCTATCAGCCAGTCTTTTGGCATACTTTTTCGCCTCCGGTATGGTATAGAATGGACCGCAGCGAACCCTATAAAAGGTCTCACCATTAATCAGGGTTTGATAATAGTAAGCCTGATAGCCCAAGCTACTTAATCTCTCCACCATCTGTTCGGTTTTCTCTTTGTCTTTGAGTGCAATTACCTGAACGCTATAGTGACGTGAGTCCTCTTCTCCTTGCCAGACCTTTGTCTGCTTTCTTTTCCTGTCGGGCTCTTTCACAGAGACCTGTGAGGTTACACCTTCCTTGGCCCTCTCTTTTTTGTTAACGAGTTGATTATAGAAGGTAAGTTCTTCTTCTTTGATCGGCTCTACGTGATCAGTCGTCTTCTCTTGCTCAACCTCCACAACCGTTTCCTTGGTTCTGGAAAAGGTATCAAAGGTTATTGGCAGGAAGTTCCTGCCAACAATAACACCTAAGCAAAATATCCAGGCTAGAACAAAGATCAGACCGAAGCAGAATAAAAAGAGAGAACCGAGAGTTGGTCGAAACGTGTATCTCTTTTTTATCTTTTTTGAAGAGGATTTTTTGTTAGTCATTGTTTCCAGTTACATTATTTCAGGCGCACTGAGGCCCAAGAGGTTAAGACCATTTTTGATGAGAGTCTTTACCCCTAAAGATAAGCAGAGCCTCGCCTGGCTTAAGGCCCTATCATTACTGATGACCCTATGTTTATTGTAGTATCTATGAAAGCTACCGGCTAGCTCTATCAAGTAATAGGTGAGCCTGTGGGGTTCTGAGGTAGATGCAATCTCCTCGATCAGGGACGGAAATTCGCTCATTTTTCTAATGAGGGCGATTTCTTCATCTAACACCAGTTTTTCGAGGCATGGGCCAGGGTCTTCAGGAAGATTCATATTCGCCTCAGCTGTCTTCCTAAAGATGCTGCAGATTCGGGCGTGAGCATATTGGACATAGTATACGGGGTTTTCACTATCCTTCCTTTTGACCAGATCTATATCAAAATCAAGTGGGGAGTT
Source organism: Pseudomonadota bacterium (assembly GCA_030603345.1). GTDB lineage: Bacteria > Desulfobacterota > DSM-4660 > Desulfatiglandales > B25-G16 > JADFWK01. Next base: position 1,408 of record JAUVXZ010000001.1, read on the forward strand.
ATGGTCTTTGCTCAAAAGGACAAATCGTACTGCATCGACGCCAACGTCATCTACAAGTTCTTTCAACGCGACATACCTGCCTGATCTCTTTGACATCTTTACTTCGGTTCCGCCTTCCCAAAGCTTGACCAATTGGATCAGGAGGACCTCCAGCCAACCCTGGGGAATTCCTTCTGCCATGAGAGCAGCCTGAACCCTGTTTACATAGCCGTGATGATCTGCCCCCCAGATGTTTATTACCTTCTTAAACCCCCTTTCCCATTTATCAAGATGGTATGATATATCCGAAGCGAAATAGGTAAATTCACCATCTTTTTTGCGAAGGACCCGGTCTTTGTCGTCACCAAAAGGAGTGGTTTTAATCCACAGTGCTCCACCCTCTTCAAAAAGCAGGCCCCTCTTTTTAATCAATTTGATGGTCTGATCGATTTTACCTGATGAGTAGAGATCGGTTTCCTTATACCAGAGGTCAAAATTCACTCTGAAATCAGCAAGGTCTTCCTTGAGCTCCTTGAGCATCTTGTCTTTTCCCAGTTCAGATAATAAATCAATTGCCTCATCAACTGAGAGATTTTCAAGGTCTTGTTTCTGAGCAATCTCAAGGGCCAACTCCTCAATGTAGTCACCTCGATAACCATCTTCAGGGAAGGGATAGGATGGATCAGAGAACTGCCTCCACCTGCTATAAATGGATTTGCCAAGGAGCTTGATTTGTAGGCCTGCATCATTAATATAGAATTCCCTCCTGGCATCATAACCACAAAAACTTAGGATTCGGCATAGGGTATCCCCTAAGGCTGCTCCACGACCATGGCCGAGATGGAGGGGGCCGGTAGGATTAGCACTTACAAACTCTACCATGATTTTTTCCCCTTTTCCGAGGGAGTTCCGACCATAATCATCCCCGAGCTCAGCAACCTGGGTAAGGAGACTATGCCATTGTTCTCTTGCTACAAAGAAATTTATAAAACCGGCACCACCTATCTCGGCCTTTAAGATGAAATGATCATGATCCATCAAATGCTGGATAATGATCTCAGCTATTTTCCGGGGTGAGTTCTTTTGCTCTGCAGCAAGGGTCATTGCCAGATTAGTGGCAAAATGTCCATGATCGGGGTTATGAGGAACCTCAATGACAAACTCCGGGATGGGTGTCTGTTTAAGGTACCCCTCCCTGAAACAGAGATCCAAGGTATCTTTAAGAATTGTACTTAACTTCTTTTTCATAAACATATTCCCGTGTGTTTCTGCTTCCGAGGGAACAAAAGATCTCATACGAGATCGTATTGGCCCAGCGGGCCATATCGTCAGCGGTGATCCTATTTCCTTTATCCTCACCCAAGAAAAGTACCTTGTCTCCCTTTTTTATGTCTTTGATTGAGGTTACATCAGCAATTGTCAGGTTCATACATACCCTGCCAATAATCCTTGCCTTTTCGCCGTGAATCAATACCTGCCCCGTATTGCTCATAGCCCTGCTGAGGCCGTCACCGTACCCTGCCGATATTATGGCTATCTTTTTGGCACCATCCGTGTAAAAGGTTCGGCCATAGCTAATTGGGGTTCCACCCCTAACCTCCCTCACCTGCACAACAGAGGAGTAAAATGTCATGAGGTGCTCCAAGGCCGGGGGATCTGCGAAGTCTGGACACGGAAGCCCACCATAGAGCATGATACCTGGTCTCACCAGATCAAAATGGGCTTCTTTATACCCGATGATACCCGCACTGTTTGCCAAATTATTCATGGTAAGCTCAAGCCCAAGTCTTCTACCAACAGAAATGGCTTCCTTGAAATGCTTGATCTGGGTCTCGGTAAAGAGCGTATCCTCTTGATCAGCAGCAGAGAGGTGAGAGAAGAGGCCTCGAATTTTGATCCTCTTTATGTTCAGAAGCTGCTCAAGAAAAGGTCCCGTTTCTTTGAAGTCGATGCCGAGCCTCCCCATCCCTGTGTCAATCTTTACAAAGACAGTTATTGATCTCCCGCTCTTTTTACCCTCCTCTGAGATCAACCGCGCAGAATCTACATCGAAGACAACCGGAGTCAAGCTGTAATCAACGACTTTCTTTGCCTCTTCAGATGTGCTTATTCCCAGTAACAATACGACTGGTATTTTTATTCCCTCGGCCCTCAGTTTCATAGCTTCAGGGATATAGTCCACTCCCAAAGATTCTATCTGTAATTTCTCTAATTCCCGTGCTACCTGAACCAGTCCATGGCCATACCCATCTGATTTAACCATCCCCATGATTCTGGTCTGTTTCCCCACGAATTCCCGCACCTTGAATAGGTTATGCTGTAAGGCCGAAAGGTTAATTCTTACTGTGTTAGGTGACGAATTCATAATAACCATTTAGACTAGCCCATAACAAATCTAATTTCAAGGACTATGTAGAACCCAGCCAAGAACTTAGCTCCGCTCCGCAATTGGAATGTTGGAATACTGGAAATTTGAAATACTGGGTTCTGGTGAAATGAAGAAATGGGCTATTGGGGAAATTCCTTATTAAAATCAACATTCCAATATTCCACCATTCCATTATTCCCTGGCCCAGACCTGGTTTATGATTTAGTGGGCTGATTCTATGGTCTCGGACCGGCCTACATGCTTCACAGGATCACTCAATCCCGTCGCACCAGGGCAGGCCAAGTGTGAGGCAAAAGCATCAAGCCTCAATAAACCCTTTTAATTTCAGTAAGTTGTAGAAATTCCGAGACGTTTAATTAGCTATGCCGATGGTCCAGGCTTGCAATACTGGTTAGGTAGTGATTCAGGGTGTGAGATATGAGAGACCCCTTTAGCTGAGGCCCCCTGTCGCTATTCATGATTGATTATGGTATAAAAAAACGTAACTATTCAGCCACCAAGGCACAAAGACCCAAAGAGAGGATGAATATAAATTGAATAACGGACTTTTCTTATTAATGAGCCTTTGGCTCATTAATTTCAATGTGCCAGGCATCAAAAAGTCTATTATAAGGAATAATTCTGTAATCTTGGTGCCTTGGTGCCTTTGTGGCAAGATACCTGAGTAATTACAAAAAAACAAAAAACAGGCAAAGGCATGAACATCTTTCTCCAAGGTCAGATTGAAAGAATAACATACACCAACGATGAAACCGGTTTCACCGTTGCCAAGGTGAGGGTCGAGGGACAGCGGGATCTCGTGACTGTGGTTGGAAACCTGATAGCGCCTGCGCCTGGTGAAATCATTAAAATGAGCGGCGAGTGGATTAATCATCCCCGGTACGGTGCGCAGTTCAAAGTTGTTCACTACAAATCCCTGGTCCCTGCATCCGTTTACGGAATAGAAAGGTATCTTGGCTCTGGTCTCATCAAGGGTATCGGTCCTATTATGGCCAAGCGAATCGTAGAAAAATTTGGCAAAAAGACCCTCGATGTCATCGAAAACGAGACCGAGAAACTGGGGGAGGTTGATGGTATTGGCACAAAGCGAATCGGGATGCTCAGAAAGGCCTGGGAGGAGCAGAAAGAGATCCGAGAGGTTATGATCTTTCTCCAAAGCCATGGGGTCGGTTCAGGCTACGCTACGAAGATATTCAAACACTATGGAAACCGGTCAATTAGGGTTGTAAAGGAAAACCCATATCGCCTTGCAACAGACATTTTTGGCATCGGGTTTCTGACTGCCGATCGTATTGCAGAGAAACTGGGGTTTCCCAAGGACTCTGGGGTAAGGGCGGAGGCAGGCATTCTCTATGCCCTTTACCAGCTCTCTGATGAAGGTCATGTCTTTTATCCCTATGAATTACTGGTTCAGAGGTGTCAGGAGATCCTCGAGGTGGATCGGGAGGTCATTGTCAAGGCAATTGATGTCATCAACTTTCACCAATTGATTGTCATGGAGGACCTAGGGAAGGAGGAAACCGGAGATTCCAGGAAAAACAACAAGGCCGTTTACCTTGCCAAGTTTCACCTTTCTGAAACCAGTATTGTCACCCGGATGAAAACCTTGATAGAGACTCCCAAATTGATTCGGAAGATCGATTCAGATAAAGCCATAGAGTGGGTACAACGGCAACTTGCTATCATCCTGGCAACAAAGCAGGTGGAGGCGGTAAGATGTGCAGTTGATAATAAGGTGATGGTCATCACAGGTGGGCCTGGTACCGGCAAAACAACCATCATCAGTGCTATTCTTAAGATTTTTTCAAAGCTCGGGGTGAAGATTATGCTCGCTGCCCCTACCGGAAGGGCTGCTAAGCGTATGAACGAAGCTACCGGCCATGAGGCCAAGACTATTCACCGGATGCTGGAGTACAGCATTCAGAAGGGGCAATTCCTGAGGAATGAGGAAAGACCGCTGGACTGCGACATCTTGATGGTTGATGAGGCCTCAATGATCGATACCATCCTCATGCACCATCTCCTTAAGGCCATTCCTGCTGCTGCTACCTTTATCCTGGTAGGGGATGTAAATCAGCTACCCTCAGTTGCGGCTGGAAACGTTCTCCGTGATATTATTTCATCTGATTCAGTGCCAGTTGTGGAATTGAACGAGATCTTCCGCCAGGCCAAGGAAAGCCTGATTATCGTCAATGCCCATAAGATCAATCACGGCCTGGTTCCATCACTAAAGCCTTCTGGGGCGAAGGATGATTTTTATTTTATTGAGCAGGAGGACCCGGAAGAGGCGCTTAAAATGATAATTGAGCTTACAAAAGAGCGTGTTCCAAGTCGCTTCGGGTTTGATCCTATTGATCACATTCAAGTGCTTACCCCAATGCATAAGGGCGTTGTGGGGGTCGGGAACCTCAATACGGAATTGCAAAACGCGCTCAACCCAGGGGGAGATGGAGTAATTCGGGGCACCAGAAACTTTCGCATGGGCGACAAAGTGATGCAGGTTAGGAATGATTACGACAAAGAAGTCTTCAATGGTGATATTGGGAGGATAGCCAGGATAGACACCGAGGACCAGGAGGTGATTATTTCTTTCGACGGCAGAGATGTACCGTATGGGTACCCGGATCTGGACGAAATAGTATTGGCCTATGCTGTGTCGGTGCATAAATCTCAAGGCAGTGAGTATCCAGCCGTGATTATCCCCGTGTTCACCCAGCACTATGTGCTTCTGCAGCGCAATTTGATTTACACAGCCGTGACAAGAGGCAGGAAATTGGTGGTGATGATTGGCACCAGGAAAGCTCTGGCAATCGGGGTCAACAATAACAAGACCCAAAAAAGGTATACCTATTTGAGACAAAGGCTGAGCTGATCATTGGTTAAAGATTTCTCTCAATTCAGGACACACGGATTCTGGGGGTATGACCGTGGCTGATTCCTTGTGGAGTGTTTGTAAGTAGGCCCGATCGCTATTGCCGATAGGCCGTGGAAGGAGCCGAGGACAGATCCTGGCGTTGATCCTGAAATCTTCATCTTCCTTGTGCGAGAAAATGGACATATTAAAGGAGGGAATATCCTTTTGGCCAAAGTATTGTAAGACCCTTGAAAGTCCTTGAAGAAATGCGCCAAGCTCTTCAATTCCTAATTGAATCAGGGAGTAGTGTTCAGGGAAAATGCACCAGACATCGGGCAAAAAGGTCTGGGGCACAAAGCTCATGACCCAAAAGGTGGGTCCTATCTCACCAATATAGCGCTCTCCGGATTTTTTCTCTGCACTTATGAAATCCTTCCAGAAGCTTCTTCCATTTTCGTTGAGGTATCTGGTGCATCCCTCAATCTGGACCCTGTGATGATTGGTAGGAACATATCCACAGTTCACCTGCAGGTGAGGATGAACCAAACTTGATCCAGACTCAGGCATATAGTTCCAATTGATGGAGAAGAATTGTACCCCAGGATCAAAATTGGCTACCCTTTGGACAAATAACAGGGTGGCAGTAAAGGAATCCTTTAATTTCTCTGGGTTCAAATCCTCTATTCCCAGATAGTGTTCCCTGGACACGACTGAGACCCCGGCGTAGGTATCAAAAGGAATAAGATTCGGTATGAGGGTAGCCCTGCCTTCAGTTATCCTTCCCTCCGGAATAAACTCTTTTGGAAATAGAGGAGTTGATTTCTCCAGTGACTCAGGACAAAAAGGACAAAACATCTCCTTAGATCGTTGAATCGTCTGTTCTAGATCAGACCGCTCAGGAGGCTTGTACTGGAGATCGTAGACGCGACCTGTCTCTCCTGTCAGAGGGTCAAAGCGTATCTCAAAAGGTATTTCATCTGGAGAGAAGTCCTTGAACGGGTTAAGGAATTGGGTTTTTGACCTTATTCTTTTAAAGGTTATTTTCATAGCGTTATCGGGACCTTTCTTTGTGCATTCGCCGACCACGTGTCATCTGTTAGTAATCCCCTGATCTGAGTTCTAGACTCCTGCGACCACCTATATAATCCCCTTTTCCAATCAGGGCAAGGGCTATTTTAAGTTTCTATTAAATATCTACGACGCTTACTATATCAGGCACCATATAGCCGGGCTGATATTTTGGTAAAATGTAGTGGCCTTGTTGCAGTTCATGTGGTATCCGGTAATGTCATAGGATATACGGCAGTTATGTGTTGCAAGGGAATGAAAGGCGCGCCACTTCAAGTAAAGAGCAAAAAGGGAGAAATAATATTCTGGACTCTGAACCTGTAAACTATTGCCGCTGGAATAGGCTATGGACCCGGCAATGAGATGCAAAGTCCCATCAATTGATAAATGCTACAAGCTGCTTAAGACATATCATGTTCCTGATCATATTGTTCAGCATAGCAAGACGGTTTGTAAGGTCGCAGTTTTGTTGGCAGAAGAGCTTAATGAACAAGGGGAGAATCTGAGTATACCTGAGATTCAGGCGTCGGCATTTCTGCACGACATAACAAAGATGAAAGGTCTCAACACAGGCCAGGACCATGCTAAAACTGGTAAAGAGTTTCTTGTGGAGCTTGGTTTTCAGAGGATTGGTGAAATCATTGCCGAGCATATAAAGCTCCAAGAAGGACGAAACTCCCCACCCTTATCAGAAGAGGAAATTATTAATTATTCGGATAAGCGGGTGATGCATACCAAGGTCGTAACTCTTGCGGAGCGATTTGCCGATCTAAGAAAACGCTATAGAGTTAAGGGAATGGATAAGAATGCAATACGACAGATACTCGCACTTGAATATGAAACCTATGATCTTGAGAAGAGGATATTTGCCAAATTGGATTTCACTCCTCAAAAGCTGTCAAATTTGTTGGAGCGTAAATGGAGCGAGAAACACATATCATGAGAATAAAAGGTGAGATTTTGGCTTTTTTCTACATTCACCAATTGCGTAGAAGTACATATGCTAGCGGCTATTGACAAGATATCAGGGAGATTATAGTCTTCTAAGCGGGAGTAGATCTGAGGATGAGGTCGAAGATTCTAAACGAGGTGGCTGCGGATAAAGCCGCTACGAGTATATTGAATACTTCTTGTAAGGAGGAGGGGGAAATGGTTTCGGAGGAAGGCTGTGAGAGTAAGACAATCCGAGAAAAAATGGCGGAAGAAGAGCTGGTTAAAGAGAAGACAGATGCTGAAGGAAACAGATGGAGAAAGGCATATTTTGGTGGTGGTGAACATTTTGAAAACTGGTTGGCTCAATGCAGAGAGTTAGGAGAGGTTATGGTAGAAGAGGTCGACTCTGCAGGATATAAATGCTTTGAGGAAGGTGGAGAAAAACTCTACAGAATCTGGATAAAGCTGGATGCAGGAATAGAAGACGACCTTTTTTAGATGAAAGGCACTCTCGGTAATGGTCTTCACCTTTGTTTGTTGCAAGGGTTATAATCGCCGAAGAGACTATTGAATAAAAGGAGAGCGAAAAGGATCGGTAATGAGGAAAGCGAGAACTGCTTCTGTTATATTCGCTGCGGGTTATGGAAGTAGGATAAAGGATTACTCTGGTAACAAGATACTCCTGCCTTTAGTCCCCGGATCAGATCCTTATAGAGGAGAGTATCCGATATTTTCTGAAATCATGAGAAGTTTGCCAACAGGACCGAAGGCCTTGGTGGTGCACCACAGAAAGGAAGAAGTGATTGAGGCCACTCGTGATCTTGGCGTTTTTTATTGTGATCAACCTGTGCCCAATGGAACAGGGGGCGCCCTCATAGCTGCACAGGGTTTCTTAGAAGATATAGATCAGGAAAATCTCATTATTACTATGGGCGATGTTCCCTTTGTAAAGGCATCAACCTATCGGAACCTTCTCAGCCACCTGAGTTATCGGGATCTCGTTGTTCTGGGCTTTAAACCAAGGGACAGAGCTCAGTATGGTGTTTTAGAGATAGAAAATGAGGCGGTCAAAAGGATTATCGAGTGGCGATATTGGAATGAATATCCAGCAGAGATGCAGAGCCGTCTTGAGATCTGCAACTCAGGCATATATGCAGCCAACAGAGCCATTCTCCTTGAATACCTTGAGAGGCTGAAACAAATACCTCACCAGGTAGAGAAGGAAAGAGATGGCCGGATAGTAGTTGTAGAGGAGTATTTTATTACTGATTTGGTTGAGCTGTTGAACAATGATGGGCTGGCGGTTGGTTTTGCCCTTGCCGAGCAGGAGCATGAGGTCCTGGGTATAGACACCCATGAGGATTTGATGGTAGCCCAGAGCATATTTGCCAAAAAAGACAGAGAGGTAAAAAGACTTTGATTGGAAAACCAGTAAGTGATATCTATAGAAAGCAGTTCACTTTTTTGCCCAGTATAGCTCGTGGGATGAACACGGGCCGATTCTGATTCAGAAGAATGATGGTGGGATTTTTATATACCCGCTTATCCTTACAACGACACTTTGGTTGAGAAGTCATTCTGAGTGATCCCGCTGGGCGGGAGAGCGAAGAATCTACGATTTGCTGGCAGATACTAGAACTGAAATCTAGATTCTTCGTCGCTTTGCTCCTCAGACCTGTCCTCGAACGAAGCGAAGGAATGACAAAGTGCCGTTGCAAGGTTATCCTTAGAAAAGCATAAACCATGAAAAAACGTTCCACTTCTCCCCTGTTACCAGAAGACGTTTGTCGTATCCTTTTTGAACAGGGGTTTATTTCAAAAGGGCAGAGACAAGGGATTTTCCAGAAAAAGGATATCCTGCAGAAGAAGTTGGAGAAGCTGCGGATTATCAGGCACGCATCAGGAGGTTCGTCTTCGAGAATAACTAATCCCATAACGATTGTTGACATTATCTGCTTTTTGAGACTCAACCGGAAAGATGATCTAACACGGGAGCTCGATGAGGAAACCATCTACCAGGCCCTGGCTGAAGAGTGGGGAATAGAGTATAAGAAGGTAGATCCACTCAAGCTTGATCTCAAGTTGGTAACAAGCATGATTCCCAGATCCTTTGCTATGAAACATCTCGTTCTTCCTACTAGTGTAAAAGATGGCTGGCTGACGGTAGCTACACCAAATCCCCATAATCTTGAGGTTATGGACGATATCAGTAGGGTTACTAAACTAAAAGTAAGGCCCGTGGTTTCAAGCAAATCTGATATCATCAAGCTCATAGATGAATTCTATGGCTTCAGACGATCAATTGTTGCAGCTGATCAGCAGTTCTCGGGCCCTGGGATTGACCTCGGCAACCTGGAGCAGTATATGAGGCTCCGGAAAGCCAAGGATCTCCCCTCAGATGATCGCCACATTATAAATGCCGTGGACCACCTCTTTAATTACGCCTTTGATCAGAGGGCCAGTGACATTCATATTGAGCCTAAGAGAAATATCACTTCGGTCAGGCTTCGGATTGATGGGATCTTACATTCCATCTACGAATTGCCAAAAAGCCTTCATGGGGCTCTTATTTCCAGAATCAAGAACCTCTCGCGCCTTGATATGACGGAAAAGAGACGTCCCCAGGATGGGAGGATAAAGATTGACAGGGGCCAAGGACTTGAGGCGGAGATCAGGGTTTCAACAGTATCAACAGCCTTTGGTGAGAAAGCCGTTTTGCGTATACTGGATCCGGATATCCTGTTCCGGGATATCAGCCAGCTCGGCATGACATCACTGGACCAGGTGCGATACCAGCAGTTTATTAGTCTTCCTTATGGCCTTGTCCTGGTATGTGGTCCTACTGGCAGCGGTAAATCAACCACCCTGTATTCCACCTTGAGGTATCTATCTACAAGGGAGATAAACATCACCACTGTGGAAGATCCCATTGAGATGGTGTATGAGGATTTTAACCAGATAGCTGTGCAGCCAGCAGTGGGTATTACATTCGGAAGTATTTTGAGGAATATCCTACGGCAGGACCCTGACATAATCATGATTGGGGAGATGAGGGATCTGGAGACGGCGCAGAATGCTATTCAGGCATCTCTGACAGGGCACCTGGTGCTTTCAACCCTTCATACTAAAGATGCTCCTTTGAGCATTGACCGCTTGGTGGACCTTGGTGTTCCCCGTTTTCTTATCCATTCTAACCTCATCGGTGTTTTGGCCCAGCGACTCCTCCGCAAGATTTGCCCTTACTGCACCGAGACCTTTGAAATCAGCAGCGAAGAGCTTATGGCTATGGGAATCGAGACAGGAAAAGAGGGGATGATTGAGTTAACCAGGGGTAGGGGTTGTGTTAGATGCCGGGGAACCGGTTACTTGGGAAGGTTCGGTATTTTTGAAGTCCTACCGGTTACAGAGACAATCAAGGATTTGATTGCCGAGGAAGGAAATGCCGATATGATCAGGCAGACTGCCTGCAAGGAAGATATGGTTACGCTCAGGGAAAATGCCATCAAAAAGATGCTCAACGGTGACACAACCTATCAGGAGGTAGTCAAGGTAACCTGGGGGCAGATCTGATCTATGCTGACTCACCTTGCTATCAATGATTTTGCAATTATAGACGCTCTGTCTGTCAGCTTTTCAGGAGGATCAAATATACTCTCTGGAGAGACTGGCGCAGGAAAGTCAATTATCATCAATGCCGTTAATCTCATCGTCGGGGGACGAGCATCCCCTGATCTTATCAGAACTGGTGCCGACAGGGCAGTAGTTGAGGCCCTGTTTCAGGTTCCTACAGAATCTCCTCTTTCCACACTATTGGCCGATATGGACATACCATTTAATGGAGAAGTGTTGATCAAGAGGACCATCTCTAAGGAGGGCAAGAGCAGGGTAAGGATCAATGGCTCTCTTGCCACACTCCACATGCTTTCCCAGCTAGGGCCCCATCTGATAAGTGTCTCCGGGCAAAACGAGCATCAAGTTCTACTGAGGCCTGACAACCATCTTTTTATCCTGGATGATTTTGGTGACCTAACAAAAGAGAGGCTTACATTTACTGGTCTCTACCGGGACTATTACGCTTATAAGGAAAGGTTAGAAAAACTACGGGACGATTTACAAAAAGAAGAGGAAAAACGGGAGCTTACACAATTCCAGATCCAGGAGATTGAAGAGGCAAAGCTCGTTCCCGGTGAGGATATAGGGCTCGAGGAGGAGAGGCGCCGGCTTATGCATGCCGAGACCCTAATGGATATAGTGTTTAAAGGCTATCACACCCTCTATGAAAAGGATGAATCTGTCTTATCTATCTTGAGCCTCCTAACCAAAGAAATGGGCAAGGGCGTTAGCATGGACTCCAATCTGGATCACTTTAAGAAAGAGTTGGAGTCGGTGGAGCTTCGGGTGGAGGATTTGGCCTTGGAGTTGCGGAATTTTTACGCTAAGCTCAGGGTTGATCCCAAAAGGCTAGAAGCAGTCGAGGAGAGATTGCAACTCATCAGGCGATTGAAAAAGAAGTATGGTTCCTCCATAGAAGACATACTCTGTTTCAAGGAAGAGCTCTCTCAAAAGAGGTATCAACTGGCTCAGAAGCAGGAGGAACTCAAAAGGGGTGAGACCGAGCTTGAGGAAAAACGAGAGGGGTTAATGAGAATGGCCACCAGCCTCTCTCAAAAGAGACGTGAAACAGCAGAGACACTGGAAAAGAGGGTATTAGAGGAACTCGATCAATTAGGTATGGCCGGGACCAGATTTAACATTGGATTTAGCTCTATTTCATCAGTTGGTGGTACTCATTTGGCAGACACAGTTGATTCTGCTATCAGCGCCGACGGTATCGATGTTGTGGAATTCCTGATATCACCGAATGTAGGTGAAGATTTGAGACCATTGGCCAAGATTGCCTCTGGTGGAGAACTGTCCAGGATCATGCTTGCCCTCAAGACTATATTGGCGCGATCTGGTTTGGTTGAAACGCTTGTGTTTGATGAGATTGATGCTGGCATTGCGGGAGCTACAGCTGCTATCATTGGTGAAAAACTGCGCTCCCTTGCCCAGTACCATCAGATTTTATGCATCACGCACCTACCTCAGATAGCATGCTCCGGTGAGAAACATTTTTTGGTTGAGAAGAGGGTTAGTAAAGGCAGGACCCGCACTCTCATAAGCTCGCTAAATAGCGAAGGCAGGGTCAATGAGATTGCCAGGCTTCTCGGTGGCAAAACGATATCTGAGAAGACCCTCGCCCATGCCAGGGAGATGCTCTCCTCCTAGTCCTTCACTCTTACTATCTGCCCGGGTTGGTGGTCAGTTCCTCTTACTGGTTCAGCAAAGGAATGATGTGTCTTTAACGCAACGATTTTTATTTCCCCCACCTTCACGCCCGGTAACTCATAGGTTTGTCCGGTGCACGAGGTAATGCATTCACCCGTGCAGAAGACCTCAAGAACAACGCCTGGCCTCAGTCCTACATCGCGGCCGGCATTGACCATGATTCCTTGCTGATCCAGAGAAACGATTCTCCCTGTCCACGCCTGCTGATTCAGCGAACGGGTGGCAGACCTTGCTGCTTTCTTGAGGATTTCCGGCAAACATTCTTTAATAGCCTTTCTCTTTTTTTCTGCATAAGGGGTTTCTTCTTTCTCCGTTCTAATCTCTTCACCTGAAAAGGTAATGTCTTTGGCAAAATTCTCACCAAGGATTACGGTTCGGGTGTTGACATCCACTATGTCTATATTCACTGATACAGTGAATTTCTGAGCTTTTCTCCTAAACGGCCACATTCCCTTTCTGACCGGATCGACTTCAATGGGGTTTACCGTTTCAAAGATAAGGGCATTTATGCCCCTCTCCTGGGAAACTCTTAGCAATTCTGGATCAACTGGCTTACCAACCTGAAAGGAATAGGACTGTTCCGTCTTATTGTACTGGTAAACAATAAACAATCCACTTTCTCGCAAAATGGTACTGACCTTCTCGCTCACCACATCAACCCGTTCATCTGAGGTTAGTCCGGTAAGATTTATTGCAGGCATCACCATAACCCGCTTCTTTGGCCAATTATTATCTGACAGTGCCCGTGAAAACATTGAGGGGCCTGTTGCGCATCCAACAAGAAACACAAGGAGAAGCAGAAAAATTGTGCTCAGGAGGATATAGAATCTTCTCTTCATCAAAAAATTCCTTTCTTGTTAGAATGTTACCTTGAATGAGTCAAACTCCCCAGTATAATCTTCCCTGATTTCATGGACCCTTGTTACCCTGGCTATTGGAGGGCCATGATGGCACCACGCTATTAATGTTTCAATCTTTTCTTTGGGCCCTTCAGCAACGACTTCAACGCTTCCATCAAGCCGGTTTTTTACCCAGCCGTACAGGCCCAACTCAATTGCCTCCCTTCTTGTCGAGTCTCTAAAAAACACACCCTGAACCCTTCCTTTGATGATGAGATGAGCCCTGATAGTATCCATTTTAGGTTTCCTCACGTAACATACTCAAAAACTCCTCTTCACTCAAGATACGAACACCCAGATCTGCCGCCTTGGCAGGTTTGGATCCCGGTGATGCGCCTACCACCAGAAAATCGGTTTTACTGCTGAGTGATGTTGCGACCTTTCCGCCCCTTTCCAGAATTAGTTTTTTGGCCTCTGGGCGTGTTTGGGTCGATAAGGTCCCCGTTAGAACCAATGACTTCCCGGAAAAGGGGTGTCCTTTCAGAGGCACCTCTTCTAAAGGCATTTCTTCAATCGTGATCCCAGCCGCAAACAGACGATTTATGAGGGAAAGGTTCTCTTCGTTGGAAAGGTAAGAGACAATACTGTCAGCTATCTCCGGTCCTATCTCCCCAATAGAGATCAACTCTTCTGAACTCGCTCTGCGCAGATTTTCAAAATTGCGGAGCTGTTTGGCAAGAACCCTGGCCACGTGTTCACCTACATGGCGAATACCGAGGGAATAAATGAACTTGGGCAGGGTGGTACTTTTGCTGCGGTTGACAGCATCGAGGATGTTGGTGGCCAATTTTTCAGCCATCTTTTCCAGGGGAAGCAGGTTTTCAATACGGAGAAGATAGATATCGGAGGCATCTTTTATCAGGCCTTTATCAATCAGCTGATCCACCAACTTATCTCCGAGTCCATCTATATCCATTGCCGCTTTTGATACAAAGTGCTTTATTCCTCTATTTACCTGGGCTGGGCATTCGGGGTTGCTGCACCTGAGAATCACTTCAGTGTCTCGAGATATAAGCTCAGATCCACACACAGGGCATCGGTCAGGCATGACGAATGGTTTCTCTCTTCCACTCCTCTTTGATGTTACGACCTTAACTACTTCAGGGATAACACCTCCAGCCCTTTGAACAATAACAGTATCACCTTCCCTGATGTCTTTTCTCTCAATCTCTTCCTGGTTATGCAGGGTTGCCCTGCTCACTGTTACCCCACCCACCTCTACCGGTTCCAAAAGGGCAACCGGTGTCAGGGCACCAGTTCTTCCAACTTGAACATCAATTTCTACAATCTTGGTCGTCGACTGGGTTGGTTTAAACTTATAGGCCAGGGCCCAGCGAGGACTTCTTGATTTTTCTCCCAGAGCCTTTTGGAGATTAATGGTGTTTACTTTAATGACCGCGCCGTCGATTTCGTAGGGGAGGTCATGTTCGATGCTCTCTAGATAGTGGCAATGAGCAATAGCTTCGTCACTATTTTCACATTTTTTGATGTACCGTGTATTCACTCTGAGCCCCCAGGCATTTAGGGTGGTTAACAATTCAATGTGCGAGTTAAAATCCCATCCTACTGCCTCTCCGATTCCGTAGGAAAAGAAGAGCAAGGGTCGTTGAGCTGTTATCTCCGGATCCAGTTGCCTGACAGAACCGGCAGCAGCATTCCGCGGATTGGCAAAAGCAGGTTCGCCTCTTTTCTCTCTTTCCTTATTAAGCCGCTGAAAGGCCTTTTTTTCCATGTAGACCTCACCCCGCACCGCCATACGCTCAGGAAGATCTCGACCATCTTGAGGTGGGAAAAGCCGTAATGGTATGGATCTAATCGTCTTGATGTTGGAGGTTATATCTTCTCCAGTATAACCATCTCCCCTTGTTGCACCAGCTCTAAGGATATCTCTTTCATAAACAAGTTCAACAGCAAGGCCGTCCATTTTTGGTTCTACAGTGTAGCTGATAGGCCCTGAAGATTTTAGGAGACGTTTGATCCTGTCCTCAAAGTCCTTAACCTCCTTATCTGAGAAACCATTTTCCAGGCTGAGCATCGGAGTACTATGTTTGAAAGGCTTGAAACCACCCTCAACAGGTGCTCCTACCCGTTGGCTCGGAGATTCCGGAACAACCAGCTCTGGATGTCTCTCTTCTATGGCAAGAAGCCTTCGGAAGAGGCGATCATACTCGGCATCTGATATCTCAGGGTCATCCAGGATATAGTACCGGTAGTTGTGAAAGTTTATCTGCTCCCTCAATGAAGCTAGTTCGATTTCTATGCCTTCTGTTTCCTTCATAGTTTTCTAATGAACTCCCCTCCTATCCGTTCACCCCACAGCGGGGGTCCGCCGGAAAGACGGGCTTTCGAAAGGCCATATCCCAAAAAAGGCCAAGGCTCACCCGCTATTCATACACAAATCGAGGAGTAAGTGTCCAGCATCTCTGCATACCTTTTTTAAGGTTTGAGATCCAACTCCGTCATGCCAGTCCAGAGAAAAGAGTTCATCCGATACAAGCAGCAAACCTGCAATCTCTACTGAACGATAGGCAGCAACGGTAATAAGCGCAGACATTTCCATCTCAACGGCCAACAAACCTTTTTTTCCATACGCTAGAACCTTTTTCTCTGTTTCGCGGTAAATGGCATCCGTTGTCCAAACCGGCCCCTTTTTGAAAGGGAGCTCGGCTTTTACCAGGGCATCTTCCAGCCGCTTGTTGAGAAGAGCACTTGTCTGTTTTTTTTCTCCGTCCACAGGATAATGTGCAGAGACACCTTCTTCTGAGAGAGCGGTGGTGGGAATCACTATGTCACCTACAAGAAGATGCGGCTGCAGAGAACCACACCATCCTAATACCCAGACCCTCTTTGCACCTAAGGCTATGAGTTTTTCCATGACCATCACCCCTTGGGGTGCACCTAAGAGAGGGCCTGCCAGCGCAAGGGGAGAATTTTTCCCTCTTTTGGCTAAAAAGAGCTTGAAGGGGCTCAGGGTTTTTGGGGCAACTCTCTCAGCATGGGTGAGATCAACCATAAACATAAGATCCGATGGAATGGCAACCATAATGGCGTCTGGACCAAGGAGCGGTTCCCCTTTTTTCCTCCTCGGCCTAATTATTGCCTTGTCATTGCTCAAAGCGTTTCTCTTCCCCATAACAGTACTGTACAATTGTAAAACCAATGGTAGCCAAAATGCAACCGGAAACAGGACACTTCAGAGATGTCACTCGTCAACGGGCTGTTGCCGAAATCCCTTTTCTCTTAGTCTAAAACGTTTTTTGATAAATCTAAGGCTCGCTCCAGGCGATGTCAAAACTCGCCTTTAGGGCTCAAACAGTTGACATCGCTTATCTTCCATTTCGCCAAGACTTATTGGCAAAAAACGTTTTAATGACCGCTCAAAGGGATTTCCATTTGGGCAACAGCCCGTCAAGCCCTTTCCAATGGCTCCACCTTGGGGTGGAACCATGACTGAGGGACGCCACCGATACTCAAGCCACATTGTTGAAAAAGAGAGATCCGTTTTGCTCAATCACCACCGGTGAGTTGCATTTGCTCAATGGTTCGTGGATTTCCTTTCACCGAGCAGAAATCATAGATACCAGACACGGTCACGTCATGGTGAAATCTAACCTATTGATTTTCAAGCTTATTGGTGGGTATGGGTGTCTTTTTTTTGGATTATGCCTACAACGACACTTTGTCATTCCTTCGGTTCGCTCGAGGACAGGTCTGAGGAACGAAGCGACGAAGAATCTAGTATCTGCCCACAAATCGTAGATTCTTCGCTCTCCCGCCTGGCGGGATCACTCAGAATGACATCTCAACCAAAGTGTTGTTGTAGGCTTATGCCCCCACATAGTTTAGATCAGTGGGCGTTTCAAAATGGTTTATATAGATGGAGCCTATGATTCTAAGGCTTAGGAGGCAATAAACCATTTTGAATCGACCCAGTAAGGGGCCATGTTATAGGCCTGCCCTGGCGCGACACTTCTGGAATACAGTGTGGTCGTTAAAGTATTTCGTAAGTGAGCTCTTTGTACTGATGCTTTGCATGCCATGACTGGGCCAGGGGCATAACCAAAAAAAGACACCCATACCCACGACTTTGACGTTACCCTGACAGACCAGACCAGAGGATTTTGTTGACAAAAATGAGAAAAAACAATAGCATGAACAAAAATTTTCAATAATTTTTCACTATGTTTGAACTGTTAACTGAAAAACTGGGTCGCGTGTTCAGAGATTTGACGGGCCGTGGGAGGTTGAGCGAAAAGAATATTCAAGACGCCCTGAAAAGCATCAGGCTTGCCCTTCTTGAAGCAGATGTAAACTATAAGGTGGTCAAGAGTTTCCTTGAAGAAATAAGGCAGCGGGCTGTCGGACAAGAGGTAACGGAAAGCCTTACCCCTGGTCAACACGTAATAAAGATAGTAAATGAAGAGCTTACCAAGCTCATGGGAGGCGGAAGGAGGGATCTGGAGCTCAGTGGTAAGAGGCCCCTGAGTTTGATGCTTGTTGGCCTTCAGGGTTCTGGTAAGACAACAACTGCCGGTAAGGTGGCCATCCACCTCAGAAAACAGGGATACCACCCCTATCTGGTGCCAGTAGATGTCAACAGGCCAGCTGCTGTTGAGCAACTTTCCCGGATAGGGGAAGAGATCAATATCCCGGTTCATCCTTCAGATACGACGCAAAGCGCTGAAGATATCTGCCAGAGCGCTGTAAATAGTGCATCGGAGACTGGGGCGGATATATTGATTATCGATACCGCTGGCAGGCTCCACATTGACGAACAGCTAATGGAAGAGCTTTCCAGGATGAAGGAGGTGGTCCATCCTTCGGAGACTCTTTTAGTTGCGGATGCCATGACTGGGCAAGATGCCGTGAACTTGGCGAAAAAATTTGACGAGGATCTTGATATCAGTGGGGTTATTCTATCAAAGATGGAAGGGGATGCCAGGGGGGGAGCAGCCCTTTCCATAATGGCAGTGACCAACAAGCCGATAAAATTTGTGGGTATGGGCGAAAAGCTGGATGCACTTGAGCCTTTCTACCCGGACAGGATGTCTTCTCGGATCCTGGGAATGGGGGACATCCTATCCCTGATTGACAAGGCAGAGGCTGAATTTGACCAAAAGGAGGCACTGGAACTTGCAGAGAAGATCAGGAATGCTGAGTTTGATTTGCAGGATTTTAAAAAGCAACTTGCTGCTATCAAGAAGATGGGATCACTGGAACAGGTGCTCGGGATGATGCCCGGTATTGGGCAGATGATGAAGTTAGGGAAGGTGAATGCCGATAAAAAGGAGCTGATCAAGTCTGAGGCCATAATTAACTCTATGACACCGGCGGAGAGAAGGGATTACCGGATCATCAGTGGCAGCAGGCGAAAAAGGATTGCACGGGGAAGTGGAACACGAGTCGAAGACGTGAATCGGCTTCTTAAGAATTTTGCTCAGACAAAAAACATGCTTAAAAAACTGAAACGAGGAGGTTTAAGAGATTTATCTTCATTGGTGAGCCTCAGGTAAACCTCCGCCATTGTGCAGGCTGAAGATGTGAGGAAAAAGGGAAGGTACGAAAGAGCGTTTTCCTTGTCTGAAATTCTTTCACATTGCACCATTCACAATTTTGACGTATGATAGTACTCCAAGTAAAGGGGGTGAGATATGCCGGTAAGAATACGATTGACCAGGAAAGGGGCAAAAAAGAGACCATTTTACCGTATTGTGGCAGCCGATTCGGAGGCACCCAGGGATGGTCGGTTTCTTGAGGTTGTAGGGCACTACAATCCACAGACGGATCCAGCTCAAATAACCATTGATGAAGAGAAGATTGCCAAGTGGCTTGAGAGGGGTGCAAAGGTCTCTGAAACGGTGAGGTCTCTTCTGCGGAAGAAGGAGGTATCCAAGGTTTCTTCGCAAACAAGCTAACTGGGTTTAATCAGAAATCGAGGTGAGGGGAATGATCGAGATGAAAGACCTGATTGAATACATTGCAAAGGTTCTTGTGGATAATCCGGATGAGGTGAGGGTGACTGAACTTGAGGGAAAGCAGACCTCTGTGGTTGAGTTGAGGGTCGCCAAAGAGGATTTGGGGAAAGTAATCGGCAAGCAGGGAAGAACGGCCAGGGCAATGAGAACAATACTTGGTGCTGCCTCAGCCAAGATGAAAAAGAGATCTGTCCTGGAGATCTTGGAGTAGTTGAGCAAAAAAAGGCTTAGAGACCTGATTCTAATAGGTCATGTTATCCGTGCACACGGGTTGACCGGTCTACTCAGGATAGTTTCTTATGCTCAGTCAAAGGAAACATTCCTCCAGGCCGGTTCTGTGTTTCTGAAGACAGGCCAAAACGAGCTGCATGAGGCCAAGGTTGTGTCTATACGGCCCCACCGTTCCTGGTATTTTTTGCGATTGTCAGGCCTGGATTCAGTTGAGCAGGTTGAAATTTTTAAGGGTGCCGAGATACTAATCCGGAAAGACTCTCTGATAAAAACAGGTGAGGATGAGTTTTTCTGGTACGAACTTTTAGGATTGGAGGTATATCTGACGACCGGTGAATACCTTGGAGCTCTTAAGGAAATATTACCTACAGGGAGCAATGACGTGTACGTGGTTGAAAATCAGGGCAAAGAATTCCTAATCCCCGCCATTCACCAAGTTGTTAAGGAGATTGATATACCTCAAAAGCGAATGGTTATTTCACCTATGAAGGGCTTGTTAGATCTCTAATGAGATTTGATATTCTTTCAATATTTCCGGAGATGTTTGCGTCCCTGATTGATTATGGAATCATTGGGCGAGCTCTAAAACGGGGGCAGATAGAGATAAACCTTGTCAATTTAAGGGATTTTGCTGAAGGGCCCCATCTAGTGACTGATGACAGGCCCTTTGGAGGTGGCGACGGTATGGTTATGAAACCGGAGCCAATTGTCCGAGCCCTGGAATCAATTTCCACAGGCAAGGGAGAAAAAAGCGTCATCTTGCTGACACCTCAGGGTCAGCCTTTTACCCAATCGATAGCCCGGGGTCTAGCTATGCTTAAACAGATAGTGTTGGTGTGTGGGCGATATGAGGGTGTGGATGAGCGGGTAAGATCCAGGTATGTGGATACTGAAGTGTCCATTGGCGACTACATTTTAACCGGAGGTGAGTTGCCAGCAATGGTTGTTGTAGATGCTGTAAGTCGATTGATCCCCGGTGTGCTTGGTGGGGCACGATCTAATCGTGAGGAATCCTTTGAGGATCACTTCCTGGAATATCCTCACTATACGAGGCCCCGGGTCTTTCAAGGGTTAGAAGTTCCGTCTGTCTTGCTGTCAGGTGATCACAGGAGGATCGAGCTTTGGAGAAGAACCCAGTCTATAAAGAGGACATTGGAGAGAAGGCCTGATCTGTTGGAAAAGGCCTTTTTCAGTGAGGCAGACAAATGCATACTGGAGGAGCTAAAACAGAAACACGGGAAACCTTCGCACATTGGCGACCAGGAATCTGACCATGATCAATAGATGAAACCAGTGTACTGACACCGCTCAATGAAGGCGGAAAAACCATGACATTTTATATTGGGCTCTTACATTATCCCGTGTATAACAAGAGGGGAGAGATCATTGCCTCAGCAATAACAAACCTAGATCTCCATGATTTGGCTCGACTGGCAAAGACCTATGGAGCTGAAAGGTTCTACGTCATCACTCCTCTCGCCGACCAGCAAGATTTGGCTAAACGCATTTGTCAGCATTGGGTAAGCGGTTTTGGGGCCCTCTACAATAAGGATAGGCAAGAGGCAATGTCTTTGATCTCAGTTGTTCCAACCCTTGAGAAATCGATGGAAGAGATCAAAGATAGGCAGGGTGAGCTGCCGGCTCTAATGGTTACTGATGCAGGGAAAAACAACAGAGAAAGAACCACCTACGAGATGGCGCAAGAGATAGTTGCTTCCACAAGGGTGATAATGCTATTATTCGGTACTGCCTGGGGTATAGCTCAAGAGCTTATGAGAAAGGCAGATTATGTATTAGCACCCATTGTGGGTGTATCTCAGTACAATCACCTTTCAGTCAGGGCAGCCGCTGCAATAACATTGGATCGTTTGTTTTCCCGTTTTGCAGAGTCGCAAGGTGGTAGGTGATTTAGAGTAAAGGAGAAACGTACAATGGACGCGATAGAAATGGTGGAGAAACAAGAGATGAGAGTGGATCTTCCTCCCTTTAGGACGGGTGATACAGTCAGGGTACACAGTCGAATCAGAGAGGGAGATAAAGAGCGAATCCAGGTGTTTCAGGGAGTAGTTATTAGAAAAAGAAAGGGTAATACAGGAGCTACCTTCACCGTACGTAAGGTGTCATATGGTGTAGGGGTTGAGAAGATCTTTGCTTTGCATTCTCCAACCATTGATAAAATAGAGGTGGTTTTCAAGGGAAAGGTAAGGAAATCACGGCTTTACTATTTGCGCGGCTTGAGAGGTAAGGCAGCTCGTCTCAAGGAACGAAGAACCTGATCCATATTTGCATGGATAATCGCTTCTATGAATGTCAGGCCGGGCATGCAGGTTATTCTTTAGTGGCTGGTATTGACGAAGCGGGGCGTGGCCCCTTGGCTGGCCCGGTCGTTGCTGCTGCTGTCATGCTGCCCGAACATAGTGTGCTGGAAGGGGTTACCGATTCCAAAAAGATGTCTGAGAAGGCTCGCGAGCAGGCCTTTTCCCTTGTTGAAACAGAGGCGATAGATATTTCCCTCTCGGTGGTAGGCTCAAAAGAGATTGACAGCATTAATATCCTTCAGGCTACTCGCAAGGCTATGAGGCAAGCAGTTTTGACGCTTGATCCGCAGCCTGACTGTTTACTGATTGATGGAACTCACCCTGTTGATCTTCCCATTCACCAAAGGTGTATCACAAAAGGCGATCAGCTCTCTCTATCCATATCGGCTGCTTCTGTTTTGGCAAAGGTTTACCGCGATAGCATTATGCGCAGCTACCATGTGCTGTATCCTCAGTATGGGTTTTCTTCGAACAAGGGGTATGGTACCTCCAGGCACATAGAGGCTCTCATGAGATATGGTCCCTGTCGTATTCATAGATTAAGCTTTAGACGTGTCCTCACATGACCAAAGAGAGAATTATCCTTGGAAAGATTGGTGAGGATTTGGCAAGACAACGACTAAAAGATCTTGGTTACCGGATCATCAAGGCAAACTATACGTGTGCCTTAGGTGAAATCGATTTGATTGCACGAGATGGTGATGTGCTGGTTTTTGTGGAGATCAAGACACGCAAAAAACAATCCCTGAGCCTTGCTAAAGAAGCGGTTACCAAGAGAAAACAGGTGAAACTTTCAAAGGTGGCTCTGGCCTACATGAAGTACAACAATCTTTTGGGTAGTAAGGCGCGATTTGATGTAGTGGCCGTAGGAGTCAGTGAAGGAAAAAAGGAAATTGAGATCGTAAAGGATGCGTTTGAATTGGCCTACTAATTAATGTAACCGTTCACGGGTTCAGGGTTCAGAGGTTGTGGGTTCACCGCAAACCCGCCTGCCATGCATTAAGATTGCTATTAGAGCCATAATTGTCAATACAACCTTATTTTCAGCTACTGCCATGTATCAAGTCAAAGGCATTGCGGGCAGGTCGAAATCCGAAGCAAATTTTCAATTCTCAAAATTCAAAAGACCAAAACTGAATGCACAACTAGGGCACAAGTGACCTGAATTTAGTGTTTTGAACATTCGAGCATTA
Organism: Pseudomonadota bacterium; assembly: GCA_030603345.1. Lineage (GTDB taxonomy): Bacteria > Desulfobacterota > DSM-4660 > Desulfatiglandales > B25-G16 > JADFWK01. The sequence goes on from JAUVXZ010000001.1 coordinate 24,575, forward strand.
TTATTTTGGATTTGTTTCGCGTTTCGAATTTCGTGCTTCGGCTTGCCATGGCGCGACTGCTTTTGAACCTGAAAGTTGTTACGGTAAAACTACCAAGACGCTATCAAAGAATTTAATCATTTGTAATCCAGGTCTGGGCCAGGGAATTCCGGTTTATCCGGGTTAGGCACTTATCAATGGTTTCCAAGAGAGGAAAAAATGGGTTAGCACCGGGCACCCTCTATATCGTTTCTACGCCCATAGGCAATCTTGAAGATATCACTTTGCGGGCCCTGAGGATTTTGAAGGAAGTGGCGTTGATCGCCGCTGAGAGTAGAGATCATAGCAGGAAGCTCTGCACGCATTACGGTATCAAGACCCCTCTAACCAGCTATAATAGTCACAACCAGCACTATAAGGGACGTGTACTCCTCGAGAAGCTACACTCAGGGCTTGACATTGCCCTGGTGAGTGACGCAGGAACACCGGGTTTGTCAGATCCTGGTTCCAGGTTAATTTGGGAAGCCATCGATGCTGGCGTACCACTGGTGCCGGTTCCAGGTGTATCGGCTCCACTAACAGCACTCTGCATTTCAGGTTTGCCCACACACAGATTCGTGTTTGTTGGTTTTCTCTCCAACAAGAAAGGCAGACGCAGAAAAGAACTGGAAGGTCTAAAGCAGGAATGCCGTACCATGATTTTCTTTGAATCACCGCATCGATTGATCAAGATGCTGACTGATGTGTATGATATTCTGGGTGATAGGAAAATTGCCCTGGCCAAGGAGATGACCAAGATTTTTGAGGAGGTAAAGCGGGGAGCAATCAGCACTATCTTGTCCTCACTCGAGGACAAGGAGATTAGGGGTGAATATACAATAATTGTACAGGGGGCTGAGTAAGGTGATAAATCTATCTCTGTTATTGACAATCAATGATATTCTTATTAGATTTGAAACGTTATGGAAGAAGTAAGATCCCTAAAAGTAACTAATGAGCTTGGTATGCATGCCCGGGCAGCTGGCCAGATAGTAACCTTGGCTGGCAAATATGGCGCCAGATTGTTTTTAAAGAAAGATACCCGAGAGGCGGATGGTTCAAGCATCCTGTCGATTCTTTCCCTGGCTGTGCCCAATGGGGAAGAGATCGAGGCCAGGATAGTCGGTAGGAAGGCAAAAGAGTTCATGGATGAGCTGGAAATCCTCTTTATCAATAATTTTGGAGAAACCGAAAGTCGGCCGTATCGCCCTAAAAAGAAGGTAATGAAGGGATTTCCCGTTTCTCCGGGTATTGTTATTGGTAAAGCGTACCACCTTGATAGATCTAAGACCCAGATTTTTCACCGGAAACTGATCAATGAAGAAGAGGTACAAAGAGACCTTGCTCGTTTCAGGCAGGCTGTGGACATGGAAAAGGAGCAGATCCAGAAGTTTAAATCCAGCATCCCGGAGCGGGTAGAAGGATATGCCTTTGTGCTGGATACCCACTCAATGATTCTGGATGATGCAATGCTCTTTGATGCAACCTTAAAGAGAATCCAGAAGGAGAAGATCAATGCCGGGTGGGCGTTGGAAAAATCGGTAAAAAACATCCATGTGCTTTTCAAAGAGGTCGAGGATGACTACATTGGGCGAAGAATGGACGATGTTGATAGCGTTAGTGAAAGGGTACTGCGGAACTTGGCGGGAGTAGAAGCAGAGAGCCTGGCTGACATTCAAGGCGAGGTTATTGTCGTAGCCCATACCCTTTCGCCGGTTGACATTGTTGAGATCGATGTAGACCATGTGCTGGGCATTTTGACTGATGTTGGCGGCCGAACGTCGCACATGGCTATTATGTCTGAAGCCCTGGACATACCGGTTATTGTTGGGTTGGAAAGGGCCACCGATGCGATCCTGCAGGGCGACATTTTGATCGTTGATGGCAATACTGGCGAGGTTATTGTTAACCCTGACCCCAAAACCATTCTTTCTTATGAGGATGAGATAAGGCGTTATGCCAATTACAAATCGGCCATAGATAGGGTCAAACATCTACCGGCCGAAACTCTGGATGGACACAAGATAACTGTCAAAGCCAATATTGAGTTTTTGGCGGAGGCTCAGGTAGCAATTGAGAGCGGTGCAGAGGGCATAGGACTCTATCGGACAGAATACCTCTACCTGCTAAAGAGAGATTTTCCGGATGAACAGACCTTGTTTCAGGATTACGACCAGATTGCCAGAATGGTGGCTCCAAATCCGGTTACCATAAGGACCCTGGATATTGCAAGCGACAGGATGGAATCAGAAATGGACGGGAGCAGGGAGGATAATCCTGCTTTAGGTTTAAGGTCTATTCGGTTTTGCTTGAAGGAGCGAAAGGTATTTAAGACCCAGTTGAGGGCTATTCTAAGGGCCAGCAGATATGGCAATTTCAGATTGATGTTCCCCATGATATCAGGTTTGGAGCAATTTCTGGAGGCAAAGAAGGTGTTACGGAGTGTTATGCGCTCTCTCGACAAAGAGGGCGTTGAGTATGATAGAGAGATTCCCGTTGGCATTTTGATCGAGATTCCCTCTGCAGTATCAATAGCAGATATTCTTGCAAAGCATGCTGATTTCTTTTCAATAGGAACGAATGACCTTATTCAATATGCCCTCGCCATAGACAGGGATAATCAACAGGTTGCCGGTCTCTACGATCCCTTTCATCCCGCTGTCATAAAGATGGTACATCAGGTGGTCAAGGCAGGCGAAAAGGAGGGGATTGATGTATCCCTGTGCGGCGAAATAGCCGGTGATCCCCTCTCTATTTTGATACTGCTTTCTTTGGGATTGGAGGAATTCAGTATGAATATCGGTGCCATTCCCCTGGTCAAGAAAATGATCAGAATGGTACCATTGCAAAAAGTGAAGGAGAGTTTAAAGGATATAATTTCTTTACCTACCAGTAAGAAGGTTGAGGATTTTGTCTTGAAAAAGGCAAAGGCTCACCTGCCCGATATCTTTGAGGAAGATGTCTTTAGGTACCGGACCCCTGGCACCGCCTAAGCAGGTTGTTGATGGAGAAGAAGATTGTTTGCCAGAACAGAAAGGCCAGACACGATTACTCTATTGATGAGATCTATGAGGCAGGCATCGTCCTTGCTGGCTCGGAGGTCAAATCACTAAAGGAGGGTCGTGCCAGTTTAAGGGATAGCTATGCGCGGGTCAAGAAAGAGGAGCTCTTTTTGCACAATATGCATATCACACCGTATTCCTTTGCACACCACGTAAATCTTGATCCTACGAGGACCAGAAAGCTCCTCATGCATAAGAAAGAGATAAAACGGCTGATCGGAAAAACAGAGGAAAAGGGGTATTCGCTCATCCCCCTGTCGGTATATCTTTTGAGAGGGATCATCAAGGTTGAGATGGCTCTGGCTAAGGGGAAGAGAAAATATGATAAGAGACATGCCCTGAAAGAAAGGGAGATGAAACGGGAGCTCGACGAGTTGAAAAAGAGAGATCGTTCTTGAAAATAAGATTTATGTGTGTTATTATACAAAATATGGTTTCCTAACCAAGGTTCCTTGAAAATTGGGGGCGAAACGGCTTCGACGGGGATAAAGAAGCTTAGGTTGCATACCGAGGTTCTGTTTGCTCGTTAAACAGGCAGAAATAAAATAAACGCAGATGATTATGCGTACGCTTTAGCTGCTTAAGCGGCTAACGTCCTGCCGTTTTTTCCTGCGAGGACGGATTTGGGCGTCGACTAGCAGGATAGCCAATCTGAGAGACCTGAATCTCAGGGAGGCGAATTTCTAATCAGGTTAGCCCTCTAGTCAGCTTGCCCGAAAGGTGTCTTGAGGGCGAACATTGAACATCGGGATATGTATGTAGAGGCCTAAGTGGAATATTTTCGGACGGGGGTTCGACTCCCCCCGCCTCCACCAGCCTTCGCTTCGAAACGAAGTGAAGATGCGAAGTCTGCCCGCCGTAGCTGTAGAGCGAAGGCGGGCTTTTTTTGGCGTGCTCCATTTTATCATCCCGTGACCGCACTACAGGTGAAATCTGCTTGAATCCCCCCATCGAGGTGGGGTATATATTCCTTTAATGGACACGGCAACACATGCACTAACCGGGTATGTCATTGCGCGGGCGGGATTGAACAAAGGTACGGGAAAGTGGGGTAGCATAGCAGCAGTGACTGCTTCTATCTTTCCAGACGTTGATGTTCTGCTGGGAATATTTGGATCAGAATTCGCCCTCAAGTACCACCGGGGCCTGACCAACTCCGTTTTCTTGGTTGTTCCCTTCTCCCTTCTCTTAGCTTTGCTCTTCGCGAAGATCTCTAGGATAGGAAAGTACTGGAGATTCTTTGTGATATGTGTGGTGGTGATTGTCGCCCATGACTTTCTCGATCTGGCCACATCTTACGGCACTATGATCCTGAGTCCTTTTTCGGATTACCGGTTCAAGTTGGATTGGCTCTTTATCATTGATCCTTATCTGGTTGCTACGCTCCTTCTTCCTCTTGTGGCTTCATTCTTTTGGAAGAAAAAGAGCATAACCCTTGGCAGGGTTTCGCTTTTAATAGCCACCCTTTATATTGGGTTGTGTGCCTTTAATCACTCCCGGGCCCTGTCTTTGGCAAAAGGTTTTGCGCAGGAAAAGGGGTTGGCGCCAACTGCCATAGCGGCATTGCCTCAACCCCTGTCTCCTTTTAATTGGGGGAATTACATCCTCACAGACCAAAGCATTTATCAAGGGTTCGTAAACCTGATTGCCTCTGAGGATAGGAACCCAGGCAGGGAGAAGAACTTCCTGAGCCGTTTTCTGGCCCGGTATAAGCCTATCCGCCTGGTTCAGTACCAGGAAATACAGAGGTTTGATGACTCCCCGTGGGTCGAGAAGGCCTTAGAACTCGAAGAGGTGAAGACGTTTTTCTGGTTTGCCCGATTTCCTATTGTCAGGGATAGAGGGTTTGTAGACGGGAAACGGCGAGTAGAGTTCTTTGACCTTCGCTTTGGTTCGATCAACCAGAGAAGACCGTTTTTATATGCAGTGGACTATGACGAAGCAGGAAGGGTAGTGTTTCAAGGGTTTCTGTAAGCACAGGGCACATCCCTCATTCTTTCCGGAATATACTCATTATCTGAATATTGCCCTCTTTGGATTTCTCAGTGTCTCTTTTCAAAAAATTCTGGATAGAGTATCTTTGCGCATGTTGGACAGATGGTATGAGTATATTTGCCCTCAAAATGATTTCCGAAGTACTTTAGCCGATCTTGCCAATTGTCATTACTATCACGGATTTTTTTGCAATTTGCGCATATAGGAAACAATGCGCTCAAGGTTTTGACACTTTGCAGCACATTTTCATGTTTTTTGTCAAATAATTGTCGCGGCCCTTGTGCCTGGTTATCGACTGATAATATGTGATGTTTTCTCATTGTGTTTCCTTAAAGTTAGAATACCAATAAAATTGTGACTCCATTGGATGAATTCTCTGCTAATAACGTATACGTCTGGGTTTTGATGATTTTGTCCCCTAAAAGATATTGATGATTGTGCCTTTGTAGCCAACGGAGCACCCCGTCTGAAAATAGAGAAATTGCTATTAAGAGTTTATACTATAATATATAATAAACATATTGACATATAATTATGCAAGAATTATACCTAAATTAATAAAAATATATGTAACTGATGTTATTATTATAGAAAGAGGGGACAGGAGGGTTCTTTTTTGGTAGCTACTTATCTATTTCTCAGTTTAAGGACTAGCCACTCTTTTCCGAAATATCTTGTGAAACAAGCTGAGAAACATCCCCCCACCAGTATGAGTCCTAGCTCTAGAGCAACCAGTCCCGGAGCAAGGCAGTTACTGCCTGAGGCTGTTCCATGGCCGACATGTGGCCACAATCCTCAATGATTGCGAGGCGAGCGTTCGGGATACGAGCCACCATCTCCTCATGGAGCTCTAGTGGAGTCAAGGTGTCCTGCCGGCCGCACAGGACAAGGGTCGGACATTCAATTCTGTGCAGGTCATCGCGGCTATCTGGTCGAGACATGATCGCTGTCTCCTGGCGCACAAACGCATCTTGACCAACGCGCCCTGCCATCGACACGATCGCGTTGGTCAGCTGGCGGTCCTGGCGCCGGTTGGGATGAACAAGCTGCGGCAAAAGTCGGGGCATCACCTGATTGAAACTCCCTTTCAGAGTCAGCTCAATCAATTCCATGCGACCCTTGGTCTTTTCTTTAGTGTCAGCTCGGGCTGAGGTGTCGAGTAAGGCCAGCTTGGTTACTCGCTCCGGTGCCCTACGCATAATTTCCAGCACCACATAACCACCCATCGAAAGCCCCGCTAGAGCAAAGCGTTCTGGCGCCTGGATCAGCAGTGCTTCGGCAATGCTGGCCATCGAGTCGTGCTGCGTTACATCAGCAACGGTGATCTCAGCGAGTTCGACCAGGTGTTTGGATTGATGCTGCCACAGGGCACGGTCACACAAAAGACCCGGCACTAGCATCAGGTTCTGTCTGCCCATCACCAATGGTTACTCCATTTTCAGGGTGGGTCGATCAGACCAATCTGTTTTATATGAACTAACGTTTTTCGAAAAGCAACGATATTGCATAATAAAATCAAAATATTTTCAATGGACTCAAACTGCAAAAAAGAAATAGGGTCACTTAGCAGGCTGTTGCCCAAACGGAAATCCCTTTGAGCGGTCATTAAAACGTTTTTTGAAAACAAATCTTGGCGAAGTGGAAGATAAGCGATGTCAACTGTCTGAGCCCTAAAGGCGAGTTTTGACATCGCCTGGAGGGAGCCTTAGATTTATCAGAAAACGTTTTAGACTAAGAGAAAATGGATTTCGGCAACAGCCTGATTAGGGGTTGACCCTCCATATCATATAAGTGATTTTTAAATTGATCCATTCACTTTCGAGGGGGGTCGAGGGATTTCAGATCCACGGAGAAACTTCTCTCTAGATCTTTCCAAATCCTCTCAATAAAACGCAAGAAAGAACCGTAAGTACCCCCAGAAAGAGAACTCCAACCTGGAAATTCCAGGCATCAGCTACTGCGCCCAAGATGGCGGGGGTGAACCCAAGTCCAAACGCGACCCCGATGGCCATGGTTGCTCCAGTAAAGGTACCTCGTTCGTGTAATGTTGTGAGTTTTGAGATTGCCACGAGGGCAGCCGGAAAGAATCCGGGGGAAAAGGTTGCCTGGAGAATGAGCATTGTCACCAAGAGGGGGAAAGTCCGGGAAACAGCCACGCCAATCGTTGAAAGACCTGTAGCGAGCAATGAAAAGAGCAGAATCCTTTTGACCCCAAACCGATCCACAAGAAACCCGGCTATGAGTGTCACAAAAAACCCGCCAATCCGCGAAAAGCCAAGGACGGTATTGGCCATTTCCAGCTCAATTCCCTTCTCCTTGACGAGAAATAAAGGTATCATATTGTAGAAGCCGAGGCTGCTCGACGCAGCAAAAATCAAGAGGATGGCTATGATCCAGAAATCCCTGCGACGAAGCACCTGTGAGAACCGAACCCGTTTTTCCTCCTGCGGATGAGGGTCTGGAGAAAGCGCCCAGAAAAAGATACCGACAATTACGCAGGCTGCACTCAGAACGAAAAAAAAGGTCCTCCAATAGAAAAAAGGCAGGGCAAGGGCTGTGAAAAGCGGGATGGAGAGAATGCTAAAAGAGGCAGCCGTTTCATGAAATGAGATGGCCTTTCCCCAGTTTTCACCCCTAAAGATTGTGGTCAAAAGGGGAATGGCGCTTGGCACGTATAGACCCGTACCAATCCCGACAAATACCATAACAGTTGCAAGAGAAGAAAAAGTTGTGGTGTATCTCAAGCAAAATAGGGCTGTCGCCAGAATAGCGAACCCTAATGCAATGGAACGTTTGTAGCCAAGACGGGAGGATAGCAATCCAGCTAAGGCCAAGGTTATGCTATAGCCTATGGACAGAAAGGTGAATATGCTGCCTGCCAGAGCATGGCTAATGGCGAGCTCATCTTCAATAAGGGGTAGAAGGGGAGAAATGACTGTCCTGCTGGAAAAGTTGACATACCACAGGCCCCAGAAGAGCAAGAGAAGAAAATATTTCATGCCTAAACTCTAAGTAGCCTTCGGAGATTTTACAATCCCTTTATCCTGAATATTCGGACTGAAGCCTCGTTCTTTCACCAGAAATAGGGGAAAAGAGTATCGTATTTGGTGCCCTTGCTGAAGGCTTCGAACCGAGAGCTCACCTTAGAGTGCGCCTACTTCGTACTGAGAGCTTCATGGAACAATCAGGTGCGGATTTACTAAGCAGAGCCTCGTAAGAAGGATCAGTAAAGAGATTGAAAACAAGGTGGGATCATCAATGAGATCGCAAAAAGGGTTGCGTGAATAATGCAACCCTTTGATCGGAAGATACTTGAAATTTTTCTATGATGTTAAGGGTAAGATCTTTTCACTTTTTGCAAATCCTCAATCAAGAGCCTTTTCCAAGTTAACAAAGTCAGATCTATCAAAGCCAAGGGACTTAAAAAAGGATAAAAGGTCAGTTGAATCCCACTTAACTGAGGAGTAAATATTTCGTACATCCATTTTCTTAAATTCCTTGAAAACCTCCTGGGCCATCCTCTTTCCAATCCCCTGTCCCATATATTTGGGGTCAACACCAAAAAGCCCAATCCAGGCACTTTTTTCCAGACCAAATCCACCGTAGAGAATATAGGTGATCAGAAATCCTACCACCTTACTATCAAGTTCAGCCACAAAGCTAACTCTATCTCTATTTTTTACCTCTTCTTCAACGGCCCTCTGATAATCTATGGTGCCGCGTTTCTCGGTAAGTGCTTTCAGGATTTTGGAAATATCGGTGAGGTCCTGTTTCCCTAACCTTCTTATAATCAGCTTTTCCAATGCGATAGACCTCCTGCCCTCTATATATAGTTTGTTGGTTAATCTGTCCTGATTATCTTTACGTGTTTTCCGACCCACTCTGGTGGAAGATAGATCCGACCGCTGTTACCGCTCAGTTTCACCTCTTTTTCGAGCATTTCTTCTCCAAAGATCTCAAATTTGACCTTTCTTGCCTTCTCATCTGAGGCGGTCTCGTTTTTTCTTTTACTGTTCATCAGTTATCCATCATCCATCTACTGTAACATCAGGATTGATTAAAGAAAAAGGCACTTACTAGGGTGCAGTTTTCAGAGATGCCTCTCATTGAGGCCGTACTAAAATATATAATATCATAAAATATGATTATTTTCTAGCCGCAATGTGACTATCTTTTATCATCAAGAAAAGCGATATGGGATTGCAGTAAAGGATAGAGATGCTTGTGGCTCGATTCAAAAAGAATCGACAGAGAAGAAGGGTGAAACCTGATCATGGTGGAGATTGAATTCTGGGGCTGTCAGACTGAAGTTCTCCGTTATCTGCCACGCTAGGTAACAAGACCTGTTTTTTCATAGCGATAAGTCTCATTCTGTATTAAAGGTGGGAAGGCTGGTTTTGAGGGAACTTGCTCAAAGAAAAGAAGGGGCATGGCCCCTTCTTTATGAAGTGTGCTTTATTTTAGCGCTCTTATTTATACCCACCTCCGCCACCGTGACCCGAGCCTCCTTCATGGCCAGAGCTACCTGGCCCGCCAATTCCGCCCATACTGCCTGGTCCACTTGTACCTGAAGACTCAAGGCTTTCAGCACCTATTCCTTGTTTGATTGCGCTAGAGTACATCCTTGCAAGGTCCGTGGGTGCAGTGGTTCTGGAGCGGGTCATAAACGAGGTTCTCATTGCTTTCATCTCTTTTGTACTATAACGGTGTTTCAGGGCCTGACAAACAACATCTGCGGCATCCTTGGAGGAGGCACCGAGGCGTGCCATATCCCTTGCAGCCCTGAACGTCTCTGTGGCAAGTTCAATTGTTTGAGCTCTCCTCATCTGTTGGGCCCTCTGTTGTAAGCTCTCCATGATTTCGCCTACATCGTTATCATTCACACCCGCTGCAAGTCCCTTGGCTATCGTATTCCCGAGACTCCGCATCTGGGCTTTCTCCTCTGTGAGTTCTCTAGCTTGCTCATAGGCGAAGGCATAGCGAGACCTAACGTTTTCCATTGCCTGCACGATATCCCTGTCCTGCACCTGCTTGGCCATTCCTTCATATGCCTTGTTCATGATGGGTGCTACAGGCAATCCTTGCTCTTGGGCGCTCATTATGATCGCATGCGCTCTCAGGGCATGTTCCTCTCTGAAGTGGTGGTTCAGCATGAGCCGGGTCATCTTTATGGCATCATCACTTCCTATGCCAGCACGTATCATCTGTCTGGTACTTACTCTGAGTTGGTCTGTAACCTGATTCGATAGCTCTTCGTCCACTTCATCCGCAAATGCCACGGCGGCACCAAATAAGAAGACAAAGGCTACTATACATATATTTTTCATGTTCGCTTTCTCCTTTCCTGTTGATTTAACCTTATAACGTATGACCATTAGAAAGGTTACATGTCTGGCACATATATGCAGCTCTCAGAGCCGAAATCGTCGGTTTCCTTGACTCTGCAGGGTGGTAGGTACACAACCCCGTCCACGATATAGAAATATTTGAATTCCCTGTGTGCTGGAACTTTGGCTTCCCAAATCCTATCATTGCCATGTCTTGCTTTGTGAAGCTCGTAACCATCCAGGGAAGATACAAAGAAGACATCCTTGGCATTGGGCCTTTTGAGATAAATATGCACCATGTCCTCTTTCACTTTGTAATAATGGCTTGTGCATCCTGAAAGGATAAGCATGATGGCACCTATGAGTAGGACGTGTGTTTTCATGTCTATGACTCGACCAAGATGATTGAATTCTCACCACCGAAATCATCTCGCTCCCTGGTCGGTACGGTTGGGTCAGCAAATCTCTCCTGACCCTCGAGGATATAAGTGAACCGGTGTTCTCCCTCTGGGAGATTAAGGGTAATCTCCCAGTAGCCGGTGGAGCCAGTCCTTTTCATAGGGATCTTTTTCCATTCGGTGAAACTACCGGTGATCTCTGCCCTGATCACATCCGGCCGGTAAAAGAGGAACCTGTAGGGGACAGCGGTGTGCACTTGAGAAGGCATGGAAAAGAACAAGATGATAAGCACTCCTGCAACTGCTGAGGAGGCAACCAGGCCCATGGGACGCAAGAGGGGAGCGAACAGGGAAGAGAAAAATCCTTTGCTCACCTCTAACTTAACTGGCGGAACATGGTCCACCACTTCCGAGCGGATTACCCTTTCCTGATTCAAAAGCTCAACGGACTCTTCCTTAATGGCTTTGTCGGAATGTACCCTTTCAACAAATTCTATCTTATCGTCGATGCCCAGCTCGTCGTCGATGAACATGCTAATCATATCATCCATCATAATTCTCCTGTTTGGAGGATTTCCTTTAGTTTGCGGCGGGCACGGTGGACCTTCACCTTCACATTGGCCTCGCTTATGCCCGCAATTAAGGCAATTTTCCGGTAGGTGAACTCCCCAGTTACGACAAGGGCCAGTATATCTCTTTCACTTTTGTCCAGCCTCTGCATGGCCGAAAGGACCCGGCGATATTCCTCACGAATCATAAGGACATTTTCCTGATCACGAGAGCAGTCCTCTAGGCCTGCCTCAAACTGGGGGTTGTTCCTGCGTCTTCCTGCATTATCGAAAAGCGCATTCCGCGCTATGGTGTACAGGAGTGAGGAACTCTGTGCTTCACGTCCGTAGTGCTCCAGGTAGCGTGTGAAACTCTCCTGCATAATATCGCTCGATAGGTAGTAGTCCCCTGTCATGCGCATGAGGTATGCGAAGAGCTTGTCCTTTTGTTCCTCGTAGAATGACACGTATTCACCCATATCTTTTTTATAACGCACTGGAAACAAAAAGGTTACACTATTTTGTAAATATTTTTAAGCCTGCCATATACTTCATTGGATAGCTCTGGGTGTATCAGGTTAATAGGAATAGGGAGTTGCTTTCAATGGAGCTTTAAAGATCAAAGGTAATGAATGACTACGGTCAAAGGGCTTTGTGCTGGTGATTTTTGGAGGGTGGAAGTTTTTTCCGGAAAATTTTTGATATACTCTTAACACAAAGTGGCCAGATCGTAGAGCCGAAAATTCCAGATTGTATGCTACTGCCCACAGTTTTCGGAATGTGGGGATATCACTGGGAAATCAAGAACCTAACCAGCTTGCAATTTCGATTCTCTTTGTCACTCTTTTTCGCACCAGCCTGCGGACTATTCTCGGTTTCCAGTATCGGTGTGCAGTGACCAAGGGTCGCTGCTATTTCATTTTCTATTATGAAAGACGGGTAGGGTTATGAAGGGAGCGGCTCATGTTCCTCAGTGTCCGCTTGCCTCACGGCGGCCAAGAGCTCCCATTGGATTCTTCAAATAATAAGTTCTCCATAAGCTGGCTTGCTGCTTCTGCTTCTTTTAGATCTAAGACCGTGGCACGAGCAAAAATCTCGATGGGAGTGGACAGTGCTCTTTCTATCATTGTTTCACGAAGTGGTTCGATCCTGGCCTGAGCCTCAGCAAAGCTCTTTTGAGAAGCAAATTGCTGAAAGATCTCTTGCTCGGTGTCTATGTAGTGTTCTCTCTGTGTGGTCTTGAAATCCCGCCAGAGGTTTCTATCCCTCTGAACCTTTGCCAATGATGCCCTCACGAGATTGGCAATTCTATTTTTAAAGATAGGGAACCTCTGCTGTGCAATTGCTTTCTCATCTTCCCCTAATGTTGCCAGTAGATCCATGAAGAGCTCTCTGGTAACGGAGTCGTGTATTCTGTCTTTTACGCTTCCTGAGTCCAGGTCGAACAACAATTCACTGTAGTCAGGTCGTACAATGCACAAAAGGGAGTTTGCAAAAAAGCTCTGACGCCCATGGCATTTCTGTCCGGCATCATCGATAGCCTCAACATCAAATGTCAATGAGACACGGTCACAATAATCCTGTTCGGTAAACCCGTCAAATATAAGGCAGTTTTCAAGGGGAAGGTCATATACGATACTCTGCTCTAGTATCTTTGTTCCCTGGCCTTTGGTTATGGTGGCGGACAAGTTGAGCGGATTAACCAGAGCATTAGCACGCATGTTACAAAAGATGGGTTCAGCAACGTAGCCCAATTTATAATTGATGACAAACCCAACGATGAGTGAGTTGGGATCATTAGGATCTCCAATGGGTCTACCATGAACAAACACGCGTCGGTCCCAAAGGGCCTCAATTTCGTCCTGAGCGGGATTTTCATCGGTTACCTGCACATCTTTGTGGGCTTCTGTAACACCTTGAATGAATTGCTCTGGGTTTTGAGTGCCCATAGCCGTATATGCATATCCTTGGTGTAAAAAGGGAAACACTTCGATTGCTGGTCTGCCGAGTTGAATATCAATGGTCCTGGAGCAATCCGGCCTTTCTAATTCAACCGTAACAGTGCGAGCATAGGAATTTTCAGAAACAAGAAAGTGCACAGGCACGGAGATTGACCCGGTATTCTGAGGACATAATATGTGTGCAAAGCTGGTATTGTCTCGTGGATCGTGGTAGGGATGTCCATCAACTAATACCGTAAAGCGCGGTATGTAGTTGCATGCCCAGGAAAATTTGAGCTCATAGCGATCACATCTCACTTTAGGTTGGGAACCGAGGGCAAATCTGCTCTGGAAATTACAGTGATCAATGGTCAAGTCACGAACATCGGGCCCTGGCGTTAGGAGCTCAACATAGCAGACAGAATAATCCGACAATCCAGTGCTGTCACTGTCAAATACCCCTAAGTCTTCATAACGCACTGCCTCCATTCTACCCTGTGCTCCTGGAAAGCTGGTTTCTTTCCCAATCCACACCTTCTCAATCCCGTCGTAGCCATAACTATGGCCTACTTCATCAAAATCCTTACTCATGATGTCATAACATCTGGTACCCCTTTTGAAGTTGAAGGTGCCCACCACGATAGGAGTCAGATCACCTGGGTGCCACCAGTTCTTTATAGCGGATACAAGATCCCTTACCTGTTTGGTTGTGTTGTTGGCTGATGTTCCCGGACGAAAGGGTTGCACCCCGGAACTGATGTGGGTTGCATAAAAGGGAAGAATGTGGCCCGTGTCTTTGATACGTAATCGAGTGCCCAAGATCCTCTTTCTTGCTATACCAAACCACGTTCTTCCCAGCAGTTTTTTGTACACCACTCCATCGAGGACATCGTACTTCTCTTGTCTCGCGATAAGCCCGATCTCTCCCTTCTGATGATTAATGTCAATCTTAGGCCCTACCTCATCTGTCCAGCCTTTTTTCTTTTGTAGGTAGCTTGCAAGGCAGCGGGTGGTAAGCTTTTCCCCTGCGGTCCAGCCAGGATGATCAGCATCGTAGCAGCGACAGGGATGGGACATCTCCTTAAGGGTTACAAAAGTGCCCTGACGTTTGCTATAGGCCCCGCTGAGGCCTATTAAGTCGCAGGATCTATTGCCGGAATCGAGGTCCCTCAGGAGTAAATTGGCTATGGTGTCAAGTCTTCGTGCAAAATTCTCCGAATCTATCTCATCATACGCCATATTGAGATTAATGGTATGTATGGCACACCTTACTCTGTCCTGTGCGTATGCGGTGCTGAGCAGTGCAAGTGATCCAAACACCGCAAAACAAAGCAGTGTGAAAGCATTAACAGGTTTCATAATATCCCTTCACCCCTAGTTTCCAGTGGGAGTTTGTTACCTAAGATACTACAAGTTCAGTAAAAAACAAGCCTGAATCGTTGCGATATAGTGGTGTGCAAAAATCTCGTATCGCTCAAAAGTGTTGGCATAATGGTATATTGGGTAGAAAAGGTATGCCTAAGTTCATCTTTCTATGCCACCACTTTTGAAGGATATCAGGAGGTTAGAGAATAATTTTGAGAGTTGCTCAAGTATAGGGCTGGGGCTTCTTGTATCCCTTGACCTCATTTCCAGCAAGCTGTTAGCTCTGGCATCCGTCTTGCATCTATAATGTCTCAGCGATTTTTTGAATTAGCGAGGTAACAGATTCTTCTATGGTTGGACGGTTGATTACGAAACGATTCTAAAGATATTGGGCTTTGGTTTACCAAGGTAATATATTAAGGTATGAGGAGGCCCTATTATGGAGCATACAATTCTGATCGTTGACGATGAGCCCTTCATTACAGAGATTTTAACAGAGGCGCTTTCTCGTGAACCGTATGTTATCCTGACTGCCGGTTCCGCGGAAGATGCCCTTCATCTCCTGGCTCAGAGGCAGGTGGATGTGATAATCTCAGATGAAAAAATGCCCGGTATGTCTGGGTCGGAATTTCTTGCCGTTGTTCGGAAAAAATATCCGGATACAATCCGAATGATTCTTACCGGACACGGAAGTCTGGAATCAGCGATGCGTGCTATCAATGAGGGACAGATCTATCGTTTCTTCACCAAACCATGCAATGTGCTTGACCTTGCTATGACGATCCGAAAGGCAATTCAACAGAATGACCTCAAAAAAGCAATCCAACGTTTGCTCAGCGCGGAAAAGCGGCAGTCTGTATTCATCAAGACGCTGGAGAAGCAATATCCTGGCATTACCAAGGTGAACAAAGATTCCAGGGGAGAAATCATCATCGATGATGCGATTGATAATAGGAGATGGGATACCCTTATCGAAGAGATTAATACAGCGGTAAAAAGTCGTCAGGCTATTTTGGGGTCGAGGGCATAACATGCACCCGCACATGGGTTCACATCTCTAGTGACCTTTCTAAAGTGTGGGTATTAGTCGGGTATCTTGCCACAAAGTCACCAAAACACCAAGATTATAGAATTATTCTTAGGCGTTCATAGGTTCAAGGTTCACCCCTGCCCGACGGATGGCAGGCGGGGTTCAGGGTTACATTTCTTTCGTTAACCTTGCTCGTAAGACTTTTCAGATTTTCGTTCAACCCTGAACCTCTGAACCCGTTAACGGTTACAGCCTTTTTAATGCGCCTGAGGCGCATTAATGCGTGGCACATTGAGATTAATGAGCCTAAGGATCATTAATGAGAAAACTCCTTTATTCAATTTATATCCATGTTCTCTTTGGGTCTTTTTGCCTTGGTGGCTCAATAGTCACGAGTGGGGAATAAAACCTATTGCTTTTCCAGAATCTCCCTTAACTTCTGAGATAACTGCGTAATATTAAAGGGCTTCTGGATAAAACCATTGCACCCCCGATCTAGTATCTCGGCTGCCTGGCCATCTATGCTGTACCCACTTGAGAGGAGGACTTTAATGTTAGGGTCTATGTCCTTCATTATATCATACGCCTCCCCGCCGCCCATATCCGGCATAACCATATCCAGGATGACAATATCAATCTTGTCTTTGTTTGCCTTATAGGTGTCAATAGCTTCTCTCCCATTTCTGGCCACGTAAACCTCGTAGCCGAGTGTCTGGAGAAGCTCCCGGCTGACATCAACAATCACATCCTCATCGTCTACGAGAAGGACACCTTCTTTACCTTCGAGCACTTCTGTGGCGATTTCCTTCTGTTTTCCTCCTTCCGTTTCTGAGACTGGCAGATAGATACTGAAGGTTGTTCCCCGTCCCTTCTCGGAGTCTACATCAATGTATCCGCCATGGGCCTTGATAATGCCGTACACCGAGGCCAATCCGAGACCGGTTCCTTCGCTCATACCCTTGGTGGTAAAGAAAGGATCAAAGATACGCTCCATGGTGTTCTTGTCCATGCCCATGCCCGTGTCAGTAATGGTTAGCAGGACATAGCTTCCTGGCTTCGGTGTATAGGACTTGCCTTTCATATCCCTATCCGCAACATTCACAGTCTTCAGGAAAATATCTCCACCACGAGGCATGGCATCTGCAGCGTTTACATACAGATTCATCAGCGTCTGTCTGATCTGCCCTTGATCTGCCTTTATGACATGCAGATCTTCAGCAAGGTCTAGATGGACTGTGATATCCTTCTTGGTCATCGCAAAGGTGTCAGAGACTTCTTTCACCATCTGGTTCAGGGTAATGGGTTTGACCTCATACTTCCCCTCCCGTGCATATCCGAGGAGCTGCTTGGTCAGGGTAGACCCGCTCTGAACCTGCTGCTCAATGCCCTTTAGTCTTTTGTAGTGGGGATGACCGGAGTCAATGTCCATGAGCATTAACGAAGCGTAGCCCTGTATACCCATGAGGATGTTATTGAAATTATGGGCGATGCCACTCGCCAGGGTACCCAGGGCTTCCATCTTTTGGGCATGCTGGAATTGGGCCTCCAGTTTTACTTTTTCTTCTTCTGCGCGCTTGCGCTCAGCTAGCTCTTGCTTCAGCGCCTCATAGAGCCGGGCATTCTCTATGGCAATAGCCGCGGTATTGGCCAAGCCTGTAAGCAACTGGAGGTCATCCTTTCCGAATCCTTCAGGCACCCCAAGAGAATCCACATAAATAACTCCCCCAATCTTTTCTTTGTGCTTGAGAGGCACACACATAACTGACATGATATGCATTTTTTCCATGCTGTTGGAGAGGTTAGCCTTGTCCACACTGCTGGTATCAGACATCATTACAGGTTTACCTTGCTGTATAGTTCTGTTAACGATCGTCCTACTATAGTTGATTTTAGAAAAGAGGCCTTCTTTGTCCTCCATTCTGGTCCTTGAAACCGCCTCTTTCAAGATGCCGGTTTCCTGGTTTAGCAGTAATATGGCTCCACGATCGATTCTCTTCAAATGACTAAAAATCTGATCTGCTACCTCACCGAGAAGCTCATCGATATTAAGGGATTGAGCAAAGATATTTGACACCTTGAGCAATAACTCCAAATTGCGGACATAGCTCCTGGTGCTATCCTTTACCAACAGGGGCGTGGTTGTATCAAAGAGCTTTCTCTGCACATAGACGGGATATGGTTGATTAGCTTTTTCCCTAGACAGTTTCTTTTGAAATGAGAGAAGCGTTTTTCCAATAAGCACACTGCTCTCTTTTGTGATCGCCACCTCTTGGCCTGGCTCTATCTTCTCACCATCAACAAAAACGCCGTGCAAGCTGTTCAGATCTACAACAAAGAGCCCACCATCCTTTTTGAGAAACTTGCCATGATGTCGGGAAACTCCTCTATCTGAGAGACAGATATCGTTGTCAGTGGCTCTCCCGATGGTGGTGATGCCATCATTCAGGTTAAAGTATGTGCCCTTATTGGGCCCGTCAATGATGTATACCGTGTTCAAGATTTGCCTCCCATTCTTGTACTGTCCAGAAGGGGTTCTACCAAGGGACGTTCATGTTTCTCGCTCAGAGCGCATCTTGACTTCACCTTGTTGGGGATAATCCCTGTTTGGACGATTGGCGATATGGGAAAAACCAACTCAAAGGAAAGGGATAGAGGCCAAAAGAACCCAAAACTGATATTCGGCCGAGATGGCTCAGGTGAGCTCTCAATCACTGTCAAGCTAAGAAGTTCCCCAGCCATTCATTATATTCTTCCAACCTCACGTGCAAGCCGTCCAATGCACGATCCGTGACATTGAGGTTTATCACCTCTGATGTAGTCTCAAGGAGGAGCTTAGGATCATGTTTAAGTCCAATGCCAACCTTACGACAAGCGAGATTTCCCAGTCTTACTAGATTTAGGATGCTGTCTTCAGCACTAACCTCTGGATCATGGTGCATCCCGGCTACATCGCAATACACATTCGGGATATTCATGCGTCTCATGAGCCGTTCTCCGTGATATGTGTGCATGGTCTCCAAGATATCATCAACGAGATCTTTTGAGATATCTTCTTGGGTTACTTCAGCTCCATCCAGATCCTCGATGACCTTGAGGAGAAGCAGCTTTCCAATGTCATGAAGCAGACCTGCCATGAATGCTTCGTCAACAAACTGATCCATACCCAGGTGACGTGAAAGCCACCGGGCCGCGTAGGCAACACCAAGGGCATGGCTCCAGAGCGGTGTGGCCCAGTAATCATATTTCTTTCTGTGAGCGCGGTAGAGCTGCTTTTGGGTTACTGCGGTGGCCAGATTAAAAATAGTCTTTCCCCCCAGACGCACGGTAGCCTCCTGAATGGTTTTGACAGGTTTCACACCAGCGTAAAAGACGGAGTTGGCCATTTTTAGGACGTCAGAGGCAAGTCCCTGATCCTTATGTATGATTTTGGCAATATCAGCCAGACTGTAATCGCCCCTTGTAAGCTGCTGCTGGAGTTTCAGGGCGACTTGATTAAAGATAGGGAGTTCAATCTCTTCACGATCAAGCGTTTCCTCAATGAGCTCAATGAGGGACTTTTCGACCATCCGATTTCTCCAATCAATCCGTAATTCTTCAATGGCCCAAGAGTTTGCGGTTGGAAAGGCGTATGCTCTCCCTGAGGGTGGTCAATCCTCTGACTACCGCTTCCTCCTTGGGGGCAATAACTAGATACAGCACGCTATTGCTTATACCACGTTTCTTAATTGTGCGCAATCGATATGCACCGATGAGGATGTTGATCTTGAAGGTTCGGCGGTCAGCGGGATCCGAGCATACAAGTTTAGATGCCTCCTAAAACTATGCTAGTTCTTTGTGTAAATGTGAAAGGTTGCCCTACAAAAAACACCGGTTCTGTTTCACGTTTGATCTCAATGTGAGAGCCTGGGGCACCAGAACCCTCAAGAGTTTTGTGCGGGGAGCCGCGATAGTGATATAGTTTCACCGCCTGTGATCTGATTACGAAAGGGATTTCCTGGTCGTGCTGAAAAGGTGTGGAAACAGTCACTGTATTACGTGAAGGATGAGCGTGAGCGGTAGAACAGTTGTTCATGAAAGTGGAAGATTATAATTTTAGTAATTTTCTCTTTAACGTTAACATCTCCTCTTCCAACTCTATAATCCTTCTATCCTGAGCCCTAACACGATTAATAAGTGTATTCATAATAGGCTTAATACTTTTCGGTAATTCCGCAATTTGCCCTTCTAAATTCTCGTATCTGAAGATATATACCTCTGCATTTGTCTTCGCTTTTGCTGTCGCTGTCCTCGGAAGACCGGTCAAAAAGGAAAGTTCTCCAAGAATTTGCGGGGGCTCAATTTGGTTCAGAATAAAACTTCCATTATTTTCCTTAGTTGATATTTCAACAACACCGTCATTTAGAACATAGAGGTCTCTTCCCATCTCCCCTTCTTGGATTATGATCTCTCCGGGTTTGTATGTTTTGCTTTTCATGAATATGTTCTCCTTTTCATTAATCTATGTGAGTGATGTTATAGGAATCACTTTCGGGTTCAAACAGCGTTGTATAGAGACACCAATAATTTCCCCGGGATGTTGGTCTCCTCTGGACTCAATACCGCTTTTCATACTCAAGATCTTGCGCCTCCCAGTGTTTCAGGCCCATTGATCAATGATCCATTCCTTTTTGGTCGTCATCTCTGTTTTTGCGGTCTTGTCATATTGTGGGTGAATGTCTTCATCCCTGTGAGTCCGACTCAGTTTTTCAAGACTGAATTGCACCCCGGCATCAAAATCAAAGAGCTTGGGGAAATCAGATTCTATCCCCCTGTCCAGAGCTACGAGCTTCTCGTTACTGACGTAAACAGAGTATCCTTTCTGTTCCTTTATGGTAACCAGCTTTTGGTCGTTCACATGAGTAGATGGTGCCTTAGCGTCTTCTGGTCTCCTGAATTGCCCAGGCTGTTGTTGCCTAATGTAGCTGGCGTTTTCTGTAATTTTCATGTGATCTCACCATTGTTGCGAGATGTTGATCATTTGGAGAAGTTGCATAAATAAACCCACTTCTGAGGGCAAGAAGCGGGTTTATTTGTTTCATTTGCTTAGCAACCCCGCTACCTTATCACCTCAAGCTGATCTAAGTCGGAGGCTTTGCGTCCCAGCCTTTCGGAAGGTTTGCCCTTCAGCAAAATCGCAACATTTTATAACAATTCATATAGTATATCGGCATCCCCAGAGAAAAACTTTAGTCTTTTTCGATTTTTTTAGCGGTAGCCTATCACCAAAGGGCTAGGTTTGGTTTTCCTAAAAACGGGCTACTAAGACATTCAGTATAGCATAGCATGTGGTTTGGGTTTTCTGAAGCGGATTCGGGTTTCTTAGGCAGAACGGAAATGCTCGTGCGAGATTGTTAGAAGCGCCACCTACTCTTTGTCCAGAACCTCTCTTATCTTATCAGACAGTTCTTTCATTCTAAAAGGTTTCTGGATAAAGCCGTTGCAACCGCGTTCCAGAATCTCAGTTGCCTGTCCATTAATGCTGTAACCAGTTGAAAGAAGGACTTTTACCTCTGGGTTGATTGTTTTTATCCTGTCATAGGTCTCACCCCCACCTACACCTGGCATAATCATATCAAGGATCACAAGGTTGATCAGATCCCTATGCTTTTCGTAAATCTCTATTGCCTCTTGTCCACTCTTGGCTTTCATGACCTTGTGTCCCATTTTTTCCAGAATCTGTGTGCCAACATCGAGAATCATATCTTCATCATCCACGAGAAGAACAGTTTCTTTGCCCGGTACAAACTTATCAAACCCTCTGGTTTCTTTCATTGCTTGCCTTTTTGAGGCTGGCAGATAAAGACTAAAGGTAGTACCCTTACCCTTTTTGCTCGAGACAGAAATGGTACCACCATGGCTTTTTACGATCCCGTAAACAGAGGCCAATCCGAGGCCGGTGCCTCTGCTCATACCCTTAGTGGTAAAAAAGGGATCAAAGATGCGTCCTACGGTCTTTTTATCCATACCTGTGCCTGTATCGGTAAGGGTTAGTAGCACATAGTCCCCAGGCTTTACCTTGGAGGGTTTACCTGTAATATCCTTATGGGTGACATTCATGGTTTCCAGGAAGAGGTCTCCACCTGCGGGCATGGCATCTGCGGCATTTACATACAGGTTCCACAGAATCTGCACAATCTGCCCCTGGTCTGCCTCAATTGCAAATAGGTCTTTGGCAAGCTTCTGATGAACTTTGATCTCCTTTTTGGTCAGGCCAAAGGTGTCAGAGGTTTCTTTCACCAATCGATTCAGACTCGCGGGCCTGATCTCATATCTTCCCTCCCTGGCATACCCAAGGAGTTGCTTGGTGAGTTTGGACCCGTTTTGAACCATTTTTTCAATATTCATAAGCCTATCATAATTCGGATCATTAGGATCAATGTCCAGCAGGATTAAGGAGGCATTTGCCTGGATACCCATGAGAAGGTTGTTAAAGTTATGGGCAATGCCGCCGGCCAAAGTGCCAAGAGCTTCCATTTTTTGCGCCTGTTGAAGTTGTGCTTCGAGCCGTTTTTGGTCAGACATATCGAGGAATGCTGTAAGTACAAATTCTTCGCCTGTGATCCGAATGAGTTTAGCGAACATGATTACGTTGAGAATAGAGCCGTCCTTGGCTTCGGGCTGGATCTCCAATCCGTCAAGTTCCCCTGATACCTGAAGCTCTTTTAGAAACGCGTCCCTCTCGCCCTCAGAGAAAAAGCGCAATTCCGGAAGGCTTTTTCCGAGGACCTTTTTTCGCGCGTATTGGGTCAGTTCACAGAACTTGTCGTTGACCTCAATTAATCTGCCTGTCTTCCCGTCGGTAACAGCAATAGCCTGAGGAGAAAGGTCGAACAGATTCCGGAATTTGGTTTCACTTTCCTGAAGCGCCTCCTCTGCGTGTTTGCGCTCTGTCATGTCGTGAGTAATGACTACGGCGTGGGTCACCTCTGATTTGTTCTTATAGTAAGGGTAATAGCTCACGTCGTAATATTTCTGCTTTTTTCCAGCAAATTCAAACCACTTTTGGTCATGGATCTCGTTGCCGGCAAAGCACTTATCTAAATAGGGCTTAATGACTCTTTTGAACCTCTTTTCTCCCCAGATTTGCGCCACGGTCTTACCAAGGGCTTGTTCTCGCGTTTTGTTATGGGCGAGGCAATACGCTTCATTCACAGCCTCGTAGGTATAGTCTCTGTTGATGAGGGTCATAAATTGTTTGGAGGTATTCACAATAAACTCATATTTGCGCAACATTTCTAGCAGGGTCTTTCGGTCGCTAATATTGCGGATGATACCCTGGTATCCGAGAATGCTCCCACCATTCGCTTGCCGCACAGTCGCAGTGAGCACACAATCCATCTCTGTTCCATCTTTCTTGCGAAGTTTAACTTCAAAATCTTTCACCGAACCGTTTTTTTCTATCTCTTCCTGGAATCTGGTTCGGTCGGCGGGATTAACGTATATGTCTTGGGCTTTCAATTTTGTTAACTCTTCTCTACTACAGCCAAAAAGATCCAAGAAAGATTGATTGACTTCAACATGTTTGCCTTCTCGGGTGGTGATATAGATAGCATCTTCGGACTGCTCAAAGAGATTTCGGTAGCGTTCTTCGCTCTCGCGCAAGGCACTTTCCCCGCGCTTGCGCATGGTGATGTCCGTTACAGTCCCGAGGATAGTATGCTCTCCACGGTATGTTACCAATCTTGAGGTAAGCAGTACCTCAACTCTCTTGCCCTCTTTCGTGATAAGTGCATATTCATATGCAGGGAGCTCTTCGCCTCTCATGTGCCTGTTGAAATTTGCCTTGAGGAGGTCTCTATATTCCGGTGCGATCAAGGTAAGGAAGTCGAAATCAGGGAAGTAAAACTCCTCCTTGGCATACCCCGTAATCTCTGCAGCTTTGTCATTGGCATACACGACCTTGCCCTTCATGTTGATAAAAATCATGTTTGGTGAATGTTCTGCAAGGGTCCTGAATTTCTCCTCTGATTCTCTCAACATTTCTTCTGCCTGCTTGTGCTCGGGGGCCCCTGCTTCTAAATCGGTAACCCGCTGGCGCAGAGTAATCAATTCATCTATGAGTTGCTCTTTTGTCCTATCTTTATCTTTCATCTTTTACCCTGTATGAGGATGCGAGACTATGTGGCATTTATTGAACTGTCAAAACCGATACAGACTTGATTTCTTATTTGGTAAATATAAGCTAAAGTTGATTGTGTGTCAAAGGAAAAGAAACCACAAGATATGGTGGTATCTGCTGAAATATGGTGTGCAAGACCGATAAAAAGATACCAACGGGGGGGGAATGCAATCGTGATAGTGGATGAGATGGGGTCGTAAGCAAGGGACAGTGGCAAACAGATCCTCCTGCACCTGCTCACCCATTATTCCAGAACTCCGGTATTCCAATACTCCAATTGGGGCGAAGTCCCAAAGTTCTAATGGTGTCTCTTAAGAAAATCCAAGGCAAGCCGGGTGTATTCCTTAGGTTGTTCCTCATGGGTATTGTGACCACAGCTTGGAAGTATTGCAAGTTCTCCCTTGGGTAAGTGATGATAAAACGCAACAGCCTGGTCAACGTCAAAGAGAAAACTCCTGTCCGGATACAGCACAAGAGTAGGACACGCTGCCGATGGTAGCAAACCTCTCAAGTCAAAGATCCCTTTGCCATAAGCGCCGCCATATTTGCGGCATTGATTATAAAGTGGTTCAGCATGGTCCTTTCCATGCCAAGCAATAAATTTTTTCTGAGGTCTGGCTCCAGATCTCGAAATGGTTTTGGAAATTTTTGCCGGTTGAATTCGGCCATAGTCATGGTGCTGAAGCACTGAGTGCTTGAAACAGCCATAGTCTTAACGTGGTGAGGATATTTGACCGCATATTCTATTCCGATTACTCCTCCTTCACACTGCCCCATGATATGAAAAGAATCAATATGGAGAAAATCTCTGAGTGTGGCCAGCTCTTTCACGCTCTCAGAGCGAAATTGATCTCCTTCATAAAATCCTTGGAAATCAGTGCCCTTTTCAGACTGCCCATATCCTCTTCTATCATACATAACTACCCTGTAGCCCTTTTCCACCAGAGGTGGATATATATCGTGCCACATTTTGGTGCAGCCAAAACCATGGTGGAGAAGCACGATAGTATCACCATCGCCATGAGTTTCGTAATAGATGTCTATCTCATTTATATTTGTGAAAGGCATTTGTTTTCCCTTCTACGCGGTCTCTGACAAAATACTATGGGCTGGGTTTTTCGGCGTTGACCCCCCGTTTTCTATTAAGGCCTTAACTGGTTCGAGGCCGTAGGGCGTACCCTCCTCAATGGCTTTGAGCACTGTCCCACCTCCGGTAAAAAAGAAATATTGGGCGCTATCCATAGCGGCCAGGTACAATCCGGGGCTGAGGTTCTTGAATTCCTGGAGGGTGTCCCCCCCGCCATAGAACTTTTGGGCTCGCCTGTTCTGGTCGATAGTGCGGTCCAATTTTTCCGACCCTTCGTAAAAATGCGGAGTGAGGCCCATAACCGCATTGACAAAAATGGTTTTGGCCGAGCCAATAACCTCTGCCACCCCTGTTGCGTCGAATGATTCGGGTGGCACATCCAAGAAATAACCGAACTGATCTCCTTTCTTGAAGTCCTCTATGCTGCGGGTGCGGTACTTGCCTTCCACCCGACCCTCTATGGTATCCGACTCGACCAGAAAAGGTAATTCGATCACCTTCTTGGCTACCTTGTCCAGCTTCACCAGATCCTTGGCTGCCTGGATGTCGGTTTCGCTTACCCCGCGCACGTGAATATCGTGTTTGGCGCACAGAAAGGTATTGTAAATAATTCCCCCCAGTATCAGGTGATCAACCTTTTTGTAGATTTGGTAGAGCGGGCCGATCTTGGTGTCATATTTGGCCCCGGCTACAACGGCGACAAAAGGCCGATCGGGTTCCAGCACGTGCTTCAGGTTGCCGAGTTCCTTCTGGAGAAGGAAACCGGCAAAGCTCGGCAGATGCTTGGTCACGTCAACCGTTGAGACATGAGCTTGCCACGAGCCGAAGGCGTCATTGACAAAGACATCTGCCAGGCCAGCCAGTTGCACGGCAAAGCGCTCTCGCTTCTCACCAGTGGCCTCCTCACCCTCGAACCAGCGCGTATTGGGCAGGTAGATGCCCCCCACCCGGTGTGCTAGGAGGTCCCTAATACACCAGTTGATGGAGGTGTCGATCTCTCTGATGCCCCATTCTGGATGGACTGGAAACTGGGGTACCACAAACCTGGTGTGCAATTTACGTTCAAGATAATCAACAACTGGATGGACCGAGGTGTCATCGTCCACTTCAATGTGGCTGGTCTCTTTGTCTCGTGTTCGGCCCACGTGAGTCATGAGGATGAGCCGGCCTCCTCGCTCCACGATGTTGTAAAGAGTCCCCAGGGTGGCATCGATCCGGTAGGGATCGCGGATTTCACCCTTCTTGACGACGTTGTGGTCCACTCTGACCAGGACAAGCTTATCCTTTAGGTCAGCATTTTGTATGAGAGGTAAACGGGGGTCTAAGTCGAGTTCGCTCATGGTGGAGCTCCTTATTGGTTAAGAACGTCTCAGGTTAGTGCATGTTTCTTCGCATCAGTCGGCAAGAGACTTCTTATCTCTGTACCATAGAATCTGCAAATATCCTGCCACAATTACCATGATGTCATAATATGTTATATCAAATTACCATACTGCTGTCTGAGCTGTCCAGATCAGAAAGCAGAAAGCCCATGGTAACGTCAAGGTCCAGGGTATGGGTATCTTTTTTTTGGTTATGCCCTATAACATGGCCTCTTACTGGGTCGGTTCAAAATGGTTTATTGCGCCCTAAGCCTTAGAATCATAGGCTCCATCTATATAAACCATTTTGAAACTCCCACTGATCTAAACTATGTGGGGCATAATCCAAAAAAAAGACACCCATACCCTGCGATAAGCTTAAGAATCAATAGGTTAGGTTTCACTATGAAGTGACCCTAGCAGAAACCCCGGGAACATATCGAAGTGCCGTAGTTTCCTCCCCATGAAAAATTGCTTGCACTGAGGCGTACAAAAGCCTATTATACAAATCTTTAGGTGGCTCTTTTAGCTCAAGTGTGCGGGTGATTGCCTGGGCTAGGCTAGCCAGCACTGTTTTCAGAATGCTGTTCATTGACGTGCATAGCTTAGGAAAGTCGCTAAGTTTACCTTAACGGAGAGTAACTTATGAAGAAGAAACTAATTATCGGGTTTGGGCTTATCGTTGTTATTTTCCTGTGGTTGGTGGTTGCCATATATCCTGATTGGCTCTGGTTCGAAAATCTAAACTTTTCATCTATCTTCTGGACCATGCTTTTGAGCAAGGTCGGGTTTGGTTTGGCGATGTGGCTAACCTTTCTCCTTATCCTGCTCGTTAACCTCTATGTAGCTCGACGCTTAAACCCAGGCCATGGGACAGGGATAAACTTTGGAGCTGAAGGTGGTTATCTTTCCCAACTTGGCCTCTCTGACAAGGTCTCAAATGTTATTTTTATAGCTCTTGTTCTGGTTATCAGTTTTGTTATTGCTTCAAAGGCCTTTCAACAATGGGACCTTGCCCTGCGCTATTTTTATCAAGTACCTTTTGGGCGCACCGACCCCATTTTTGAGCGGGACATCGGTTTCTATGTTTTTTCTCTTCCCTTTTACCTTTTGGTACAAAACAGGCTCTTAGTTTTTCTCATTTTATCTGTTCTCCTAACCCTGGGTTGGTATCTGAAAAAGGGTGGGCTTCATGTAATTGGTGACTTTGCTCCAGAGGAAGGAAAGCCACTCTCAATGCCTAAAATCACCATCGGACAAAAAGCTAGGAAACACCTTATTTTCCTGGGAGGAATCGCTGTTCTCCTCTTGGCCTGGGGCTATCATCTAAAAGTCTACAAACTTCTCTATTCTACCCAAGGACCTGCTTTCGGTGCTAGCTATACGGATCTCACCATTAAGGTCTTTGGCTACAAGGCTTTGATCATTTTCTCCCTCGGTTTGGCCGTGGTCCTTTTTTATAGCGCCTTTAAACCTCGGATAAAATTGATCTGGGTAAGCGCTGCAATCTGGTTAGGGGCTGTATTGGTTTTTGCAACTTTCCTTCCCAGCCTGGTGCAACAATTTGTGGTGAAGCCCAATGAATTAGACAAGGAATCGCCCTACATAGCTTATAATATCGAAAATACCCGCGAGGCCTATAATCTGAGCAAGATAAAAGAAGTAGACTTTCCGGTTAGTGATAAACTAACCACAGAAGACATTGAGAAGCACAATGTAACTATTGAAAATATTAGAATCTGGGACCACCGTCCTTTACTTCAAACCTACAGGCAGATCCAAGCTATACGGCTCTATTACGATTTCAACAACGTAGATGTAGATCGTTATGTCATTAACAACCGGCTCCGGCAAGTCATGCTCGCTGCCCGAGAGTTGGTAGTAGACCAACTTCCTCCCCAGGCAAATACGTGGGTTAATAGACATCTGATTTATACCCATGGCTACGGATTGGCCCTAAGCCCGGTAAACGAAGTGACCAAAGAAGGACTTCCCCGGCTCCTAGTCAAAGACCTCCCTCCTTCCTTTCCTGCTGACCTGAAGGTAGAGCGTCCGGAGATTTACTATGGGGAAAAAACCCATGAATATGTTCTCGTAAAGACTAAAACAGATGAATTTGATTACCCCAAGGGGGACAAGAATGTCTACACTGTTTATCAGGGACGGGGAGGGGTTCTTATCAAGTCATTTGCTCGAAGGCTTTTGTTTGCCCTTGAATTTTTCGATCCCCAGATACTATTTACCACGTATTTGAGCCCGGAGAGCAGAATAATGTATAACCGCCGGATCGGTACGCGGGTACGCACAATTGCCCCATTGCTCGATTATGACTCTGATCCGTACCTGGTTATTTCTGAAGGAAAGCTCTATTGGGTTCAAGATGCCTATACGACATCTAATATGTATCCCTATTCTCGCCGATCGCGCAGCCTTCTTGACAAAAAAAGGCTCAACTATATTCGGAATTCAGTCAAGGTAACTATAGATGCCTATAATGGGCGTGTATCCTTTTATATGGTTGATGAAACTGATCCTATCGCTCGAACTTACGCCCGCATATTCCCCGATCTATTCAAGCCCTTTAGTGAAATGCCTGCCGGTTTGAAAAAGCATATCCGGTATCCCAAAGATCTCTTCAAGATCCAGGCAGGTACGTATAAAACATATCACATGGAAGATGCTCAGGTCTTTTACAACCAGGAGGACCTCTGGCAAACCCCTGATGAGGTTTATGGTGATAGCCGCCAAGAAATGGAACCCTATTACGTCATTATGAAACTCCCCGAAGAAGAGAAAGAAGAGTTTCTTTTGATGCTCCCTTTTACTCCTTCTAAAAAGGATAATATGATAAGTTGGCTGGCAGCCAGAAGTGACCTGCCTAACTACGGAAGTCTGTTGGTCTATAAGCTACCCAAGGACAAACTGGTCTACGGGCCCATGCAGATTGAAGCCAGAGTCGATCAGCAGACGGAGATTTCCCGGGAGTTGAGCTTGTGGGGTCAGAGAGGTTCCAGAGTTATCAGAGGCAATCTTCTCGCCATTCCTATTAGTGACTCATTTATTTATGTGGAACCAGTTTACCTGGAAGCAAAGCAAGAAGAAGATGTGTCCCCAACAGCATCACCTCAACCCAGAGGCTTTGGGAGTTCCCAAAAAAGGGGAGCTCCTGGTTCCGCAGCAGTGGATAGATCAAAAGCCGCTTCGTTGCCGGAACTAAAAAGGGTTATTGTTGCTTTTGGCAATCGCCTCAGAATGGACGATGATCTCAAAAAGGCCCTGAACGGCGTCTTGGAAGATGCCGTTGCCAAAAAGGAACCTGTTTCACCGCTTGTTCCAGAAACGTTGAATATTCATAGTCTTGGCAGCTTGGCCTTGAAACATTATAATGAAGCAATAAATCACGTGCGCCAGGGGAACTGGGCTGAGTACGGGAAGGCATTAGAAAATCTGGAGGGAGTCCTCAAAGAAATCTCCAGGATGACGAAAGAGAAGAAACAATAGGCTTTCCGTCATACCTGCAGCCACCCTGCTTTGGGAGAATTTTTGAGGTGTTGCTGCGAAACCTTTTTGATGGCTTCAACAGGTGGCATGTCCTGTAAGATCAGCCAGGCAACCCTTGCAAAGAACTAGTACAGCATTTGAGTAAAACAATTACAAAAGATCGATAGCATTATTATGCAATATATAGAATTAAGAAATTCGAATATCAAATATCGAAAAGGGCGGTTAGGTCTTGAAGGAATTTGGGTAGGATGGAAGGTCAGTATATCTTTCCTGCGATATGCAACGTTGGATTTGCCCAACCAATGATGAGGCCTTTATCGGCTGAAGCCAGCCCTGGGGTACCGGTATTCAGGGGCCAAGCCGGAAGAGGACTCACCGAAATTTTCTCCCAATCGGTTCCGTTCCTGCTTCGCTGCATTTTTATTAGACCATTATCACTTTTCTCTTTCCAAGCCAGGTAGAGGCATTTCCCGTCTGTGCCCAAGGCGGGCCTGGCGTCAGTTGTTTCGTCAAGTGTTACCTCATTGTCGAAAAAGATACCATCCTGGCTACTCCTCAGATTGAGCCGATAGCTATCCTTACTGCTCCAGGCAATGAAAAGCAGTGAACCTAAGCTTGCCAGCGCAGGGCCTGACTCAGCTCGGGCTCCCATTTTGGTTTCGTTTATCCACCGCATTCCGTCGGCACTTGACATGATATTCAGGTATGATCCTTGTCTTGGTTTACTTCTCCAGGCGAGGTAAAGCCGATCCCTAAATACGGCCAAGGCCGGCGCCGAGGAGGAGGAAATCTCGAGCATAATCTTGTTAGACCAGGTATCTCCACCATCTGAGGACTGAGTAATATTTATTTTATGCTCCTCTCCCTTTTCGATCCATGCCAGGAAAAATTTATCCTTGAAGAAGGCCAGCGCGGGACCGCGATGAGATAATTCTCCGTCAACCGATTTTGTTTTGTACTGTGGCAGCATACTATGGAAGGGAGCGGAATAGTGTTGTAACTGTTCATACTTCAGCCTCAAACCAGAATAGCCAACTCTGGGATCCGCAGTTTCTGTCCAGCACATGATGATCGGGGTGCTTCTTTCCTCGGCCTGGAGAATCCTGCGTCTTCCATAGGCGATTGCAGGGCCAAAGGGGCTCGTAGGGCTCGTGTTGGCCGGAATATCAAACCCAAATACCTTCCCAAGCCAGTGTGCCATGGAAAGCGACACCACATACAAGGTGCACATAAGAAATGTAGGTAATTTCCAGGTAGCCTGCACCTTGTGGACGAGCCAGTGAAAAGCCTTACGGATTACCTTCATGATCCATACAGGGGCGCAGCAAAAAAGCCTGCCAGGCTGCCATTTAGGACATTTGTAGTACTTGTCATTTGCCCACTCATCAGCCTTCCAATACCCATTATCGCGCTTTTCAGCATATTCTTCGATTTTCGTCTTCGTGTATGCAGCACATGAAAGAATTGCCATATGACACCGCTTTTTTATGCAAACATGGCGATTGACTAAACCTAAGT
>JAUVXZ010000063.1 GCA_030603345.1 Pseudomonadota bacterium
TGTCTCGGAACCGCCCCAAGGTATGGTTCCACCGAAAGTGAGTTGAAAGGATTTGGTAAGATCCCAGACCGCGTATGGCTGGAAAATTCCGGATGGATCAGCTATATTATTGATTGAAGTTAAGAAGACATTGAACAGAGGATGCAATTCCACCTTAACTGAACCTGAAAGATACCTCCGTCCTAAAGTGAAAATTTCTCCCCGAACGATTCGTTCCATTAGGGCCTGATTGGTAATCGCCTCGGAATAATTCTCCTCGCCCAGACCATCAAAGTAAAACTCGATAAACCCGTAGAAATTCTTTCTCCACCAGACCCAGGAATAATCCATATTCGCAACCAACGACAGGTATCCGTCCTGATCACTGTCCTCCTGTAATAGAAAGGTCCACGTCGCATCCAGTCGCCAGGCAGCATCCCCTAGATAACCCCTGCTGCCAAAGCCGGTTACAAAATCCCCGTAATGGGCAGCAGCCATCACATCAAACTCGGTTGTTGCTACAGCAAAATGTAATTTTCCTGCTAACGAGGACTGGTCCCATTCCACATTTCCACTTTCAAGGTCGCGTCGCGGCACGTAAAGAAGCTGGAAGTCACCGGTCTGACCCAACGAATACAGGGTATATACCATATCATCTCCGATCTTGTAATCCCGATCAATTTGCGTAGGCGCAAAGGGGTTAAACAGATCCATGGGGTTAAAAAGGAATCCGTTACCCCATGTAACGGCCTGCCGGCCGATGCGAACCATACCCCATTCCGGTTCCAGTGTCAGGGATAACCGGTCTAATCGGTTGTAAAGAATGTAACTGTTACCTTCACTGATAGTTTTAGTCAGGTCAAAAAATCGAAATTCATCGGTTACCGGACCGCGAATGATGACAAAATCATCCGGAATGGTGTCGGGAAGTAGAGATTGCAGTTCGTTTTGCACCCGTCGGGCATCTCCACCTGATAGGATGGCCTCATAGTCTATTGCAAAATATAAGCGTGGATTTAAGTAGGTAACATTGGTCAACCGGAAATCGGCGGCGCCGTCGTAGTAGGGATCGTTCTGTACTGCAGCGAAAATAGTGTCATCATCATAGCTGGACACGGATCCCAGTATCCTAAGCCGTCCGCCCCACTGTGCTTCGATTCTTTTGTACCAGGGTTCCGGGGATATGGTCTGATTTTCCGAACTGGCAACGGGCTTATCCGGAGAATCCTGTGATGCCCAACAGCGTACCGGGAGGATTCGGTCTGAATAGATTCCTAAAAGCAGAATCCCGAAAAAGAAAAGGAATTTTTTTGAGTCATTTCCCATCACGCATGCCACAGCCTGGGCAAAATGACCTTCACCGCATGCGGTAAACCATTTTTTCCGTCCGCAAGGTGAGGCCTGCCGGCATAGCCTCGTAGGACCAGCGGATTCAGCGCGCTTTTATCTGGTCATCTACCACCCGGCCATCCCTAATTTTGACCAGCCGCCGAGCATAATCCATAACCATATGATCGTGGGTTGAAAAGATAAAAGTAACTTTTTTCTTTTCATTCATTTCCTGCATCAATTCCAGTAGGTCTTGGCCGGTCTTGGAATCCAGGTTGGCTGTTGGCTCATCGGCCAAAACAATAGATGGGTTGGAGACGATGGCCCGGGCAACCGCCACCCGCTGCTGTTGCCCACCGGATAGTTCGGCAGGACGTCGGTCGTATTTGTCTTCCAGGCCCACATCATCCAGTATGGTCCTGGCCCGTTGCCGGCGATCTGCTACCGGCACGCCCTGAAGGAGCATAACATATTCAACGTTTTCCAATGCAGACAGAACCGGGATTAAGTTATAGGCCTGAAACACAAACCCGATGTTGTGTAACCGCAGGTTGGCCAGCTGCGATCGGTTCATCTCATCCAGGACGTTTCCATCCACCATAACCCTGCCAGAATCAGCCGAATCCAAACCACCGATGATGTTGAGAACGGTAGTCTTACCCGACCCTGAAGGGCCTGCCACGGCGACAAAGCCTCCCTTTTTTATGGACAAGCTTATGCCCCTAAGGGCTTGAACTTCAACTTGGCCTTGCTCGTAAGTTTTTTTGATGTCGATGCATTCCACGATGTTCATATTCCATCTCCAAACCTGTTAACTTTTACGGGGTACGCGTCCCGGGCCAAGATGTCTCACACAACACCTTATGTGTGGGCCATGGCCTCCACCGGGGTGAACCTGGCCGCTTTAACAGCGGGGTACACACTCACGAGAAGTCCCAAGACGAATACCACCAGATTGGCCGTAATCACGTCTTTGCTTTCGATTATAGGAAAAATCACCCGAGACATACCGGCAAATTCCATGCCTTCAGCCAGCGAAGAAAGATCAATACCGGTGCTCGGCAGGACGAAAATACTCAAAAATCCCAGGCTATTCCCGATAGCCATGCCAAGAATAAGGAGAAAAAATGATTCGATCAGGACACCTTTGATAATCCACCAGGGTTTCATGCCCAATGCTTTGAGCAAGCCAAACTCCCGTATCCGCTCAAATACGGCCATCAATGTAGTATTAACCAGGCCGAAGCCCATAGCAATAAAAACCACCAGAAACCATAAGAAGATGAATCCGTCATACATCTTCAAGATTGCAGTAACCATGGGCAACAGCTCCTGCCAGGATTGAACTTCATAATCGGTGGCAGACAAGGCAGTCCGCAAGGCGACAGTCACCTGATCTACTTCCTGATAATCGCTCAGGATTATAGAGATTTCGGAAATGCCTTTTTTCAATTCAAGCATTTGCTGTGCTGCGGACATCGTTATAAAGACAAACTGTTTCTCGGTGGCCTCCATTTCAGCCCTGAATATTCCGACAATACGGAAAGCCCGGGAGGCGATCTCCCGCTTGGTGTCCTGTGACATGAGAACCAGCTTACGGCCTAATTTGGTTTCGAACTTATCCGCTAAGGCTTTGCCCACCACAATTCCATTTTTGTCAACGGGTTTGAGAAAACGTCCCTGAGTAATGGCCTGTGCGACGAAAGAGATTTTATCTTCTCTGCGGGGCTCGACTCCTACCAGGGTGATGCCGCTGGAATGTCGAGCGTTGCTGGCAATTGCGTTGACCCGCACCCTGGGGGTCCACCGGGAACCGGGAGGAAGGATGTCATTGAGAGTGGCCTCCACGGCCTCGG
Organism: Pseudomonadota bacterium; assembly: GCA_030603345.1. Classification (GTDB taxonomy): domain Bacteria; phylum Desulfobacterota; class DSM-4660; order Desulfatiglandales; family B25-G16; genus JADFWK01. The sequence continues at coordinate 3,165 of JAUVXZ010000063.1, forward strand.
GTTCGGTTATGCTGTTTTCGATAACCGGGTCATTTCGGTAGTCTTTATGGTGCACCTGAATATGGCCGGTGAGGGTAGCGATACCGTTTCGGACCATCTGGTCGGTGATGCCCCGCATCAGCGCACCCAAAAAGATCATGCTCCAAATCCCGATAATTACCGCGCTCATTATCACCAGGGTCCGCCTGGGGTTTCTCCAGATGTTTCGCCATCCTAACCGGAAATTCATAAGGAAATCCCTCTCATTGTCCTTCAACCATAACCAATCATGCAGACATCATCGCCTTCACCGGGCGAAGGCGCCTGACCTTAAGGGCCGGATACAGGGCGGTCAAAAGGGTGATGACCAACACGATACCGCTTCCTATTGAGATGGAAAGCACTGAAAGCCGGGGAAACATCCTTTCGGGTAAACCAAACTGACGCATCACCTCGGCCGCACCGGAAAAGACGATTCCATGCACCTGGAAATACCAGGTGATCAGGCTCCCGGCAATGATGCCGATGACAATGCCCACCATGGTCATGCTCACCGATTCAGTCAAAAGGAGTTTGGTTAAGCGTCCCGGGGTGGTTCCTATGGCCAGAAGAACACCGAATTCCCTGGTCCGCTCGAAGACAGCCATGAGAAAGGTATTCAAAATACTGAAAGCCACGACCACGATCAAAATAATATAGAAGATAAACCCGCTAACCAGGTCCATTTGAATGGCCTGGATCAAACCGGGCATAAGTTCCATCCAATCTAATACCACCAGGTGATCTTTTTGGTTCATATTTTCGATGCCGGCGGTAACACGGCTTTTAATCTCTGGTATGTACTCCAGGGATTTTCCGAGTGCCACCACCTCGTGGACGGCCCCGTTCATGGCATAAACATCTTGAAAATATTTAAGTGGAATATGAATGCTGCTGCGATCGAATTCATCCTGGCCGGAACTGAAAATTCCCTTAACCTTAACCACAGTGGCTGCGATGGAGCCATCACGGCCCTGGCCCAGTACAACCAATTCATCACCTAAGACCACGTTCAGGTTCTTGGCCAGAAGCTTCCCCACTAAAGCTTGGTTACTATCGTCTGCGGACAAATAGTTTCCCTGGCGGATTAGTTTCTTAAGGGTAGAGACCCTGGCTTCCCTCGGCGGATCAATTCCAATCACGATGGTGCCATAGGTTCGTTCCTCGGAGGAGATCAGTGAAAAGGCGTTGGCTCGAAAGGTATAAGCAGCCAATTCTGAGGTCTGCTCCAAAATGCGACCTATTGCATCCGGATTGGGCACCACCAGGCGAATATTCCTTTTTTCTTCATATTCCTTGGCTTGCACCTGGAGATGGCCGGTATGTATCATTACAGCGGAATTAATCATGGTGTCATAAGAACCAAATTGCCAAGACAACATAAAGACGAGTAGCAGGCTGGCAAATGCGATGGCAGATATGGTCAAAATAGATCGCCTGGGATTGCGCCAGATGTTGCGCCAGGCCATTTTGACGTCGATAGACATAATCCCCTACCTTCTGGAAGCCTTCAGGGAAGACAGTGTAAAGAGACGGTCCGGCAGATCCTGCTTAAATGCAAGTTCCTTATAGTTTAGCAGCGTGTATTCATCCTTCACGTCTGCCTTTTGCATTTTCCATACCTTGGGAAACAACTTGCCGCCCAGCATCTGGATATGATGGCCGGTCATGATCTTGACCAATTCGAAGTCCTCATCATAAAACGCCTGGCTCAAGAAAACATGGTCTTCTCGAATTCTAAGCTTTTGCATACCCCATACTACCGGTGCTTCCGGTTTCGGCATAGATTTGACAACATATACTTTTTTCCCATCATGGGTTTCATTTTCGGTAATCTTATGGGTGTAATCCGCAATGATGCTATCGGACTTGGCCAGATCGTTATTGGAAAAATCCGATCCCATCCAGGCTTGGGACATCATGGAGGGCGGAAGCTTGATAACACGGTTGACTTTAGGATTATAGATCCACATCTCTTGCCCTCTCTTGAGGGTGCCGTTACCCCGGTCCTTGGGTGGAGCAATGATGATAAAAATGCTGTCTTTTTGCCCTTTGGTCCAGGCTTTCATCGTCATTGTCCGTTCCCAGCCCGGACGATGGATCGTCATATCCACAGTGGCAATGGAAGCCTTGCCCCGGTAATAATTCACTGCGGCTTCCACAAGGTTGTGGGCGTCCTGGGCATCTGTATCAGCGCAGAGGACAACTGAACCAGATAGCAACAACACCAAAGCAACGATTGCTTTTTTCTTCACAGCACACCCCTTATAACGTTGTTAACCTAGCGAAGCTCTGCCTCAAACCGATGAAAATAGAAAGGAAAGTATTTCACCACAGAGACGCAGAGGACACAGAGAGATGATTCATCTTTTTTTTGCCGCTGAGACGCCGGCAAAAATAATAGTCATGCCCTTCGGGCAAGCTCTGATATATTTAAACAACTTACGCAGAGCGTTAGCTCTTTGCCTTTTCTGCCCTCCTCCGCCCTGTTGAATGCGGAGCCTATTCCCCGGGGTCAGCAGAAAAAGGAAAGATGTTTTTCTCTGCGATCTCCGTGCCTCTAGCGAAGCGGGTGGTGAGACATAAATTTTAAGATCTTAGCTTATATAGACATCTAGATGTGGACTTTCGAGTTACATTGTTTGTCTATTGCAAGGATAAGCCTCTGAGAACCACATCCAAAAACTCTTTGGCCGCAATTCGATGATCAAAGGAATCGTCAAACCAAGCCTGAAGCAGCAGGGCATCCCAGGTTCCCACCAATGCGGCAGCAACAGACTCGGCCTCCACGTCCGGACGAAACTCTCTGCGCTCTATTCCATCCCGAATCAGGCTCGAAACAATACCTCGAAAATCGCTGTAACCCTGCCTAAAGGCCTGCTGGAATCGCTCCCGTGTTTCTGAGGAAGCCGAGGCAGACCAAAATTCCATCACTAGTGAGAAGATATCCCTTATCTCGTCCCAGGAGCCCATCAGCGATTCGCTCAGCGCCTCCAGCCTCTGTGGTGCAGACCCTTTCAAAGCTGAAATACTGATTTTGGTTTTTGCGCCTGTTTGCCGGACAAACCACTCGAAGACCGCAAAAAAGAGGTCCTCCTTGCTGTCGAAGTATTCGTAGATTGTGCCTTTTCCGATCCCTGCCTCGGTGGCGATATCAGCCACGACAGTACCGAAAAATCCACGTCGAGCGAAGACTCTGGCGGCAGCCTCGAGGATGCGTAATTTTTTCTCTTTTCTATAGTCCTCTCTATGGGTCAAATTCTCAGGCAATTTCGACTCCCCGGTCAATTGAAAACGGTTTAATAACAGCCGCCATTGACAGCAACGATTAGTTGACCGACCAGTCAGTATCATAACAACCCCGTTACCTTATGTCAAGAGGTCAAATGACTACAAATGAGGGAGTAAGAGGGGAAAGTCCCGATAGTATGGAGATCTTTCTCAGTGGAGCTAAAAAGCTGGTTAATCAGTATGAATGAAAAGTCTTCCGGCCCCCAGATCTTCCGCAGTACAGCAGTATCATGCAATCGAGTGACCCAAACCAGAATGCGATTTCACTTGACAAAGATCAGATATGAGGTGTTAACTGGATTGAGTGTGATTCATTTACAGTAATTCATACGCAACTGAAAAACATAACCTCAACCTTCTGGAGCAAGAGATGAAAAACGTTTACCAGAAGGTGGTGATAAAAAGAGCCTCCAAGGGTTTTTTATACCCGATTGGAGGCTTTTATTTTGGGGAGGTGATATCCCATGGCTACAGAGGGCTTTAAGCGTAAACTCACCGCTATCCTCAGTGCTGATGTTGCAGGTTATAGCCGCCTGATGGGTGAGGATGAGGCCCAAACCGTCAAGACCATAACCGCCTACCGTGAAGTTATGAGTGAGCTTATCAAACAGCACCGAGGCCGAGTGATCGACTCTCCTGGAGATAACCTATTGGCTGAATTTGCAAGTGTGGTGGATGCTGTCCAGTGTGCCGTAGCTGTCCAGAAGGAGTTCCACTCACGAAATGCCGAGTTACCCGAGAACCGCAGAATGGTGTTCCGCATCGGTATCAACCTTGGGGATGTGATCGAAGAAGGAGATCGGATCTATGGAGACGGTGTTAACATAGCAGCCAGGCTGGAGGCTTTAGCAGACCCAGGGGGCATCTGTGTCTCTAAGACAGCCTTTGATCAAATCGAGACCAAGTTACCATTGGGGTATGAGTATCTGGGCGATCAAACTGTCAAGAACATCGCCAAACCGGTGGGAGCCTATCGTGTCTTGATGGAACCGAGGGTTACTGTAGCTGGGGAAAGAAAAGAGGCAAAAGCCGTGCCGTTATGGCGACGCAAGGCAATGCTGGCCGGAGGTGTCGCTTTTGTTGTTGTGGTCATTGGTGCCTTGATCTGGAATTTCTATTTTCGTCTCCCACCAATTGAGCCTGCGTCTGTTGAGAGGATGGCGTTTTCTCTCCCAGATAAGCCTTCTATCGCAGTCCTTCCATTTGACAATCTAAGCGGCGATCCTGAGCAAGAATACTTTAGCGATGGGCTAACAGAGGAGATTATCACGGCTCTCTCCAAGGTGCCAAAACTCTTTGTAATCGCCCGTAACTCCACGTTTAGCTACAAAGGCAAACCGGTAAAGGTTAACCAGATCGCTGAGGAACTGGGCGTGCGCTACGTGCTTGAAGGAAGTGTTCGTAAAGCGGAAGGCCGGGTGAGAATAACCGCTCAGCTGATCGATGCACTTACCGGATACCATTTGTGGGCAGAAAGATATGATCGGGATCTAAAAGACATATTTGCTCTCCAAGATGAGATCACAATGAAAATCATTAATGCCCTACAAGTGGAGCTAACGGAAGGGGAGCATGCTCGCTTGTGGGGGAAAGGGACAGATAATCTTCAGGCTTACCTAAAGTCCTTGCGAGCGAGAGAATTGTATCTAACCCAGACTAGAGAAGATAATGATCTGGCCCGGCGCACGGCAGAGGAGGCCATTGCTTTGGATCCTGAGTATGCACCTCCCTACCACGTCCTATCTATAACGCATTTTATGGACGTTTTGTTCAGAACGACTAAATCGCCCGAGCAGTCTATGACACGAGCGGTAGAATTTATACAAAAGGCCATCGCTTTAGATGATTCTTATGCCTTGGCCCATGGCTGGTTGGGCTATCTCTATGCCTATTTGAGGAAGTATAAAGAGAGTATTATGGAAGCGCAGAAATGTGTCGCCCTCGATCCCAATGGGGCTCATGGTTATTTATATTTGTGCATGGTCCTTAGATTTGCTGGCAGGTTTGAGGAAGCCGTTCAAGCGATTGAAAAAGCGATACGTCTCAACCCTTTTCCTCCGAATACTTATTTCCGGATGGTCTGTGGGACCTATTTTTTCGTTGGAAGGCATGAGGAAGCAATCGCGGCAGGGAAAAAGGCGGTAACGCTATCGCCCAATGATTATATAGCCCACATGCTGCTAACAACCGCTTACAGTTTGGCCGGTCGGCAGGAGGAGGCACGTATTGCAGCAGCAGAAGTCCTCCGGTTGAATCCCAAGTTCTCCGTTGTGTACTGGGGAAAGATAGTCCCATTTAAGAATCAAGCCGATAAGGAGCTCGTAATTAACGCTATGCGCAAGGCGGGCCTGCCTGAAAAGCCACCTTTGCCGCTACCAGACAAACCTTCCATTGCCGTGCTGCCCTTTGTCAACATGAGCGAAGACCCAAAGCAGGAGTATTTCAGTGACGGGATAACTGAAGAGATCATCACAGCCCTGTCCAAGACGCCCAAGCTCTTTGTAATAGCACGGAACTCCACATTTACTTACAAAAACAAACCGACGAAGGTTCAACAGGTAGGGCGTGAACTTGGCGTGAAGTATGTTCTTGAGGGAAGTGTCCGAAAAGCTGGAGATAAAGTGCGTGTCACGGCCCAGCTTGTGGATGCTAGGACTGGCCATCACCTTTGGGCGGAAAGGTATGACCGGCATTTGAAAGACATCTTTGCTATACAGGACGAGATTACCAAGAAGATCATCACTGCCTTACAGGTGGAGTTGACAGAAGGGGAGCAAGTTGTCATTTACGCCAGAGGTACTGGTAACCTTGAAGCCTATCTAAAATTTCTGGAAGCAATTGAGTATGGGAGGCGCCAAAATCCAGATGATAATCGAAAAGCTAAAAGTATCTTAGAGGAATCAATTGCACTGGACCCAAATTACGCAGGAGCATATAGGCTACTAGGTGCACTCCATATGATGGACGTATGGCTAGGCTCAACAAACTCCCCCAAAGATTCGTTGCGAAAAGCGGTCGAATTATCGAGAAGAGCTATTGCCCTAGATGAGTCATTGGGAATGGCGCATGCCCTATTAGGTCATATTTATATTCTAATGAAAGACTACGAGAGGGGTATTGAAGAGGGTCAAAGAGCGGTGGAGATAGAACCAAATGATGCCGATACCCATGCGTATTTGGGAATGGGGCTCACATTTGCAGACAGGCCGGAAGAAGCCATTAAGGCGTTCAAAAGGGCGATACGACTCAATCCCAAGGCTCCAAGCTGGTACTTGCATCAACTGGCAGAAGCCTACCGGAATATGGGCCGGTATGACGAAGCCATAGAATGGGGTAAAAAAGCGGTCGATCGTAACCCAAAAAATCTTCCTGCACATTTGGTCCTAGCCGCTTGTTACAGTTTGGCAGGTCGTGAGAAAGAAGCACAGGTCGAAGCAGCGGAGGTCTTGAGAATAAATCCCAACTACTCTTTGGAGCGATTAGGAAAGACAGATCCACAAAAAAATCAAGCTGTGAAAAAACGATACATTGATGCTCTGCGTAAGGTGGGGCTGAAGTGATACTCGATTCTTGTTGAAGCGAAAGGGAAATCCCGATCTATCGGGGATACTTGATGAGTGATACGGGATATATATTAGATGAAAGAAGTTTGATACGCCCGCAAAAACTCCTTTTTACGGGCAATTGCGAATTTAGGGATTCAGGAATTGCGAATTCTTGGCAGTAGGTAGTTCTAAGGGCATTACTCCAAATCCCGGACTTTTTGACTTTTACGAGACTATCAAGTTTAGATAGATGGAATTGAATATTTGGGTATGAAATCTTGTTGAGTTATACGTAGGTTTTTGCTATTCTACGTATAACACAGAAAACAGGATGAAAATCAACGTGGATAAACTTCCCCTTGAAACCCAAACGTTGTATGCAGAAATGATGGAACAGCTCGTAGCTTTAGAGGCACATCGTTCCATGGGGCATGCTTCAGGATGCTTTACCACAAAAGATATAAAAGGTGCATCTTATTACTATTTTCAATATTCTGATCCGGGTGGCGTTCAGCGTCAGGTATATATTGGGAGAAAGAGCAACGAACTTGATCGCCTGGTTGAACGGTATAATGCTGAACGGGAAGCATTCAGGGTAGATGAAGATCATATCCGGCGGCTGTGCGCCCAGCTTCGGGCAGGGGGTGCACTCATTACCGACACTGCTTCCGCACGGGTGATTGAATCATTAGCTGAAAGTGGAGTCTTCCATCTGGAGGGTGTCTTGTTAGGGACCCAGGCTTTCACCGTTCTTGGAAATCTTCTCGGGGTACACTGGAAGGGTTCGGCAATAAAGACCCATGATATTGATATTGCTGGCGAATCGAAGATGAGAATTGCATTGCCGAATATCCGGGCTGACATCCCCAAAGCACTAGAAAGCCTGGAAATGGGGTTTATTCCTGTCCCACCTCTCAATCCAAAGGCCCCTTCAACATCTTTTAAAGTACGTGGGAACCCTCTTCGTGTGGACTTTGTGACACCAGAGATAAAGCAGGGAGAAAATAATCCTATTTTCATATCAAGATTTAATGCAGCTGCCCAACCCCTTCGCTTTCTGGACTACCTCATTGATAATCCGGTAAAAGCAGCTATTGTTGATGGCGGAGGCGTTCTTGTGAATGTGCCTCAGCCCGCAAGATTTGCCTTTCATAAGCTGATTGTATCACGGGAGAGGGAATTGACTGCACACGATAAGGTGGAAAAAGATATCATGCAGACCGCCCAAGTTATCTCTATTTTAGCAGATGAACGGCCCGGAGATCTGTTGCTTGCCTGGGACGAGCTAAAGAGACGAGGAAAGGGGTGGATCAAACGAGCAGAAGCCGGGATGCTGGTGATAAATCGGAGTGACCCTTCTGTTTACAAAAAAGCTGTCGAGCTATTAGGATTATGAGTCTCTAATCCATTATCAGAAACTCCATAATCAAACAAACCCCTAACCTTCTGGAGAGTATCATGAGAAGAAATCACCAGAAGGTACTTACGATGAGGCCTTTAGGGCCTTCTTTTGGCCCTCTGGGTGCTTTTTTGCATCTAAGGAATTCCATCCAGTATCAAGCATCAGGTATCCAGCATCCCGATGCTTTAGCTTCAAGGGGGTGATCCCATGACAACAGAGGGCTTTAAACGCAAACTCACCGCTATCCTTAGTGCGGATGTAAAAGGCTATAGCCGCCTGATGGGTGAAGATGAGGCCCAAACCGTCAAGACCATAACCGCCTACCGTGAAGTTATGGCCGCACTTATCAAACAGCACCGCGGCCGGGTGATCGACTCCCCGGGGGATAACCTATTGGCTGAATTTGCCAGTGTGGTCGATGCTGTCCAGTGTGCCGTAGCTGTCCAGAAAAAGTTCCACGCCCGAAACGCAGAGTTACCCGAGAACCGCAGAATGGTGTTCCGCATCGGGATCAACCTTGGGGATGTGATTCAAGAAGGAGATCGGATCTATGGAGACGGTGTGAACATTGCGGCCCGGATAGAGGGTCTTGCTGAAGGAGGAGGCGTATGCATTTCTGGAACTGCTTTTGACCAGGTAGAAAGCAAACTGGGATTGGAATTCGAATTCCTTGGAGAACAGTCTGTCAAAAACATCAAGAAATCAGTTCGGGTATATCGAGTGAGGATGGAGAGCGACGTTTCTGATTTTGGAATGAGCCGGGAATTTCCTTTGCCTGATAAGCCGTCGATAGCGGTATTACCCTTTGTAAATATGAGCAGCGATCCAGAACAGGACTATTTCAGCGATGGGATAACCGAAGAGATAATAACGGGCCTGTCAAAGATACCCAGACTATTCGTCACAGCTCGCAATTCGACTTTTACCTACAAAGACAGAGCAGTGAATGTCCGACAAATAGGTCGAGAGTTGGGGATACACTATGTTTTGGAAGGAAGCGTTCGCAAAGCTGGGGAACGGGTGCGGGTCAGCGCGCAGCTGATTGACGTGAATACAGACAAACATATTTGGGCGGATCGCTATGACAGGGAGCTGAAGGATATCTTCGCGATACAAGACGAGATCACGATGAACATTATGATAGCTCTCCAAGTCAAGTTGACAGATGGAGACCAGGCCGCACTGAGAGCGAAAGGAACATACAACCTGGAGGCCTATTTAAACTGGCTGCAAGCGATGGAATACTTTAGGCAGTTCAGCAAAGAAGCCAATGTCTTGGCCAGGCAGAAGTATCAGGAAGCGATCGCCGTGGAACCAGAGTATGCATCTCCGTATGCCGGGGTTGCCATGACCTATCTGCTAGAGCCGTGGCATGGCTGGAGTACCTCCCCCGCGCAGTCCCTAGAGCTAGCCATGCAATATGCGCAGAAGTGCCTTGCCTTAGATGAATCTTTTTCCGACGCTCATGCGACGTTAGGCCTTGTCCATCTTGTGATGAGGCAGTGGGAAAAGGCGATTGAGAAATGTGAACTCGCCGTCTCCCTCAATCCTAACGGAGCTGATAATATTGGCATTTTTGCCATCGTCCTCCGGACTGTTGGCAGGGTAGAGGAGGCGCTTGCAATGCTTGAAAAGGCCATCCGTCTCAACCCCATGCCTCCTGAATGGTTGTTACACGAATTTGGCAGTTGCTACCGCTTGTTGGGACGACACGATGAAGCAATTGTGACGCTTAGAAGGATCCTCGATAGGAACCCTGGTCGTCTGAATTCCCGTCTCAATCTCATAGCCACTTATGTCATGTCAGGAAAAGAAGAAGATGCTCATGCCGAAGCTGTTGAAGTGCTCAGACAGAGTCCTGATTTCTCTGTCGAACGATTTCTTAAAGACTTTCCTTACAAGGATCAAAATATCATTGATGGTCTCAGAGAGTGCTTGCGCAAGGTAGGGCTGAAGTGAGGGGAGCTGAAGGGAAATGACTCTTTAGAATTCCTGTTCATCAACGCGCAGACTGAAACCCACCGCATGAAATGAAAAGTAATTAGCAATTGGGTTGACATATGAGATCACATAGAATAAAATGTAGTCACTTTATTTTACTGGAAGAAGGGAAAAGATATGGAAACAGTTGGCATCAGAGAACTCAAGGAGAACTTGAGCAAATATCTGAAAAGCGTAAAGTCCGGAGATAAAATCATTGTTACGGATAGAAAAAAGGAGGTGGCCATCATTGTACCTTTTGGAACGGAAACAGACGAAGAAAAGATCCTTCAATTGACTCAACGAGGTGTTGCTCATTGGACCGGGACGAAACCGATTGGCATGCGATCTCGGATCGAATCAAGAGGCAGAAGCGTATCTGAGGCAGTCCTTGAAGATAGAAGATAACCTATGATCCTCTATCTTGATACCAGCAGCCTGGTAAAATTGTATGTTGAAGAAGAGGAATCGTCGAGGGTAGCAGACTTGGTGAGATCGTCGAAGGTTACGGGCACTTCACTGGTTGCCTACGCTGAAGCAAGGGCAGCATTCGCCCGCAGATTCAGAGAGAACGCCTTCACCCCGCGTGAATACAAACGGCTGACTTCCTCTTTTGATGAAGACTGGGATAATTATCTGATAGTACGTGTCACAAAAGGGCTTGTTCGTCGGGCCGGGGACTTGGCTGAAAAACATGGATTGAGGGGTTTTGATGCCATCCATTTGTCGTCGGCTGTAACCTTGCGTGAGGAGCTATCTACCCGAATTATCTTTTTATGTTTTGATGAAAAGCTTCAAATCGCTTCACATGTTGAGGAATTGGATCAGCCTGCATAACACAGAAAACTGTGAAGTTATATCTAAAAAGTCATGCTTTTTGCTTTTAAAAGTTTTAAGGAGGCACTCCCATGACAACAGAGGGCTTTAAACGCAAGCTCACCGCTATCCTCAGTGCGGATGTCAAGGGCTATAGTCGCCTCATGGGGGAGGATGAAGCCCAAACCGTCAAGACCATAACCGCCTACCGGGAAGTTATGAGTGAGCTTATCAAGCAGCACCGCGGCCGAGTGATCGACTCTCCTGGAGATAACCTATTGGCCGAATTTGCCAGTGTGGTGGATGCTGTCCAGTGTGCCGTAGCTGTCCAGAAA
>JAUVXZ010000061.1 GCA_030603345.1 Pseudomonadota bacterium
AAGGTTCCAGCTGAGGCGTTCTTTTTCGTACTGGTCCTTGAGCTTGCTGTTTTCGCCGCCCACGAAATCGAGCGCGGTGATAATACGCTGTGCACCTATCCTGATGAATTCAAGCCCTTGCTCCCTTTTACCCTCAGCGAATAATGATGCTGTCTTAAGGCCAAGGCGCAGATACACAATGGTTATCGGAATCCTGGATATGAAGCACCCGGTGAATGGATCGATAGCATCTTTCAGCTTTGCCACATCCTTGGTGAGCGCCCTGGCATATGCGGAAAAGTATAGTATGCGGATGTAGTCACCAACAAGCTTGCCAAGGTAAGCGGACTCAATTGCCTCTTGAGCAAATGCCTTTTTGTCGTGGCGCATTATGAGACCGGCCTCATGAACGTATGCCAGTTGTGTGCCCGGATTGAGCAAGGTTGAGAGGACATAGGCCTGGTCTTCTGCCCTGCCAATAAAGGATGGAGTAAAAGGACGATAGCGGCGGAGGCTGTCAACAAGGATCCCGTTAGTTCCACCAGTGACGTGGATACGCTGGATGCACAATCTCTGGCCGTTCAGCTTATCTCCGATGTAGCGCGTCATCATCTCTGCCTCAGTCGAGAGGGCCTGAGGTAAGGTGCTGAAGAAGATGTATTCGTCCAAGGAAGGCCCGCGGTCTGGAAACGGGACATCAGGGGTGAACAAGGATTTGCCGATGTCGGCCTCATCAACGAGGGCCCCGGCGATCATACCGAGTTCCACAGGCTGTTCGTTCGAATCCAATCCCTGTGCTCCCCAGAGCGGCGTCTTAAAATGTTCAAGAGCGGAAATACCGGTCTGCTCAACGAGTTCCCTTTGTGGAAAGACTTGATCGAGGTCGATTTTGAACGTGGCTCTTATCTCTGGCTGCAAAAAAATGCTCCAGAACGGGGCTATTGCTTTCAGGAAGCTGTAGTGCCTGCCATATTCGCCGTCGACACCGAATACGCTGAGAAGTTCCTTTGGATTATCACAGTGAAGGTAATAGGCGGCGGCGGGAGCGAGGATTTCATCTATCATTCGCTGTGTGTCAGCTTCGGTGAATACATAAATGTCAATATTTTTCAGGCTTGCTGATCGGGCGAGTTCTTCTTCAAGGTATTTTTTGGCAATTTCCTTGAGTCCCTGGTGGGTTACGGAGACTGACAACACGCACACGGTTTTTCCTTGAGGTGGTATATTCCCGCGAGTGCGTTCAAACTCTAAGGCTGCGTCTAGAGCCCGGAGACCGTAGAGAACCTCGTTTTTCTCCGGAACGACGCCAACCTGGATAGGGTGGTCGTACCAGTGGAATTGGGGCTCGCGACTGATCTCACCGAGCCTTTTTCTTATGTAATGGCTAAAAGGAAGCTCATCAGGAGACGTCGATGCAGCAGGGGTGGTGAGGAGCACGTTCGAGGTAAACAGTATCTGCCGAGCCGGGTCAGTCAGGGGGGCAGTGTTCAGTTTCGTAATGGTGACCGTGCGCTTTGCCCGTAATGCTTGCACTCGCTCTTTTTCATGGGCTCGGATTCCGGTCGCTTCTGGGAAAAAGACCGACCACATCTTTTCGGCTGTTTCTTCGGTCTCAAACCAGTTTTCGTTGTGTGACAACCATTGGGAAAGGGTATCCAATCGCTTCATATAATCGGGGTCGTGCGTGCACATGCTTTCAATTTCCTGATGAACCAGGTCAATTCCCTTCAAATAAAAGCCCACTACCTCTGCCCATTCCGGGGTTTCTGAAAAAAGAGCCAAAAAGCGTTTTGCCCGTTCTGATGCCGGGTGCATGCTGCCTGCAAGCGCGACCAGGAACGCACTGTTAAGTGCCTGACCGACATCGGTATTGTCGGCGTGCTCGCGGTCGAGGTGCTCGGATAGATCAAAAGCAAAGAAAGCGCCCTTTCCCTTTTGCGGTTGAATCAGTTTGCAGATAATGGATTTAAAGTGCTCATTCATTTGTTATATTCAATCTTTTAGTATTGTCTGTTCACCACAGGCCATACGACTTTTAATGTCCTTGTGGTAATTTATTCTAACTTGTAAAACCACGTCCTTTGCGTGTAGATTCTTTCTTATATGCCTGACTTCGAGGAATTCGTCAAAATAAAAGATGCGACTCCGTGTATGAATAAGAGTTCTCGCTAGGATTCAACACATCCAGCTGGAGTGAACGATACCCCTTTTCATTTTTCTTGACTCTCTTTTGTCTAATGGGTAATCAATTGATCTCGATTCTGAATGAATGTTTATCGGCTATAATTTTGAGTTTTAGCGATGGATGAAAGCACCAGAGGCACCATAAGCGCTATCACGGCCTTTTTTCTCTGGGGAATTTTCCCAATATACTGGAAGGCCTTGCAACACGTATCGTCAACTCAAATTCTGGCCCATAGGGTGGTTTGGTCGCTAGTATTTGTACTAGTCTTGCTCGCGTTCCAGAGGCGATGGAATGAGGCCAAGAGCGTTATATCCTTCTACCCCAATGTGTGCATCTTTCTGGTCACATCTTTTTTGCTTGGTGGTAACTGGCTGATTTATATCTGGGCCGTGAATTCAAATCAGATTGTTGAGGCAAGTCTTGGATATTTTATCAATCCACTGGTGAATATTTGTCTGGGAGTGGTCTTTTTAAGGGAACGATTGTACCGATGGCAATTCATCTCAGTGGCGATCGCATTTGTAGGAGTGCTATTTTTGACCTTGCAGTACGGTCGGCTACCGTGGATTGCCTTTAGCCTTGCACTTGCCTTCGGAACGTATGGGCTGCTCCGCAAAACAGCAAAAGCTGGATCAATGGTCGGTCTGCTATTCGACACTGGTTTTCTGGCACCGATTTCCCTCTTCTATCTCCTTTTTCTAGCTGCTCATGGATCAGGTGCTTTCGTTTCTACAAATCTAAAGACAGATGTATTGCTCATAGGAGCAGGGGTAGTTACCGCAGTACCATTACTACTGTTTGCCTACGGGGCAAGGCGAATTCAGTATTCGACGGTTGGCTTTTTGGAATATATTACCCCAACAGGTCAGCTACTTGTCGGGGTATTCCTTTACAGGGAGCAATTTACCAGGGTACATGCGATTGCATTTGGTCTCGTCTGGGTGGCATTATTTCTCTATTCGACTTCCACTTTTGTGGGATACAAAAGGCGTATTCCTTCATAAGCCGTGGTTGTCGATGTGAGGTACTGCTCAACCATATTATGTGATCGTGGCGGCGCGTTGTGGACCCCTTGAGATTTCCTTATGCAGCAGGACAAATACCTAACTGTCTATCCTTTCATCACAAAGATGACTTTAATGACTTCCCTTATGCATACTCAATGGTCTTCGCATGAAGCAGAACGCCTTGACAATCCTCAATAATACCTTATTTTTAGCCTGACAAGTCAGGAAGCAGGACCTTCGCTGTTCCACAGGGGAGGGATGAAGGTACATGGATAGGATCGTGATAAAGATGATTGGGATTCCCTACCAATGTGAGGAGAGGCCTCCTTACAAGGATGGTGGTAGTGGGATACTAAGGAGTTAGCTCGTATGCTGAGGAAATTGGTCGTTGGCCCGTATCAGGCTAATTGTTATATCTTAGGCTACAGAGAGACAAATCAGGGTCTGGTTATTGACCCGGGGGGTGAGGTATATCGTATTGTCAAGGAACTCTCGCGAACGGGACTCAAGGTTCTGTATATCCTCATTACCCATGGCCATGTCGATCACATCGGGGGTGCCGAGGAGTTAAGACGAATAACCGGAGCATCTGTATTCATTCATCCCCTGGATGCACCAGGACTCAACTTCAGGCCAGACGGGGATCTTTATGACGGTCAGGAGATTCGACTTGGCAATTATAGTATATGGGTGATTCATACGCCAGGCCACTCTCCCGGAGGAGTGTGTTTCCATGCACCTGGTGCCATTTTCACCGGTGATACCCTTTTTGCTCGGTCCGTAGGAAGGACTGATTTTCCAGGAGGAGATCATAATCGGTTGGTTGAAGGGGTTTTGACAAAGGTTTTTCCCCTTGGGGATGATTTGCGGGTATATCCAGGACACGGTCCGGCAAGTACCATTGGCAGGGAGCGGCTTACTAATCCTTTTTTCCGCTTCAGACAAAGCGTCTGAGCTTACTTAATGCTACCTCTTGCCCCCGGGATTACCGAATCCGGAAAACCCGAGATATCATGCCGTTTTTCAGTATCAATAATCGGGAACAGGGGTAGTCTCCATACCGCTACCAAATCAAAGCCCTCACTCATGATTTGGCTTTTGTTTATTCAATTTGTCTACCAGGCCATCTCGTCTCAGATGGTCGCGATAGTCTTTTTTGTGATGTTTTAGTATGAAGTTAAGATAGGCCATATTTTTTTCAAGGGCCTCCATATACAGATCCCTGTCCAGGTTCCAGCGTACCCTGAAGTGGTGGCGCACATATTCATTCACGCCACTCAGGTCACGGTCAAGCCTTTTCCGGGTCATATCGTAGAACTCTCTGGTTTTTCTGAGGAGGTGGAGCTCGCTATCATATCCCATGACACCTCCCTCTTTGAATTCGTAAAATAGAAACAGGAGTTTCTCTAGGTAGGTTCGGTCTGCCATCTGGCCCAGGAGATCAGCAGTACCCAGGAATTTACCAAGCAATTCAATCTCTGGGGATGCAAAGGGGATTTCGGTGATCTCTGCACCCAGGTCAGTGCAAGTGAGAATACTGGGGAAATCGTTAAAATCTTCTCTTGAAAACCGCTTCTCGGTTATGTAGTTTTCCATGAACACGATACTGCGCTTGGTGTCCATATCAATGTATTTTGCGCCGGTTCCAACATTGTCATCAAGCGTTTGAATAAATCCCGTATCATGCATTAGTGCGCATACCAGACCCAGCATTACCTGCTCTCTGGTAAGGTGCTCTCCAGCGATGAGTGCACTGTGTATGAGCCGCGCCATGGCCAGGAAGGTATCGGTTGCATGCTTCAGGTCGTGGTATTCAGTGGTACATTCGCGGTATCCGGGGTAATCACCACGGAATAGGCGTACAATATCAGTGAAGACGCGGTTGAGGGTTTCAAAGTCAAACTCGGAAAAGGCCATGGAGACAATGGTGCTGGCCTCGTTGAGGACGTGATCGGGATTTGCCGTATTTACCAAGCGTGAGAGCTGCATTGTTTCCATTTGTATTCCACTGTCAGCCAGAGAGTTTTTTGGTAAAAGGTAAAGCAAAATCTATGCCGAATCCATACCCTGCAAGAAGCTTAAAAGTCAATAGGTTACGTTTCACTATGAGGTGACCCTGAGAGGAGATGAGGAGATCAGTGATTAAAGATGGCACGACGATTCGCATAAGAGTCTATGATTAGTCGAGCGTCTTCACCTTAGCCGGTGCAATCATGCAGAGGCTTAGAATTATTATGGAGAAAGGAGCACTTGATTCCCGAAGCGTTCGGATAGGACAGAAGAAAGCTTCTCGACTGCCTTTTCGTCGGAGAGTTCCACCATAAGTTCTCCTTTTTCTCCTACCACGAGCCGACCATGTTCCTCAACTACTGCGGCCACATCCGAAGGTTCCACCGTCCACCAGCCGCGGGTACGCATGAGCAGTTCCTTGCCTTTCAACCTTTTGGGCGTAACTAAGTCAATGGTACGAAACCATCCCTCCCAACCGATCTGGGCCGGGGCCCGGAGAACCGGAGCTACCGGATCATGGTATATGCGACAACGGCCAAATAAACGTACCCGGATCACCGTAAAGCCTCCGTGAGCAGCATCTCGATATCTTGATCCTTAGGGAGGGCTCCTTGAGGAATATTAATGCCCTCCAAAGCCATAGCTCGTGCTAGACAGTGGATGTAGACAGCGGCAGCCTTTTCCTCCTCAAAATGAATCGCTTTCCGGGTCGCATAAACCCAGGCCCGTTCAAAGCATCCCAATGCAGTCTCGCGCCAGTGCCTCAGCCTAGCATCCAAAGGAGCAATGTTCAAATGCTTCAGGAATTCCTCTTGGACGACCTCCATGCGGCTAAAAACCCGCCGCATCATCTGCACAGAAGGGTCCCTTCCCCAATCGTCATCAACGGCCATAGAATCCTCTTTTCACCTATTTTGCATCATATCTCTTGCCGGAGAGGATTGGAAGAGCAGGGTCGAGTCCACCGGCTTGACTGTTCTATTCTCGACACCGCCAATTGATATCGTGCTTTCTATCACACCCGGATCTGTAAAGGAACCCAATCCGGTTCTATTGTTCACATCTATGGACCAGCCTTATGACCGTCACCTCAGGTGGTGAGAGAAAACGAATTGGCGGGCCCCATGTTCCTGAGCCCCGGCTCACGTACAAACAAGAATCGGAGGGCAGATGAAAGAGCCCTGCATTTTTTGGAAAGAAGACCCGGGTGATGAGACTGAAAGGGAAAATTTGCCCATCATGAGTATGACCGGAGAGCTGTAGGTCAAAAAGACCGAGGGCATTTTTGTCTACGACCGGCATGTGCTTGAGGAGAAGGGTAAACGTGTTTCGCGGAAGTCCCGAGAGGAGAACCCTTTCCGAAACTTGTGTAAAAAGGCCGAAGTACTTTCCCGTTGGGTCGTCAACACCAGCAATAGTAATAATCCCGGCAACGGTCACTGCTTCTCCTCTCAGTATCGTAAATCCTGCGTTTGTCATAAAAAAGAGTGCCTGATCAAGACCAGCAAAGAATTCGTGGTTTCCCGTTATTGCAAATTTACCATATTTTGGTGCAATGCCCTGCAAGAGTTCCGCAAGTCCTGTGAGGTTATCGATCTGCCCATCCACAAGGTCGCCTGTACAAACTAAAATATCAGGTTCTGCCTGCCTTACCTCTCTGAGAATCCTCTTCAACCTATCTTCTCTCACAATCAGTCCAAGGTGGACATCAGAGATTTGGACGATCGTTAGCGTGCCGATTTCTTTGGGTATTTTTTGGCTCTTTATTGTCAGCGTCTCCGTTCGAATAGAGCGCGCCTCAAAAAACCCGTATGATGCTATTACTGCTGTTACCAGCAGGGGAACGATAAAGGCAAATTGGGGCGAAAGGTTAAGAGGGGAAAGGTCGGATCGAAGCACGAAACCACCTGCATAAACAATAAGACGATAGAGGTCAATCGCCAGGGAGGAAGAAAAGAACAGAAATGCAAGCCCCATCCAGGTATACCCGAGGCAAGACATAAGGCGGGCTAGCAGCTCAAGTCCGTTTCGTTCGGATACGTGCACCATAACCGGTGCACTGATCATGAGTGCCATAACAAAAATCACAATACTGGTAGCCACCATGCCAAGTGTCAGGGCACCCTGTATCTTGTAGAATATGTAGACATGCAGCAAGCTGTAAAGAGTGAGGATAGTGAGCAAAAAGAAGGTCATTGCAGCCACTTGAGGTTCTGCTGATGTCTGTTTCTTGTGAACACCTGTCATAGCACCGTAGGGGAAAATTGTTCGACGGCCCTGAGATGAGAAAGCGAGTATAACATGAGATAAACGTGCGCCCCAGTTGCCTAAGAAAAAATATGGCCTAGAAACCGCTTTGCTGTATTACTACCGCCCCCTCACCTTAGCAAACGCCTATTATGAGATAGTTGCTGACACAAAGCAGATCTCGGAAAGGGATTACCTTTTGGGTCAAGGGAGTATAGAGAATAGGGGGATTGTGTGTCAAGGAAGAAGGGGTGCCGAGCGTTTAGTAATTTAATAGTATACGAATTTCCTTTTTTTCGGACAGGCCCGCCCTGGCGCGGTGCAAGAGGTTTCATTTAAGTATCGTTATTAACTACTAAATAACGGCTTCGGTGAACAAACTCCTTCACACAGATCTGGGCCAGGGACAGACCTACTCACCATGCGAGTCCGCAAGGCGAGGGAGGCGGGCGGGTTAATCCTGCCTGCCCCGCCTGTCCCGTAGCTCCGGGAGGTGGTACTGGGGTAGGCGTGAAACGTCGTAGTGGGGTCGAAAAGTTCCGCCGCAGCCGGCTAAGTTCAAAAATCACGTCCTTTGGGCGTGGTCAGAATGCTATCGAGGTTTTCACATTTGCCTGTCAGATGATATAGAGCATTACAAATGCACCGACTTGTTAGGCTACCAAGTCTTCAATACATAGATCGCATTTCATCTTATTCAGAGAAATAGTAAGACAGAGTTATCTTTCAGGGAATAAGTGCGGGAAGCCCGGGATCGTAGATTCGTGCAAGAGAGGGTGGTAGGTAAGGGGAAGGTGGAGAAAAGAATTCAGGGGTGGAGAAGCGCTCCACCCCTGAAAGGTTTTAGTTAGTTCCGGCATCCGCCAGGGCCATAGCCCATGCCTGGACTGTAGCCTCTCATATGAGGACCGTAACTCCTGCCATATCCTGTGCCAAAGCGGACCTCAGGAGCGATCTTGCGTGCTTCGAGCTGAAGACTGAGCCGGTTCTGAGCCATCTGTGCCCTCAGGTCACTGACCTCTTTCTGAAGGGCAGTAGCCTTTTCAGGATCGGGGTTGGATGAGCTCAAGAGGGCGTTGAGTTCCGCCGACTTGGACCGGATTTTATCTCTCAACTGGGCATTCTCATCCCGGAATTTCTGACGGAGCTTGTCCAACTGTCCACGTTGCTCTTCTGTTAAGTTTTCATACCCGCTGCCCTGCTGCCAGCAGTGGCCAGGGCCGCCGTGCCCATAACCCATGTTATAGCGACCTTTTCCCCAACCTCTGCCGTGGGAGAATGCTGGGACGGCAATAGCTGCCACCAAGAGTACGATTCCCGCGATTGTAACTATTCTTTTCATTTGGTACCTCCTATGAAATGGTTTGGTTTTGTCTACCTACTATAGCAACGGGCATGCCAGAAGGGGCGATATCCTCTAACCCCTTTAAATCACAAGGCTATTTTGAAAAACGGTGTAATTGAAGATTTTTTTCTTGCAGTAGGGAAGGAAAAAACGGATACTTTGTATCCATTTAGTGATATCCACATGGATACAAAATATCCAGTCTTTTGATCCATACTATGGGAGCTGTTCACCAACAGGAAGCACTGAACTTCGGGTAACCGTTTACGGGGTCAGGGTTCAGAGGTTGTGGGTTCACCGCAACCCCGCCTACCATCCCTGCCCGCAGTGTGACAGGCGGGCGTCGGGCAGGGGTGAACTCTGAACCTATGAACGCCTACGACTTTGGCATATACCTTGCGAGATCGAATAGTAACTGATGAAAAGGGTCAATAAAAAAAATTGGATCGTTGTTCCTCCCTGGATCGTCGTGGGAGCCGTGGCAATACTGGTGCCGATCTTTGTTTTTTGGACCGTAAGGACTATCCACAAACAGAAAGAGAATACAACCCTCCTTCTTATCGAAAAGGGAGCTGCCCTCATCAGGTCTTTTGAGGCCGGTGCCAGAACTGGAATGATGGGCATGATGGGAATGCACGCTGGTGCCTTTCAGCTTCAGAAATTATTGATGGAAACGGCACAACAGCCCGATATTGTTTATCTTATCGTCACTGACCTGAAAGGGACTATCCTGGCCCACAATGACCCTGCTCAAATACGAGGGTCCCATGGGAGGGATCTGGATCTCGAGCGAATTTCTCGTTCCAGAACGGTTGAATGGCGTCTGGTAGCGAATTCCGATGGAACCAAAACCTTTGAGGTCTATCGTCAATTTTCCCCCACCCACATACACTTTCGAAGCCCCCGTGATAGAATGATGAACAAGCCATGGCGCCGGCCTTTGGTCAATCCAGCAGAACCCATATCTCCCCCAGAGCGGCTCATCTTTGTGGGGCTGGATATGGGCGCCATTGAAGCTGCCAGAAAAGAGGATGCCCGTCACACGATACTCATGGCACTTATCCTTCTTTTGATTGGGTTTGCTGGAATTGTATCTCTCTTCCTGGCCCAGGCCTATCGTTCAACGAGAGCCTCTCTAACCAGAATTAAGGCCTTTTCTGATACCCTTGTTGAGAATATGCCCATAGGTCTTGTGGCCATCGATGCGGACCGAAAGGTGGCTTCTTTCAATCAGACAGCCGAGGCCGTGCTTGACCTTTCGTCCCGTGAAGTGCTCGGCAAAAATGCGCATAAAGTCCTGCCCCAGCACTTATGGTCTCTCCTTGATGAACTGGATACCAAGGAGAGTATTGTTGCAAAGGAGATAGATTGTGCCCTTGGGGACAGAAGAGTGATTCCCATGGATGTCAGCATATCTCTGCTGGAAGGGGGTGAGGGTAATTTTTTGGGATACATCATCCTTTTCAGGGATATGACCGAAGTCAAAAATCTTAAGAAGGAGATTGAAAGAAATCAGCGCCTGGCATCTCTGGGGAGACTCGCGGCCGGGATTGCCCATGAAATACGGAATCCTCTCAGCTCAATCAAGGGGTTTGCCACCTACTTTGGGGAGCGGTACAAGGACACACCTGAAGACCAAAAAACGGCTGAAATCATGGTCCAGGAGGTAGAGAGGCTAAACAGGGTTATTGATCAACTCTTGGAGTTGGCCCGTCCCATGACAATTCTTAAGAAGCCCACTTCCCTGCACACATTGATTGAGCATTCCCTCAAGATGATTGAGGGGCAGGCCCAGGAAAAAAATATAAAAATAAGTACCAGTCTTTCACCTGAGATCCAGGATATATCTATTGATCCGGATAGAATCAACCAGGTTCTCCTTAATCTGTATCTAAACGCCCTTGAGGCAATGGAGCAAGGAGGAACCCTTTTGGTGGAGCTTTCTTGGGATGAGAGTTCCCAACGCACAAAGATCGTGGTTTCAGATACCGGGGTCGGGATCACCAAAGAGGACTTGGCCCGCATCTTTGATCCTTATTTTACCACCAAACAATCGGGGACCGGTCTGGGGCTTGCCATAGTCCACAATATCATTGACTCCCATGGCGGTGAGGTAAAGATCGAGAGTGACCGTGGCAGGGGCACCACCGCTACGATCCTGTTGCCAACTAATGAAGTGTAAGGTGACTGTTGTCAGTGGCCTGTTATTAAACTGAGCAGAAGCAACAGGCAATTACTTTACTCTGCTGACACAATCAGTGCCAGTGTCGCTTAAAACAACTTACAACGCCCAACAGACGACGGACATAATCCTATGAAAAAACAGAATACCATATTAGTTGTGGATGATGATCCTGGCCACCGCACCATGTTGAAGACCCTGCTCGCCGGGTGGGGTTATTCTGTTGTTGAAGCCGATGATGGCTCAACAGCAATCGAAAAGGCGTATGAGCAGGCATTTGATCTGATTTTAATGGATATTCGAATGATTAAGGTCTCAGGACTTCAGGCCTTGACAGAGATTAAGGCCTTTAACCCAGCTATACCGGTCATCATTATGACCGCCTATTCATCCGTAGAAACCGCTGTTGATGCCCTGAAAAGTGGTGCCTATGATTACCTCACCAAGCCCCTGGATTTTGACGAGCTGCGGCTTGCCATGGAGCGGGCCATGGATCACAGGATGTTAAAAGAAGAAAATCGTCTCCTGCGGGAGACTCTGGGCAGTCATTTCGACAAGCGGAATATTATTGGGCAAAGTGCGGCCATGGTAAAGCTCTTGGAGACAGTGGCCCAGGTGGCTCCCTCTGAGGCCACCGTTTTGATAAGTGGTGAATCAGGCACGGGCAAGGAGATGATTGCCGGAGCGATTCATTTCAACAGCCCCAGGAAGGATGGTCCTTTTGTGAAAATCAATTGTGCCGCCATCACCGAGACCTTACTCGAATCGGAACTTTTCGGTCACGAGAAGGGAGCATTCACCGGAGCCTATAAGCAAAAAGAGGGGCGTTTCCGCCAGGCCCACAGAGGAAGCCTATTTCTGGACGAAATCAGTGAAATGTCTTTGGCAATGCAGGTCAAGCTGTTGCGGGTGCTCCAGGAAAGAGAGATCACGCGCGTTGGCGGAGAAGAGGTTATCAAGGTAGATGTGAGGATCATAACAGCTACCAACAAGGATCTATTGCAAGAGATCCACGGAGGACGATTCCGAGAGGACCTTTACTATCGGTTAAATGTTGTTGCTCTCAACGTACCCCCTCTGGGGGAGAGGAGAGAGGATATTCCGCTCCTGGCCCAGCACTTTTTGGAAATGTTTTCAGAAAAAAATCGTAAAAAGATAAAGGGGTTTACTCCCCAGGGCATGGATCGATTGCTCAAATATGAGTGGCCGGGAAACGTCAGGGAGCTTATGAATGCCGTTGAAAGAGGGGTTGTGCTTGCACGGTCAGAGTACCTGGACCAAGAAGATCTGTCTTTGATCCTCGAACATACCTCATCACCTGGGGAAACTTCGTCAAAAGATGGCATACGTGCAGATATGCCACTTGAAGAAGTGGAAAGGACGACTATACTGAAAACGCTAGACCTGACCCGTGGCAATAAGAGTGAAGCAGCAAGGCGGCTCGGCATAACTCGAAGAACCCTGCATAAGAAGCTGAAGCTGTATGGAGCGATGAGTTGAGGAATTTCATGGAAGCCAGGGATTGGGGAGCTCGGAGCGCATGGCTGTCATACGGCCTGTCTTCTCAGGATGTCAAAGTAGGCTAGGATTCGATTTACGTATCGGACCGGTTCGCTCCCGCGACAATAGCCGTGTTTACTCGCTTTTATGTATTTTTCGTAACACAAAAGGGGAAGGGTCTGCTCAAGGGAGGACCATTTGTGGGGGTCAAGCCTTTTTTCGCGGGCAATCCTTTGAGCGCTCGCAATATGTCTGGGGCCCACATTGTAACTGGCCAGCGTGATGAGCGTCCGGTCGAAACCCTGTGCCTCGTCATATCGTTGGTAAAGCTTTCTCAGGTACCTAACTCCGCCCATTACGCTCTGCTCAGGGTCGAGCCGGTTGGTAACGCCCATCTCTTGAGCCGTTGGCTTAGTAAGTTGCATGAGCCCTCTTACCCCACGGTGACTTTTGGCTCTCGGGTTGAAATGGGATTCCTGGTATATTATGGCAGCCATCAACCTCCAATCGAAACCGTATTGTTTTGCAGCCTTCTTAATGATCGTCTCATATTTGGGCAGTCTGGTGTTGATCCTCTGGTGGAATTTCTTCAAATCAAATCGGTCAAAGATTTGCACGTTGGCATAGTAGTCCCTGTAAATATCGTCGAATGTTCCATCAGTCTTTATCTTTCCAAAAAAGGTGTTTATTGCACTCAGGAGAGCCTTGTCTTTCTTTCTTACCGCCCAACCTAAGGACTGTGGTTCGTCAATGGGGATGCCAATTTTGATATTGGGGTAGTAACGACGATTTAACTCAGCAATAATCGAATCGGCTACGGTTACCTCAATCTCTTTGTCAGCCACCTGCCGTATCAGTTCCTCCGTGGGAACGTCATCATGGAGCTTAACAGTTAAATCCAGGCCTTTTCTTTGTAATTCAGACAATCGTTCCTCATAAGAAGTAGCCTTGCGGACATGGATAATCTTTCCGTTCAGGTCTGCCAGGTTTTTGATGGTGTGGTTGTCCTCGTGTACAATGACCCTTTGTTGAATTGATAAATATTCGTCAGAGAAATCGACCATCCTTTTGCGCGATGGCGTAATTGTTGTACTTGCAGCAATAAAATCGCCTTTGCCCTTATTGAGGGCCTTGATCATATCTGCCCAGGGAAACGTTTCTATCGTTAAGTCTACCCCTAAATAATCGGCGAAAGCTTTGGCCAGGTTATACTCAAACCCCATGGGCTCCTCACGATAGGTATAGTAGCAGTGGGCATTGTTTCTGGTGATGACGGTTATCTTTTTGGTTTTGTGTATTTTATTCAGACTCCCTTGTTTTTCTCCGGCGTTACTATTCAGTGCGAACAAAACCAGTAGGAAGGGGAAGAGCATCCCATATTTCCAGGCCGATCTGCGAATCATTTGGTAAAGAGCTCCTTTTTGTATGGGGGACGTTGTTGACTATATTGAATTACTATTTTATTGCTCTCCGGAGCGCTTTGGATATAGCAGATGTCGATACGCCAAGTTGGCGGGCAGCTTCTGCTAAAGAAAGACCATAATCCTCAACCAATTGAAACGCCAGGTGCGACCTCACTTGAGAGATATTACCTCTCCGGCTGCCCATCCGCAACTCATTACTATTAACTGCCTCTTTTCTGCAGACTCGCTCAATTAACGCCTCCACCTTTTTTCCGCGCTCGCTATCAGAAAGCTGATATTTCATTCGTTCATCAGCTTCTCTGTAAACCCGTTTGACAAAATCCCCACTACCCAATATCCTCTCATCAGCCAGCACCAGCTCTTTATTCCTGCGCAGAGATAACACCTCAGACCAACCTCCTAAGGAACGGATTAACCCCCCTCCCACTAAATCCGGACGCCTCCCCTGAACAATCCCCCCTTGAACATATTTGCGGTATGCCCTCCGAGCGTCTCCCTCTTTCTTGCCAAACCAGGACAGGACATAATCACGATCCTGCCATTCATATTTCATCCTGCCCATTATGACACCGTGACCACACCAACGGTATCCTTCAAGTTCACCCATATCCTTCACCACTTCTGCCCTGAGAGGATTCAGGTGAATGTAGCGAACTAACTCCTGAAAATAGGTATCCTCATCACAGAGTATTGATTTATACCGATTCTCAAAAAGATGCCCGTACCGGCCATGACGGCGATTATAGGTGATGGCATAGCCGGTGAGAAAGCGTCGCATGTACTGTGACAAACCATCGGGCCCACTCCGTAAAAGGATGTGGGCGTGATTGTTCATTAATGCCCAGGCATAGATCACCGTGCTGCTCTCAGAGGCAATCTTGCCCATCCGAGAGATAAAATTATGCCGATCCTTGTTGTCATCAACAATCTTGCC
>JAUVXZ010000233.1 GCA_030603345.1 Pseudomonadota bacterium
TGGGATCTTGACACTCACATCCCCATCCCTGGCGTAACCGAACCCGTCACTTCCTATGACAGTTCCCGCATGAATAATGACGTGCTTTCCTATTATGCAATCGGAGAGTATGGTGACATTCGGGTAGATTACCGTCTCATCTCCCAATCTGACCCTGTTCCCCACATAGACACCGGGAAAAAGAACGACGTTATTGCCTATCACTGACTCTTTACCAACATAAACAAAAGGATAGATAGATACATCGTTTCCCAAGCGCGTTCCTTGTTCAATCACTGCCTTTTCGCTTATACCCGAGAAGCGAGGAATAGCAGGTGCAAATATGGTTGCCACCCGAGCGTAGGCAAGGTAGGGATCAGAAACGATCACTTGTGGTCCCTGATAAGCACTGGTTGGCTCCCCTACGAGAATTGCAGATGCCTTTGTTGCCTTAACCTGATCCTTGAACCGTGGCCCTGCCAGAAAGGAGATCTCTCCTTCTTCGGCCTCCAGAAGGGAATTGATCCCTTTGATTAAGACCCGATCATCACCCTTAACGGCACCACCTATTGATTCAGCTATATGTTTAAGCGTTAGCGCCAATGTTCGTACCCTATTCCTTACTTTCCACCTTTCATCTGATCATAGGCCTTAATAACTTCATCAGTAAGATCGAACGGTTTGGCCCAATAGAGAACTCCGCCTACCCTCTTTTCTAATATCATGGCATAGTTTCCTTCGGAACCTATCTTTTCGATAATCTCTTCCAATTCATTTAGAATCCTTTTTTGTTCTATCCCCTGGGATCTCCTCATGTCTTCATTTAGGTCTTTTACCAGATACTCAAGCTCTCTGGTCTTTCGCTCAATGGTCTTCTTTTTGCTTTGCTGAGCGTCCATGCTTAACATCATAGCCTGTTTATCAAACTCCTTCCGTAACTCCAAGAGTTCTTTCTCTTTTGAATCAAGGCGCTTCTGGAGTCCGTCTTTCTTCTTTTTGAGCGCTGCAAAGACCTTTTGCCCCTCCTTTGATTCCTTGATACATTTTTGAAGATCAATCATACCGATCCGGTTCGGATCTTCTCCCAGAGCTATGTTGTAACCCAAGAGAATTACCATAATAGCAGTAGATACCAAAAAGCTCTTCTTCATTTTTGACTCCCTGGTTAATAGAATTTTTTATTGATCATCAAGTACAGAAAACTCGATTGAATACTACCTTATTTTTTTGTTATTAGTCAACTGACGTTATCGATCGTTATCGATCGTGGGTCCAGGGTATGGGTATCTTTTTTTTGGTTATGCCCCTGGCCCAGACCTGGCTTATAGAGCATGAGTATATGTGCTATGTCTGCGAAATAACACTACGAACATGCGATATTTCAGAAATGTCGCGCCAGGGCAGGCCTATAACATGGCCCCTTGCTGGGTCGATTCAGAATGGTTTATTGCGCCCTAAGTCTTAGAATCATAGGCTCCATCTATATAAACCATTTTGAAACGCCTGCCCGCCATGCAAGCAAGGCGAGGCGGGCGGGCCCACTGATCTAAACTATGTGAGGGCATAACCCTACACAACACTTTGGTTGAGATGTCATTCTGAGTGATCCCGCCAGGCGGGAGAGCGAAGAATCTACGATTTGTGGGCAGGATACTAGATTCTTCGTCACTTCGCTCCTCAGAATGACAAAATGGCGCTCCTCAGACCTGTCCTCGAGCAAAGCGAAGGAATGACAAAGTGTCGTTGTAGGCATAATCCAAAAAAAAGATACCCATACCCTGCAAGAAGCTTAAAAATCAATAGGTTAGATTTCACTATAACGTGATCCTGGTCGTAAGTTCATTCCGTTTCTTACGTTCGTCGGGTTTTGGCAGGCAACCTCAACACACACTAAAACGGCGTTCCAATAGTAAACTCCCAAACGCTTTCCGGTTCATCGGGCTTCGGGTCAAGATTTTTCCCCCATTCCAACCGGAGAGGTCCTGCCGGAGAATACCACCGTATCCCTCCCCCGGCGCCCATCCTAATTCCACTGAAGGTATAGTCTTCATCCTTGGTGAAAACATTTCCCGCATCAAAGAAGATGATACCGACCACTCCTTGATCCTTAATCAAGGGAAATCTGTACTCAACATTGTAAACCATCATCTTTTCTCCACCGATCTTGTCACCGGTAACCGGATCAACAGGTGAAATAGATTCATAGTCGAACCCCCTGACTGTATTGATGCCTCCTATTCTCCATTTTTCATAAACAGGCAGCTCGCCACCTTCTCTCTGCTTCACAAAGCCCCCTCTGCCCTGCACCGAAAATGCGGAATCCCAGAAAAAAGGGAAAAACCAGGCTGATCTGACATGGTATTTGGTAAAATAATTGTCACCTCCGAGGACCCCTCCGGCATATTCTACCCGTAAGACATTGAAAGAACCCCTCCTGGCATTAAAAAGTCTGTCGCGACTATCCCTCACCACACGAAAGGTCATGCTACTGGTCACATTTTGTCCCTCCATATCCTTTATTTCCTGAGCAGCAGTGTCCGCTACATCATAAATATCAGAATCTTCATAGGTATAGATG
Organism: Pseudomonadota bacterium; assembly: GCA_030603345.1. Taxonomy (GTDB): domain Bacteria; phylum Desulfobacterota; class DSM-4660; order Desulfatiglandales; family B25-G16; genus JADFWK01. Next base: position 2,558 of record JAUVXZ010000233.1, read on the forward strand.
ACAGTACCCCTGGTGAAATCGAGACCCAAGGGAAAACCAAACCGCAATCTTCCTCCACGGCTATCTTTGGTATATTCGTCATATTCGTATTCCCAGTCATAGATGTCTATGCCTGCTAATAGAGGCTTACCAAAAAGCCATGGCTCAGTAAAACTCACGGTATATCTGGTGGCTAAGCTGCTCAAAGAAACCCGTGCTGATAGCGAGTGCCCCCGGCCAAAGAGGTTGTTCTCTGATACTTGGAGAGTCCCCATAACATTTTCTTCCGAACTGTATCCAACACCAAGAGAAATCATGCCGGTGGATCTCTCCTTAACATTTATGTCGAGGGTCATGTCGTCACCGCTGCTACCCTTTTTTGTGTTTACCTGGACATCCTCAAAAAAACCGAGGCGATGAAGATTCTGAGCGCTCCTCTGTAACTTCTGCGCGCTGAAATATCCTCCTTCAACAACCTCCAACTCCCGCCGAATAACCTTATCTCTTGTTCTATCATTTCCTGTGATTTCTATCCGCTCAAATTTAACCTTCTTACCCTTTGAAATCCGGTACGTAATATCAACGGTATGTCCTTTGTCATCCTCTTTGATCTGGGGGGAAATATCGGCAAAGGCAAAGCCTTCGTTTGCATAAATCTCACCTAACTTCAATGTATCAGACCTGATAACCTCTCTGTTATAGACCTTCTCCTCCGTTATTTTGAGCGCCTTATGGAGCTCATCAGCCTCTTTTATGAGGTCACCCTCGAGACTTACCTTCCTGATGGTATATTGGGGGCCCTCGTTAATGGTAATAGTAATGATAAAGCCCTCGTCTTTATGGTAAGAAATATCGGGCTCGCCTACTTGCGCCTTTATATAGCCGTTATTATGGTAAAAGGATTTTATTTTGGATATATCACTTTCCAGTTTTTTTCTATCCAGCTGACCAGACTTAGTGAGAAATGATAGGAACCACTTTTCACCGGTGTCCATAAGGTCTTTCAGATCACCATCATCAAAGTTAACATTCCCTATAAATTGTATTTTCTTTATGAAGACCTTGTCACCCTCTGTAATCTGATAGGTAAGGGCCACCTCATTGTTCGGAAGCTCCTGAATCCGTTCCCTTATTTCAACATTATGATATCCTTCCTGATGGTAATGATCTCGCAGTCTTTCTATGCTATCTTTGATAGCTGTTCTATTAAGGATAGCGTATTTCTTGATGCCGACTACCTCCTCCAGGTCTTCTTGGTCGATCTTCTTGTTGCCCTCAAAGGTAATCTTGCCGATCGATGGTTTTTCGCTCACCTTGAAGGTAACTATTTTATCTCCTGGACCATCCTCGACATCTATTTGGACATCCTCAAAAAAACCCATCTCATATACGGATCTGAGATCTTTATTGAGTGCCTCAGGGTCAAACATCATCCCCTTTTGGCTCTCAATTGCCGCAAGGATAGCGTCGGTTTCAATCCGTTTGTTTCCCGTAATAGACAGTGAATCTATCTGAGCAACACCTATAATTCGGTTTTTTGCTGCTACTGCTAGCCAATCAATTATCTCCACTAACTTATCTATCCTGTCTCCTACGGCAAAAATGGAAAAAGGTCTCCTTTCCCTTGACATGGGAACAGCAGTGAGGTCAACGCTCATCTTCTCTCCGATCTGTGTGAGGCTTCCTCCTATCAGCCAATCAATATTGTTATCTCTTCCCACTTTCCTGACAAGATCAACATCCGAAATCGATATCCTGGAAAGCTCACTCTTGTTTGTTGCCGCCGGATCCATAACGTCAAAGCCTTCCCGCGCCAATCTGGCTGTTATCATGGCTTGGATACCCTCGGCAAGATGGTCCATAGGCTTCAACGTATGAATTTCGAAAGGAAGAACGGCTATCTTGGTTGATGACTCCGCACCTTCAGCCGGGGATATCATGAGGGAGATTGCTAATAATAGAGCAGCGAAGGGTGCCCATATACAGGCACTATAGGAGCATGTCTTTCGAATCATTGATATACTCGTTGCCGGGTGCTCGTTCCTGGTTACCTGTTCTGCTTACTATTTTCGGTCTACTGTTGTTTGCTCGCCGGAGGCGGATTCGAAAACACGAGTAACGAGTAACCCGTAACAGGCTGTTGCCGAAATCCCTTTTCCCTTGGTCTAAAACGTTTTTTGATAAATCTAAGGCTCGCTCCAGGCGATGTCAAAACTCGCCTTTAGGGCAGGGTCACGTCATAGTGAAACCTAGCCTATTAATTCCTAAGCTTCTTGCAGGGTATGGGTATCTTTTTTTTGGATTATGCCTATAACGACACTTTGTCATTCTGAGGAGCTAAGCGACGAAGAATCTAGTATCTGCCGACAAATCGTAGATTCTTCGCTCTCCCGCCTGGCGGGATCACTCAGAATGACATCTCAACCAAAGTGTTGCTGTAGGGTTATCCCCTGACATAGTTTAGATTAGTGGGCCCGCCCGCCTCGCCTTGCTTGCATGGCGGGCAGGCGTTTCAAAATGGTTTATATAGATGGAGCCTATGATTCTAAGGCTTAGGGTGCCCTTCGGCCTCGAGCCATTCGGCATCGAGCTCATGGCCGAGAGGCTCAGGGCCGAGAGGCAATAAACCATTTTGAATCGACCCAGTAAGGGGCCATGTTATAGGCCTGCCCTGGCGC
>JAUVXZ010000183.1 GCA_030603345.1 Pseudomonadota bacterium
GGTGGCAGAGGATTTGGCGGTGGCAGACGAGGGTGGTAAATTCTATGACTGGGCCTTGAGAGCAGTCTTGGATCATCTGCCAAGACTGCTCCGTTGGAATCAGCGTTAAAGGTATAAAAGGGGTATTGTTGTGCCTTACGGCAGAGGATTTGGCCTTTGGAGATTTTCACACCTGTGTCCCTGTGTAGGTTAGGAAGAAGGAGGCCTACCCAGGGGTTGGGCCTATAGGGCACCAGCACTTATCCCTGCTGCTCCTTATGGCATGGAGAGGGGATACCAGCATGGTTATCCCTCTTAATAGACAGTAATTGAAAAAAAGGAGAAAGATATGTATTACCAATCTTATCCATATGGAGGATGGCCTCCTCCCTGGGGACCCCCCATGGGAATGGGTTATCCTATGACAGGGGGCTTTAACTATCCCTATGGAGGAATGCCACAGATGCCCTATTATCCTCAACCGGGGGGATATGGAGCACCAGAGATGTCGCCCTATGGTCAACCTAATTACCCACCACCGGGAGGATTTGGAGGGCCAGGGATGTCACCATTTGGCCCACCTATGGCGCCAGAGCAGGAGATAAACTACTTAAGAGATCAAGCCCAAATGCTAAAGCAGCAGATGGACCAGATCGATGCAAGGATCAAAGAATTAGAGAAAGCGACCAAATAGCTGCCTGCCAAGCACAGTGATCTGTTGGTTTGACAAAAAGACCTTGACATTTCTAAGGAAAGGATTATCTGTTACTCGTTATTGTGCACCACGCTTGAAAGGGGTAAGGATATGTACAAGGTAGAGGTTGATAAAGAAAAATGTATAGGCTGCGATGAGTGCGTAGATGTCTGTCCTGTAGATGTCTTTGAAATGCAGGATGAAAAATCAGTTCCTGTTAATGCAGAGGAATGTATCGGGTGTGAAAGCTGTATAGAGGTCTGCGAACAAGATGCGATCACCGTTACTGAAGTCGACTGATAATTGTTGGGCAAGGTATAGAGGTTCAGGAGAGATATTCACCACAGAGCTGAACGCTTGAGTGGTGATCATGATCCTTACCTTGAGATTAACAACTCCCCCCAAATAAGTTAGCCAGTAAGCTGATGCCAAGCCTTAAAGAGCCGGCAAAAACTCCCTCAAAGAGTTTTGAACGGGTGAGCTGCTTCGGCGCGTTGAGACATCGCCTTTCGGAAACAGCCGCAGTACTTATGGTAGGAAGACTGTTTCAATTTTTTCGTTTTTTGAACGAAAAATCTGTGAGAAGGGAAAGGTATTATAATGGCACAACAAGAAAAAGCAAGAGGTGAAACACCAGAAGGTCGAATGGCTATGATGGAGGCCCAGGATGCAGAGATAAGGGAAAAGCTTAAGGGGTTCAAAAACAAGCTACTAGTAATGAGCGGAAAAGGTGGTGTTGGCAAAAGCACTATCGCTGCCTATCTTTCGGTTGGGCTGGCCAAGAAAGGATTGCAGGTAGGGCTGATGGATGTGGACTTACACGGTCCGAGTATCCCCCGGCTCTTGGGACTCACAGGACAGATACTGTCGGCTGGTGAAAGTAACAAAGCAATTCCTCTGAAATATTTGCCCAATATGGAGGTCATGTCAATAGAGACCCTCCTTGGAGACAAGGATACTGCAACGATCTGGAGAGGACCTTTAAAAATAGGGGTGATTAAGCAGTTTATCTCCGACATTGCCTGGAGTAATTCGGATTATCTCATAATCGATTGTCCCCCGGGCACAGGAGATGAACCCTTAACGATTGCGCAAGTTATACCGGACACCAAGGCGATTATTGTAACTACACCCCAGGAGATTTCCCTTGCCGACGTTCGAAAATCGATCAATTTTTGCCATCAGGTTAATATGGAAATCCTCGGTTTGATTGAAAATATGAGTGGCTTAAGGTGTCCTCACTGTGGGAAAACCATTGATCTCTTTAAGACAGATGGTGGTATTATCACTGCCAAGAAGGCGGGGCTCAAGCTCTTGGGAAGCCTCCCTCTGGAACCGGATATTGTCCTGGAAGGTGATAGCGGGAGCATGGCATGGATGGATAAGAAGGATCTGCCCTATACTAAAATGTTTAGTGAGATTGTAGATAATGTTGCTAATCTTTCGAAGTGACGATTATCTACTAGGCAGTAAGTAGTATGCAGTAGGCACTTAAGCTGACTTTAAACACTTAAAATTGAGGGATTCAACAACAACACGAGTCCCTCTGTTTTTGCTGAAATCTGACAGGTGAAAGTTGAACTCCTGCCAAATAGGAAGACGACAATGATCATAAGCATTGCAAGCGGCAAGGGTGGAACCGGAAAAACAACAATAGCTACCAACCTGGCTGTAGCCCTGGGCCGTGGGGTGAACCTTCTTGATTGCGACGTGGAGGAACCAAATGACCATATTTTTATCCAGCCGGAGGTTACATACACTGAAAGGGTGAGCCTAAAAGTCCCCGAAGTGGATATGGATAAATGTACCCTGTGTGGGCGATGTCAGGATATCTGTCAGTTCCAGGCCATTGTGGTGGTTGGTAAAACTGTCTTAACCTTTGATGAGTTGTGTCACAGTTGCGGCGGATGTGTGGAGGTGTGCCCCGAAGATGCAATTACTGAAAGAGACAGAGAAATGGGTGTCTTTGAAAGTGGCCACAGAGATAGCCTCGAATTTTCCCATGGTCGTCTCTTTGTTGGCCAGGTGATGGCGGTTCCCGTGATTGAAAGGGTCAGGGCTGCTGTTCAACCGGACAAGGTAAACATAATTGATGCTCCACCAGGCACATCATGCCCGGTGATCAGTTCAGTAAAGGGCACCGATTTTGTGATCCTGGTCACCGAACCTACCCCATTCGGCCTGAATGATCTGAAGCTCGCCGTTGGCATGGTTAAGATCCTCAACATTCCTCATGGCATATTAATAAATTGCTCAGATCTGGGTGATACCAAGGTTACAGAATATGCAGAGCAGGAACATATCCCCATTCTTCTGGAGATTCCCTTTGACCGCCAGATCGCAGAGACCTATTCAAGGGGTAAACTCCTGGTAGAGGAGTTGCCTGACTGGAAAGCGAAATTTATTCACCTCTATGAAAAAATAACGGATCTTGTAAGACAGGAGTAAAAAGAAGGAGGAGATGAGTCCAACTTCTCCAGGAGCCAATATTCGTGCTAACATAAATTACGCCTTGTTGTGTTAGTCTTGTTGCCATGGTCCTATTGGGTGGGCTTTTTGGCAACCAAACAAATCAAACCGATAAAACCAATAGAACCAAGTTACTATGAAAGAACTTATTGTAATAAGCGGCAAGGGTGGAACCGGCAAGACCAGCTTGCTGGGTGCATTTGCGTCTCTAGCCAAGGATAAGGTTCTGTGTGATGCCGATGTGGATGCTGCCGATCTCTATCTGATCCTGGAGCCGGACATAAGAGAGAGGCAAGACTTTCAAGAGGGGCATAGGGCTGTAATAAACCTGGATAAGTGCACTGAATGCGGCCTGTGCAGGGAGCTGTGTCGCTTCGATGCCATTAGTCCGGAGTACAAAGTAGATCCTATTGACTGTGAAGGGTGTGGGGTCTGTGTCTATTTCTGTCCTGAGGATGCGATAGATTTTCCCATTAAGACCTGTGGTGAATTGTTTGTATCAGAGACACGCGCTGGGCCCATGGTACATGCCAGACTCGGTATTGCTGAGGATAATTCTGGAAAGCTTGTAACTCTAACCCGTAAAAAGGCAAAAGAGCTGTCAGAGAAAAGAGGTCTCAACCTTATTCTTACTGATGGGCCCCCTGGTCTGGCCTGTCCTGTTATTGCATCGATAGCCGGTGCTAGCGCTGTACTCATTGTAACTGAACCGACCCTCTCTGGCCAGCACGATATGGACAGGGTGGTTGAGTTAGCCAACCATTTTGGGATTCCTGCCAGCATTTGCATAAACAAACATGACCTTAATCTGGATATGACTGTGGCAATAGAACAGTACGCCAGGGATAGGGGATTGCCTGTAATGGGAAGGATCCCCTTTGACCCATCATTCACCAAGGCTATGGTTCAAAAGCAGACCATCATCGAATATGATGGAAAATCCCAAGCCGCCCAGGCGGTTGTGGAGATATGGGAAAAGCTGGCTGCTCGATTTGACCTGGATACAGGGCAGGCAATGTAAAGGAGGGCCAGGCATTAGAATACAGGGAAGGGCACAAAAAATAAAACTAGTGAAAGAGGTGTGAAGAAATGAGAAGGATAGCATTAGCAACTGAGGATAATCAGGGACTCAATGGTCAGATCAGCCAGCACTTTGGCCGTTGCCCTTACTATCTGATTGTAGATGTTGAAGGACTTGAAATAGAAAAGAATGAGAGTGTTAATAACCCCTATTACGATAGCCATGCCCCTGGAATGGTCCCTCAATTTATCAATGAACAGGGTGTGAATGTCATGATTGCTGGAGGTATGGGGCCAAGGGCAATTGATATGTTTACTGGTTTAGGGATTGAAACTGTAAGTGGAGCAACCGGGAATGTTGGAAATGTTCTTCAGACCTATTTAAAAGGAGAGATCACTGGAGTAGAACCCTGCCAGCATGATCACCCTGGAGGCCATAATCACTGTTGAAAAAGAGGTTTCTTTGCAGTGAAAATTGAAAACGGGTCCCGGTGCTTACCATAAAAGTCAGAATTTCCCGGGTAATTTTTTGAGGTAGAATTTTTCTCCTTGGTACTCCAATTCTACCAGAGAGCCCACTTTTATGAGATTGGTTATTACATCCCAATCTGCTCCTGCCTTTTTCAGGTATTGTTTGACAGCATCTTCTCTCATGGGGTGAACCGAGGTGATGCCGAGCAGGTCTTCTTCAACGTTACCGCTGAAGCCGAATTCACTTCCCCCGGCCCCGATGAGATATTCCACGTGAGGTAAGGTCTCCTTGAAGATCTGGTAAGCTTGATTAAGTACGCGGTCGCTCGCAGGCGTCACGCCCTTTACTGCCGGTGGTCTGGTCGGGATGGCAATGTAGGATCTCTCTGGACGTAGTGAGGTCAAGAACTTAGCAATCCGTCTTATTTCCTCAACGCTGTCATTTTTTCCTTTAAGCAGCATGGTCTCGGTGATTAACTCACCGCTAAAGTTGTTCCTGAATTCCAGCATTCCCTGTAGTATTGAGTTCAGATCCAGTGATCTGTGCGGCCTGTCAGATCTGATCCAGGTTTTTCTGCTGGTAGCATCAACTTTCAATGAAACAAGATCAGCCTTTTGCAGGTCTGCTCTCACATCCTCGATGGTGATGAGAGAGCCGTTCGTGATAACCGCGATCTTTATGTTGAGTGGCTTGAGACGTTCAATATGCTCACTTAGGTTGATATCCAGGGTTGGCTCCCCATCCGGAACAAAACTCAAATAATCTATCTTTGTCTGCCTTTTTCTGAGCTCGTTAACCTTTTCCGTGACTTCCCGTGCCAAATCATCTGGGTGAAAAAATGCCCGTCGCTCACAGTTCAAGTGTTCTGTTTTCCCAATTTGGCAGTAGACACAGGAGTAGGTGCAAACCTTGGGGGGTATGTTGTTTATCCCCAAACTTTGACCCAATCGCCTTGATGGAACCGGTCCGAATGCCCTCATAATCTCTATCCATACATTGAGAATCAGTGGTAATCGTGTATGCCACAGATAACAGAGATACATGGCTCTGTCAATGGTAACAGGTGCTAACGGATGGTATGTTTTTGTTGATCAAGGAGATCCGTTTCCTCTTTGTAAATAATATCCTTAAGCTTGATAAATTTACTGAAAATAGTTGACAGAACGTGATGAGGGTATTAATAAATACAGATGAGAATGAGAAGCATTCGCAACATAGAGTGTTATATAGAAGGTCGCCCAGTAACTGCTCAGCGCAAGTTACTCTTAAGCCTAATTAAGAAAGCAGGTGGACATATCAGCGCCAAAGAACTGTATAGGCGGGCCAGCAGGAAAAATGAGTCTATAAGCCTGGCTACAGTGTATCGTACCCTGCAACTGTTCAAGGAGTTGGGTCTGGTCGAGGAGAGGAGACTAGGGCAGTTATACTGTCATTATGAGATAAAGGACTTGGCCGAGCATCAGCATCTGGTGTGCAGGTCTTGCGGTAAGGTTACAGAGTTTGAGAGCCTGCCAATTCGAAAGCTCGTGGAGAAGGTAGGTCGGGATCATGGCTTTAATATTTCAAAAATTGAGTTATATATGGAGGGAAATTGCCAACAGTGCAACAGAGACCAAGACCGCCCCTGAGGTCGCTCGGAAACCCATTAATCTTGTCTGGGTTGACACATTTCCTGTCCATAATTACATAATTGCTGTTGAAAAATAATTAAGAGAGGAGGTGAGTTAGATGCCAAGAGAAGATGGTACAGGACCTGCCGGAAGAGGCCCGGGAACGGGGAGAGGCCTTGGACGCGGTGGTGGTCGTGGGAGGATGGGTGGCCGTGGACTCGGGACAGGGGGAGAATGTATTTGCCCCAATTGTGGTTTCAAGGTTGCCCATCAGCAGGGTTCTCCGTGTTATGAGGTTCAGTGTCCCAAATGTGGGACACCAATGACAAGGTAGGTAACATATACAGTGTAAACTGGCCATTTCTTGATTTTTGTAAGGAATGGCCAGTTGAGAGGAGAAGTATGCAATGGCCAATGTTGTACTTGAGTTTTCACTTGAAGAGGCTATACTCATGGACAATGATGCTGAGGAGGCACTGCGGTTTTTTAAAGAGGTCCTAAAACCAAAGATCAGCGCGAAAGGATCAAACGAACTGCATATGGGTAAATCCACGGGTATTATGACATGAGGGGTATAAGGGTGGATGTAGGAGAAGAACACGACCATTTTTCGTTTGAAGGGTCTCTTGGCTATGGGCAAAGAGGAAGATCTAGAAAGAGAGATAGGTGAGCTTAAGGCAGAATTGAAGGATCGAGAAGATTCCCTTCCTGCCCATTCTGTGCAACCTCACCAGATATTGTTGATTGAGGAGTTAGAGGCAGTTATCGAGAACAAAAAGAAGGAACTGAACAAGCTGCGAAAAAGAAGTCGAGATCCCAAATAGGCCAGGGAGTGCAGATGATCATAGAAACCCTTCAACACGCCTTAATGATTACCAGTTTTGTCTTTGTAATGATGCTCATCATAGAGTATGTCAATATCCAGACAAAAGGGGATTGGCA
>JAUVXZ010000098.1 GCA_030603345.1 Pseudomonadota bacterium
CAAAGCCGTACCGCACAGCCAAACGGCCTGAAAAGCGATATTAACGGAGTAGGGGGTCATTACTAATTGACTATTTTTTTTGAGAGAATAGGATTAGTTCTTGATGTTGAATATTTCTGTGTGGTGCACAAAAGCGGATCGTTTACCGATAAACCGATTATACAATCCAAAGTTTGTGATACCTTGCCACTATGTGTAATTCCCGATCTCTTCTGATATCAGCATGATATATTCAGCATTCAAGTCTCTTGGCAAGTCGACACTGGCCGTCATTTTATCGCATTGCAGCGCACATGCAAATTGAAGGTTTCTAACTACTATACGTAAATCCATCTACTTGTAATATACACAATATTTGATTCGCAAATCTTTGTCGGTTCTGACTCCGGAATTCAAAAACAAAATTGTGCGCTGGAAATCTCTTGCGAAAGTCAAACCCTTCCTTCCAAACAGTTCCATGATAGACCTGATCTGGTAGTCGTAAGTTTTTCGGCTTTCTATTTTTCAAGAAGTATAGTAATAATCGTCACCTCATATTGGTTAGCCGAAACCACAAGATATGGACACGGACACCTTGAATAGGTCATGGAAAAACTTCCGTTCCCAAAAGTGCTTGGCGAGGGAACCGTCATAGAAGCAGCGGTCATAGCTTTTGGAAGTCAATTCTCAATTACCCTTATAACCTATCCATTTTTCCGGTATCATCCACGGTTCCGGTAATAGAGGGGGAACCGTCTTTGAAAAGAGCAAAAGAATTTCCATATGATGAAATAGTTACCATACAAACTGGTCCGGGCAGAGTCGCAATGCTGTAATCAAGAGAATGGCCAACCGGAATGGTTATCTTAAGTGCATCCTTTGTTTGAGTTATCTCAGCTTTAGAAGGCAGATCATCGTGAAATATCATTATTGTCTGACCAACTTCCGGGAAGAACTTGTCATTCTCCAAAAAATACATGATCTCTGCGTCAAGAATCTGCTTTAGCATGGAAGCAGCTTCAGAACCGCAAGCCCTCTGCTGTATCATGCGATAACATTGCACTGCTGTAGCACCCAGAATACCCAAAATAGCAATCACAACCATCAACTCAATAAGGGTAAAACCAGCATGTCGTCTCATTAAGATTCCCCGCTCGATCGGCTAGTGTAGACAATACCCTGTGGTGAGAGGATAATAGTCATCTCCCCAGGTTTGTGACTGCCCAGCCCTAAGTAATAGCCTGCCTCGGGATGCCTTTCATAAGAATACTCATCCAGACGAAAAAGCTCATCTTTCCCTAATGAGACATATTTGGGAACCAGATCAGATAGTCTTTCAGGATACCTATGCCCTTCATAATGGGCATAGCGCTTGATCGCCACATCAACCAGAAATAATAGAATCTTAGGTTTCTTAACAAAATCAGCCGTTCTGGTAGGTGCAGGCTGACCACCAAAGATGATTCCTCCCCACATAGCCAGGATAAGGACAGAGGAGACCACTACAAAATACTGAAAAGGGCCCCATTTTTTCTTTTCCCTCCTTTTTTTCTCTGCCCGCTTGCGGTGAACAGATTCCTTCTCTAATGCTTTGTCTTTTAACCCCAATTTGTTAGAGGTTAGTTTTTCAGACACAAAAACCCCCTTTCCATTATGTGTCCCGGTAATGCCTTTTCCTCGATGAGATTTGACCTGCCGCAAAAGAGCTCTCCCCTTGACGGCTTGCTACAGGGCAGGGAAAAAGCTGTCTCAGCAGCCATTCAATAAAACAACGCGTTTTCTATAACGTGTGCTGTAAGTCTGAGTCAATACCTTTCTGCTGCCGACAAGCTCACCATGACTTCGATATCGGCACACCGCATTGGGGTAAACGTAGAGCAGCAAAGTTGGGGCAAACCTACAATTTACATCTAATCTCATGTATCCCCGTTCGTAAAATGCGCTTTCATGCTCAATCCTTGGTTGCCGTGCCACAGGTAAGGAGTTGTCATGAGGAATACTTTCTTGCCAACTGTGTTTTGTAGGTTTGACTCCCTCTTCATAGGGCTCAATAAAAACTGTCACCCCACCGCCACCGGCTGGCGGTTTTCGATAGCCATGATCAATTCCTTCAAGATCTTCAACATGTTCCGCTCTCTAACACTAATCAATCATCCATTTTCTCGTTCAAACGTCCTTTGATCTTCGAGTACAAAATAGACATTGTCAAAGGGGACTTCTTTGTTGGCGGGGGCTTTCATCAAGAACCTCCCAGTTTCTGAAAAGAATATGAGAGGAAAGATAGAGCGCTAGAAGGAGAAATACGCCATCTCGAAGCACATACCATGCCATGGGGATATCCGAAGGGGTCCCGGCACTCGTGCTGAAACAGCCGCAATCAATATGTAACCCACGAAGGGCATTGAATAGGAGCGCCCCGAAAAAGGTCAGAAGCAGAAGGGTGCATAAAAATGTGGCACCGGGGAGCCATAGCCCGACAATCATAAAAAGGCCCAGAATCAGTTCCAGCCAGGGAAGAACGATGGCCGTGAGATTGATGAGTTCGCCGGGAAGAATCTGATAATTGTAGATTGCTTGTGCAAAGGCCCCTGGATGAAGGATCTTATCCAGGCTGGCATAGATAAATATGGCCCCCAAAATCAACCTTACTACAAAAGGGAGAACCTTTGTCCAATTCCATCGTCTTCTTTTTTCAGGCATACGGTCTGGAGCGTAAGTGCCCTGGGAATAGTCACGAAGGGAGCTATTGGCATTTTCGCGTAAATGTTTCATTCACTTTCCCTTTTGGTTGGCTCTTTCGAGGCGGATTTTCATCTTAGAAAAGCGACAAGACACTTAAGACTCACCGGGCCAGGGACCCTTTTCAAGAGGGAGCTGGTGTTCTACCCAAAGGCTCAAGCCGTTTACCAGAACCCGGACATTGTCGTATCCTCTGTAAAACAACTCCACGGCTAGATCCTTGCTCAGTGAGCAGGTTTCGCCGTCACAATAGGCAATGATCAGGGCATCTTGAGGAATATTACCCATCACCCTATCGAAATATTCGTCCCTTGCCTCCCAGGGGAGGTTGCGGGCACACGGAATGTGCGCCTGCTCATAGAGTTCCCGGGGTCGTGTATCAAAAAATATCGCCCTCTTGGACGAGCAAAGCTCCCTGGCTTCCTCAAGGGATATCAGCATATTCTGCCCCAACTCTTGGGCTAATTGGGTTTCCACAGACCAGTCAGCCACCAGGCGGAGTCGGTCGGGACGGATTTGATTGAATATGACCCCGATGGTGACCGCCAAGAGGACAATGGTCCCCATTTGCCAAAATATCCGAAACCCGATTCTCTCGAGTTTTGATGTCTCGGTCATTTTCTTCATATTTCTTACCTCTTCTGACAGATTTCAATTGGCTGTTCCGCGGGACATGGGGTATATCGCAATTGGTAAAGCTCATCCTTACCCTTCTTTCATTTTAACAAACCGACCTCTTATCCATATGATAATTAGCGGCCTTTCAGGATAGTTGGTCTTGAGCTTTAGAAACCCATGATAGGTCTGTGGCGGACCCGGGATGCTGGTGAAGCGGATTTGAAATCTTCGTCCTTTCTTTATTTCCTCCAGAGTGTATGTCACTTTTCCCTCCAGATTAAACTCGCTCGGAGTCAATGCAAGGGGTTTGTCTAATCCTGCCCTGATCCCAAGCACCTCGGTAATGCTCTGGTTCTCGACGCCGTATAGATACACATACCTGGAAGGGAGAGAAATAGGAACCTTGACAAATGCCTTTACTGTCAAAATAACCTCTTTCCATCTGGGGTCGTTGGTATAAACTATGGCACCCCACTGCTTGGCACCCTTGTAGCCCTTTGTCCGCACCCGAAGCGTAATCTTTCCCTCCCCACCGGGGGGAATGGCCTTGTCAAATGCGGCCCCAGAGCATCCTCACCCCCCGGGCCTTACCCTTAGTATCCTAAGGATTTCATCACCGTGGTTGAAAACCTGGAAGGAGTGGCTGATGACCTCTCCTTCTTTGACCTCCTTAAAATCGAAGACCTGTTCTTTTAACACCATCTTTGGGCTCCGGGCCTCCTGGGCTAAGGAAGAATGGCCGCCAAAGGCAAAGAGAGCCATACAAATCGTTCCGACAAGCCAGCATCTTCTCATGGGTCTGTTCTCCGCTATTTGAGTTTCGCTTTACTCTATCGAGAAAATCCCTGAAGTTTAAATTCCTATTTTGTGATTTGATTTGCTATCAGTTCTTTTAGAATTACCTAAAGCTATAGTTCAAAACGGTAGTGGCCCAGACATTCCTGCGATCTCTTCTTGCCTCATTCAGTTCTGAGCAATCCTTAGATCCCTTCACCCCCTCGGCTACCCGAACTGCGAAGACCACGCAGGCGGGCTGGGTGGATTCTCGAGAGTTGGATTTATCTATCCTTAAACCCTTCCACCGGGTCTCCCCGGGTGTCGAGGTGGGACTTGAGTCGATTTTGCTGTCCCTTGGCAATCTTGTTATATACTGCTCGCCTAAGAAATCTAAGCGCCTCAGCCTCGTCCTGGTCAGTGATGATCTCCTCCAGCTTCATCAACTCTTTCTCATCAAAGGCGATAGCGGTCTTCTTTATCTCTAACATCTCTCCTCCTTCCCTATTTTCTTACTGCACCGGCGCTTTATGTGAAAACCAGCGGGTAGTGCTCAGAGAGATCTTTACCAGCATGAGCATAACCGGTACCTCAATCAGCACTCCCACAACGGTTGCCAGAGCCGCTCCCGAGGAAAGGCCGAAGAGCATAGCTGACGTGGCAATGGCCACCTCGAAATGATTGGAAGCCCCTATCATGGCCGAAGGGGCCGCATCCTCGTAACGAAGATGGATCAGTTTGGACAGACCGTAACCCAACCAGTAGATCAGATTGGTCTGGATGAAAAGAGGAACGGCAATCCAGAGGATGGTGAGCGGATTGGATATGATCACATCCCCTTTAAAAGAGAAGAGAAGCACCAGTGTGATTAAAAGGGCTACAATGGTGATGGGTGTTAAAAGGTGTAGAAATTTCTCATTAAACCACGCCTCACCACGTGCCCTGATGATCGACTTTCTGGAAAGATAGCCCGCCGCAAGAGGAAGCGCCACATAAATGCCTACGGAAAGCACCAGGGCCTGCCAGGGAACCGGGAGCCGCCCCACGCCCAGAAGAAACCCGCCAAGAGGGCCATAGAGAAAAAGCATGGTGAGGGAATTGATGGCCACCATAACCAGTGTGTGCCCATCATTTCCCCTGGCCAGAAACCCCCATACGAGGACCATGGCCGTACACGGGGCAATCCCCAAAAGGATGCACCCAGCAAGATAGCTCCGCCAGAGGGGCACTTCCAACACCTTGGCACCGTTGACCAGAACCACCTTTCCTACACCGTGCTCCGCGCCTACAGGGAGATTGAGACCGAGGGGCATCTTCACGTAATCCACGGCCTCAGGTCCAATAAAGGCCAGGAAAAATGTGCCGAGAAAGAAAATGGAAATGGCATACATTGTAAACGGTTTGATCGCCCAGTTGATGAAAAGGGTGAGGATTACTGGTTTTACATTCTTTCCGGCCCTGAGCACTTCACCGAAATCGATCTTCACCATGATGGGATACATCATGAAAAAAAGACAGATCGCGATGGGTATGGAAACAACCGGGGCTTCACCCACGAAAATGGCCAATCCGTCCAGATACCGAGCGACTCCGGGGGCCACTTTTCCAAGGATAATGCCCGCCAAAATACAGAGGATCACCCAGACGGAAAGATACTTCTCGAAAAAACCGAGCCCTTTTGTCTCCTTGATGATGCCTGCTTCGGTTGTCATTATTTGCCTCCCTAAAAGAATTCGGTTATTTTTTCTTTTCCACTCGATGATGGATGGACAATCTTCAGGGCCTTTCACCCCTTCGGCTACCTGAATTGCAAAGATTATGCAGGTGGATTGGCCTAATGCTTCCCTTGTGTTCAGCTCCCAAAAAAAGGATTAACAATAAAATAGAAACCCAAAATTCCAATAACTGCTCCTGCTCCTTTCCGAAACCAGTTTCCAGCACCCTGCCAGGCCCTGTTTTCCAGCGTCCCTTTCACCGCAGCGGTGCAACTCCCGGCCACAACGATGGGCAGGCAATGGCCGATGGCAAAGAGCAGGATAAAAAGGACCCCTGTGGCCACTTTCTGCTGGATGGTGATAATCGCAAGGATAGGAGCGATAAAGCCAAAGGTGCAGGAACCGGAAAGAACCCCATAGGCCAGCCCCAATGCAAAGGCTCCAAAGATTCCTTTAAGATTGAGGCGATATAAGAGACTGCCCGACATGGAGCATTTTTCAACGCCGAACATGCCCAGGGCCACCCAGACCAGGACCAACCCCACAAGTATCTGCCAGTAGTTTCCCACGTCACCCAGCATACGACCTAGCAGGGCACAAATGATGCCGATTAGGGCTATGGTGATAAAGAGTCCAAAGGTAAAGGCAGCAGAGTAATAACCAGCCTGGCTGGGTTTCAAGATCTGTTGCTGTCCACCAACATAGGCAACAATCAAAGGGATGGAAGCCAGATGACAGGGGCTGAAGACCACGCTGACCATGCCCCATAAAAAACAACCTACGGCGGCAATGGCCGTGCCGCCGGCAATCCACGCATTAACGGTCACAACAAATGTTTCAAACATGCACATCTCCTTTTGTGCTGATCAGTTTCAGTATTATGGGCTTAATTGACTCCCATTTTTTTCAGTTGTGCAACAATCGCCTCTTCACTCATGAAACCCGCGTGGCGGTAGACTTCCTTACCTTGTTTATCAAAAAAGATTTGTGTGGGGATGGCCCGTATACCGAACCTTTTTGCCGGTTCCTGGTTTTTCCAGACATCGACAAAGATAATGGCGGCCTTCCCTTTGTAGTTCTTTTCCACCCTTTCCATGATCGGGGCCATCATCTTGCAGGGGATGCATGAGGTGGCCCCCAGATCCAGCATGGTGACCATACCCTTAACCGGAACACCATTGATTTGATGTGATTCCGCTAAGGTTGCCTCGGGAGTCCTCTGGGAAAATTGAAGCCTTAAGACTCCTGTTATGACCAGTAGGGCGACAAAACCAAGTGCAGCAATAAGAATCCGTTTTTTCATCTATTTGATCCCCATTTTCGATAACACCTCGGTGACTTTCGCTTCCGGGAAAAAGCCCTCGTGGCGGAATACTTCCTCACCGTCTTTATCAAAGAATACCTGGACCGGGATAGAACGAATTCCGAATCGTGCCCCCAGGATCTGCTCCTCCCTTACATGGACAAACACCACATTCAGTTTATCAGGGTACTTTCTTCGCAGGTTATCGAGAATCGGCTGCATCATGTCACAGGGAATGCAGCCCGTGGCCCCGAACTCCACCATGGTGGGTCTCCCTGACCCGCGTGCTCGATCCACCGGGTTGTCTCTGGCCATGACGCTCTGCTTTTTGACCCATTTGGCATCGATTTGGATATCGATTCTTTGACCAAGTGTTTGCACGTAAGTCTTGATGGTCTCCTGTTTTTTGTGCTGAAGGAGATAGTTTTCAATAGTATCCTTTACCTGCTCAAAAGGCGTTCCTCCCATAGTCTCCTTATTTTGATCATAAAAATCCTTTGTCTCCTCATCAGAAACGGTCAGTCCCGACACCCTTTCATTGAGATACATCATGATGACCTGGTCCTCAGGACCCTTTTTCCTGTGGCCGGATTTGAAGGCCTCGTGGAGTAGAAGCTTTTGCGTCACTATTTGTTCTAAAATAAATAAGAGATTTTTCCTTAACTGTCCGCGCATTTCTGGCTTTGAGTTTTTGATAATCTCCTTCAGCACCGATTCCTCAATTTTGATCCCTTCGGCAGTCAACAGAAGCCCTTTCCTTGGCTTCACCAACTTGGCAGATTTAAGAATCCCCGTGGCAAGTCCGGGGTATGCTTGTTCCATTGTAAGGTTTTTGGGTGGTCCGGCTCGTACGGTCTGTACTTGTAAGAATGCAAGAACCACAGACACAACTCCCCCCACAATCATTCGATATTTGATCATGACTTTTCCTTGTTATTTAGTGTGTTCTTTCACTAACCGCAGCAACTGCTTGAACCAGCCTCAGCCATGGGAATTGCAGCCTGTTCTTGGTTGCATACCTCTCTGATCGCTTTTTTGACTTTCTCAATTTCTTCTCTTTTCAATTTGAAATCTTTATTCTTTTCAATTCCCAAATCAGTCAAAACTAAATAACTTTTGTTAGGAATTTCTGTGTGTTCCAGGAGAGCTTTGGCGCAGCCCAAAGAGCATCCGTCAATGGCCACCATTTGTGGAATGTCCGCGGCAGATTGGACAAAGCCGTTGAGATGGCCCCCAATACCGGCCAAGCAGAACATCTTACCAAAGCCTTCCTGGGTGAGTTCCACTGCGGCTTGATTGGAAAGCTGGCCAACGTTAGATCCTCCAGAACATGCCAAAATCATAACGTTTCCCTCTGGTGCACAGCAATCTTGTGGCATTTTTTCTCCTCCCTTTACTGCTGTTATTTGACTTCAATGTTGCTGCTCGATCCACGTCTTGATCTCATTTTTGCCCGGAATCTTGCCAACGCTCTTGACCTCGCCGTCAACTATGACGGCAGGGGTTCCGAACACCCCGTACTTGGCGATCTCCATGACATCGGTCACCTTATCCACTCGAGCATCCAGGCCACTTTCCGCAACCGCCTCTTTGACATTTTTTTCGGTAGCCTCGCACTTTGGACATCCCGGGCCCAATACTTTAATTTCCATTGTTTTACCTCCTTTTAATGGATTTATTTGTTAGTTCCCCTGGAGTGAGCCCCATAAACTGCACAAAATGTGTTATAGCTTGATCCAATCAATGAGTTTGCTTTTAGAGGGCACTTTGCCCACTGACTTCACCTTGCCATTGATGATAAGCGCAGGGATTTCCATCACACCATACTTGCCGATTTCCTTGATGGCGGTGACATGCTCGATCTGACGCAACACCCATCTCGCCAATCACCTGCATGATATCGTCTTTAGACATGCCTCACCTTCTTTAGCCTGCTATTACGCCGTAGCTCATACCGGCTATGGTGGAAAGGATCACAATGATGGTGCAGAAAGTGACGGTCTTCTTAACACCCATGACGCCGCCGATCACCAGCATGTTGGGGAGCGAAAGCGCTGGGCCTGCCAGAAGGAGGGACAGGGCCGGCCCTTTACCCATGCCTGCACCGATCAGGCCTTGAAGGATGGGCACTTCGGTGAGGGTGGCAAAGTACATAAGGGCACCCGAAACCGAGGCAAATAGATTTGCCCACAGGGAATTTCCACCCACCAGAGTCTGGATATAATGCGCAGGAATCAAAGCGGGATGTCCTGGTCTGCCCAGCATGAAACCGGCAACCAGCACACCTGCTCCGAGAAGCGGAAAGATCTGTTTCATAAATCCCCAAGTTGATTGTACCCAGTTGATACATTCGTCTTTCGTGAACCAAGTCTTTAGCATCAAGGCTAACACGATGAGCAAAGCGATGGCGATGTACCATTTGGCAGAAAACATGGCTTGCCAGAACCCTGTCGCGCCCGCTGCCGGTTTGGCAAAGGCAGCAAAGATCAGAATCAAAACCAGGATTAACATGAAGAGAGCATCCTGAATCAAAGTTCGCCCCTTGGCTTCCTCATCCGGAAGATACATCTGGCCTGTCGCACGAGAGGCATCCTCCTTTCGGAATATAATTGCCATAAGCAGCCCTGTGATCACTGCGAAAAGGATCGCACCGATTGCCCTTGCCAACCCAAGTTGCCAACCCAGGATCCTTGCTGTCAACACAATGGCCAGGACATTGATAGCCGGACCGGAATAAAGAAAGGATGTGGATGGACCAATCCCGGCCCCCCGTGTATAAATACTAGCAAAAAGAGGAAGAACAGTGCAGGAACAGACTGCAAGCACCGTTCCGGAAACTGAAGCAACAGAATATGAAAGAATCTTTTTTGCAGTAGCACCAAAGTATTTAAGAACTGCGGCCTGTGAAACAAACACAGCAATGGCTCCTGCAATAAAAAAAGCAGGAATCAGGCAGGTCAACACATGTTCTCGAGCATACTCTTGGAGCATCATAAAAGCCTCAAACCCTGAATTCCGTATAGCAGAATGGCTCCATGGGACATAGTAGCAGCCCAGGAAGATCACCACTAAGAGCAATAACTTGGTTCGTTCTTTCATATTCATTTCTCTCTGTTCAAAACATCATACAATTGTTTGAGGTGTAATAGGAATCAATTGCTGTATTTCGATATGGCTATATTAGATTGGCAAAAAAATTTATTTCTTACAGATATTTTCGCGCCGAATCGTAGGAAGTTTTTCCACCAGTTCAGCAATCTCAGGCTCATCCTCCAGCCAGTGCCTGAGGTTTCCTAAAAAGCTAGCAGCATAGGGAGTGCTACTCCCATCTGTAAGGTAATAGTTAACCCATATACCCTCTTTCTGGAAAGTCACCAGGCCAGCATCCTCGAGTAGTTTCAGGTGCTTCGAAGCAGTGGGTTGGGCTACTTGTAATGCCTCCTGTATCTCACATACGCACATTGTCTTATGTTGTAGCATCTTTATGATTCTTATTCGATTAGGATCGGAAAGTGCTTTCATGACCTTAACAAAAGCTTTCACTTGAAACTCCTGAAATATTCCTATCAGGAGATATATTGATTTCCCTCATACTTGTCAAGAAAATTTAGTGCTGGTTAACTCGGAGCAGATGCCGAACAATCGGGTACCATCTTGATGCTCAAAAACTTCTTGGCTTCATCTCAATCTTAATAGGCTTTCCAGAGCACAGAAATAGGTGTAGGGGTTCTTGGGCCAGAATCCAGATGTTTTGCCCGGCCTCTTGCATGCGGGCCATGTACAAACTGCCCATTACTGCCGCGCCGTAAATTAGAATGTGCGCTGGAGCCTCCTTATTGGTATTTACTGGCCAGAAAGTCTTTTGATCAGGAACTTGAGCGGTTATTGACCGACTAACAACTGACCGCCCTTATTCTCGTTCAGCCTTCTTCAAGAGATCGTTTTGTGAGGGCAAGGTAATATTCCATAATACCGTCTACAAGACAGTAACAGACGCATGGCCCATCAACCTCCCCCTGTATCCAGCCTGTCTCTTTCAAGGCCTTCAGGTGCTGCGAGACGCTTGACTGTGCTAGAGGAAGGGCATTAACAATGTCACCGCAAACACATCTTGCTTCCGGGGGTTTATTTGCGAGTATACGAACAATCTCAACTCGGGCAGGGTGCGCAAGCCCTTTGGAGAGGTCAGCCAATCTTTTCTTGCAGGCCTCAGGAGATGTCTTTTCAAGCATTTTAATGGTCACTGAATTGCGCCTACACGTATTCTCTTTCCCTTTCATCAACAGCTAGCTCCTTGAGTTGTGGGTTTCCTGGCTTTTATGTATGCAGAAAATACCATATGCTCAGTTCCCTTTCCCGTGTTCCAGCTCTTGATTACTTGTTCGCTGTTGTCTTTCCTTGTAATTGAGATA
>JAUVXZ010000330.1 GCA_030603345.1 Pseudomonadota bacterium
CCTGTGGTTATGAAAATGACTACCTTTTGATCATTTTCCATGAGACACGAGCCTCCAGGTGTGGGTATAAACATTCATCCGCTTTTCACGGACAAAGCCAATAAGCGTAATACCGGAATCGTTGGCGAGTTTCACCCCGAGGTTTGTAGGGGCAGATTTTGAGATAAGTATGGGAATATTTCTTTTGGCTACCTTGAGCAATATCTCCGAGGAAACCCTTCCGCTGGTAATGAGTAAGCGGTTATGGGTAGGAATATCTTTCACGATGCACTCCCCGAAGATCTTATCAATGGCATTATGCCTGCCTATATCCTCACTGAAAACCAGGATGGCTTTGGTATCACATAGCGCAGCACTGTGAACACCACCCGTAGCTGCGAATAGTTCGGAGTGGTGAACGAATTCCTGTATGAGATTGAGTACCTCTGGCGGTGATATGTGGATCTGAGAATCTATCCTTGATCGAGGATGGACGGCGCTAAGAGAGGAGGATCCTTTTCCGCCACTTGAAGCTATGATCCGCCTGGACAAGATATCCTCAGGAGACTTTATAGGTTCTTTGGTTGTCACATTTATAATGCCCCTCTCGGGATCAAGCACTATATCTTTGATAATATCTTTACTGTTTATCAAGCCTTCTGAATACAGAAAGCCAATCGTAAGAAAATCAAGTTTTGCAGGGGAGCAGAGTAGCGTCACCAATTCACGGTTATTCAAGACGATCGTGAGGTGGAATTCCGTGACAACGGTGTCCTCGACCTGTTTTTGACTTTCCTTGATAACACGAAGGATGGGTACTTTATCCAACATCCCTTATCCTTATGGGATCTCCGGTTCTAACAACCCCGCCATGGATTGCTTTAGCAAACACGCCCTCTGTGGGCATAATGCACCTGCCTACCTGTCGATAGATTGTGCACCCCGTGTGGCATTCCTTGCCGATTTGGGTAAGTTCGAGGACGATTTCCTTTCCTACAGCGAACTGTGTACCAAGAGGCAGAGAGGGCAGGTCTATACCCTGAGTAGTCAAGTTTTCTGCAAAATCTCCAGGGCCTACATCAACTCCACAATCTTTCATCTTATGAATGCTTTCAATTGCAAGGAGGCTTACCTGGCGGTGGGTTGAGGAATCTGCATGGGCATCACCAATAAAGCCGAGATTTTCTTTAATGGTACCCTCAGCTACAGTTTTTTTCTTGGTTCCTTTCCTGTTACTGGTACATACAGCGATGATTTGTGCCATCGTTAGACTCCTGATGTTTGAACCCATCCCGACTCTTTACTGCTCTCAGCGCTTTTTGCCCTTTGTTTCTCAGCCAGGTCCTGTAAGGTCATAGATTCCAATATTCTGTCACACGCTTTCTTTATTTCTGCCCAGACATCTCGGGTTACGCATTCTTTGCTTTGTGCGCATAGATTACCTTCATCAACACAGACAGCAGGCGCAGATGAGCCTTCTGTTGCCCGGATAATGTCACTGAGCCTTATTTCTGCTGGCGGCCGAGCCAAGGTAAATCCGCCGGAAGCGCCGCGGATACCCGTTACTAGTCCTGCTGACCTGAGCGGGATAAATAACTGCTCAAGGTATCCTTTGGAAATCTTTTGTCTTTTCGAAATGTCTCTAATCAATACCGGACCCTTTCCGAAGTGAAGGGCTAGGTCGAGCATTGCCCGCGTCGAATACCTTCCTCTAGTTGAGATCTTCATTTTTGAATTATTAATATTACTAAATTAGTAATAAATTAACATGAAAACAGAATCTGTCAAGGTATCGATAGCAAAAAAGCAGGGTAACGTCAAAGTCCAGGGTATGGGTATCTTTTTTTTGGTTATGCCCTCTGACATGGCCCCTTACTGGGTCGATTCAAAATGGTTTATTGAGCCATAAGCCTTAGAATCATAGGCTCCATCTATATAAACCATTTTGAAACGCCCACTCATCTATACTATGTGGGGCATAATCCAAAAAAAAGACACCCATACCCTGCAAGAAGCCTGAAAATCAATAAGTTAGGTTTCACTATGACGTGGCTCTGGGCAAAGGGCGGGCAGCTCTCATCTTTTATCCTGACGACAGGAATTGAAAGACTCGGAATTGCGAAGACATGTGACCACTTACCGTGTTACCGGAGCGGCTGTTTTTCCTGGAAAAATCATGGGAGGAAGTAAGCACGCCTAAGCCCTTTTGTCATTGGCACTGGATTTTGGTTTGCTCTTGAGCAACAAAAGCCCCACGCAAGGTGTACGAGAGTGCATTTTTTGCAGGCAGATGCTCACAATGGGGCAGGAAAAGCACCGGTTAAATTATGCCCAGTTTTTTTCCTTCCTGTTCCGCGATTTCAAGGATCTGGTCCAGCTCTTCGTCGGTGTGGGTGGCCATATACGATGTCCTAATGAGTGCGCGGTTAGGGGGAACACCGGGACTTACAACCGGATTCACATAAACACCTC
>JAUVXZ010000119.1 GCA_030603345.1 Pseudomonadota bacterium
GGAGGTGGTTGCCTGCAGGGGGAAGCCTTCGTGTATCGAAGAGTGAGAGCCTTTTTGGGCCTGCACCGGCCGTTTTCAATGATCGTCTCTACCTAGTGCATCGTTCAGGGATAAGGATCTCTTACCGGAGCCTCCCTCTCGTAATACTTCAAGATCGGTACCCCGGTCCCAAGATCTGGCCAAAAGAGAACATAATTCCTGGCAATACCTTGACTACCATTCCACCATCTATCTGTGTTTACAAAAACCGGCTCTACGTATTCCATGGGGGTTGGAGATGGCCAGACCAAGGTATCTATTACCGATACATGGACCAAAATGGTAATTGGTGGCCTAAGGCTGGAAGTGTGAACGTAGAGGGGAGCTCTACCGCATACAGGCCTGCACTAACCGTTTTCAATAATCGTTTGTACCTCGTATACAAGCGACCCGGAAAAGACGGCATTTACTACCGCTATGTCAACAGGAGTGTGAGAAACCCCTCCGGCGATGGCTCTGAGCTTCTGGCATGGGCAAGCATGCCCGTACGAGAAACCAAGATACCCGGGAAAACCAAGACCGCCACCGGCCCGGGTGTTTGTGCATTCAAAGGTAAACTCTACGTGTTCCATCGAGGAAAAGACAACAAAGACATCTATTACCGATGCATGGGGCCAGACGGCTCACTCTGGCCCAGAGATGCTAGCAAGAAAGTCGGCAGCAGTCAAACCTCTCATGCTCCTGCATTGGCCGTGCTCAAGGATCGTCTCTTCATGGTGCACAAGGGAAAAGGGACAACCGTCTACTGCCGCACCGCCGATTGTCCAGGCGGCGCCTACATGTTGTTGTGGTCAGAGCCGGAAAAAATCCGTGGGATAACCTTCACCGATCACACACCAGGTATGCGCATGCTTAAGGACCAGCTCCACATGTTCCACAAGGGACGAAAAGACGATAAAAGGATCTACTACCGGTGGTACGAACAGCAGCAATAGTCTCCTGAGGAACTTACTGTGTGCTCAGCCGAATGCAGAGGATCCAGGCCGTGTTTCTAGGCAGGACGCGAAAACGAATATTTGCTCCCGCCTTCCTCCGACGGATAACTGTGGCGGCTCTATGCGGAATGCTGTTTCCCCTGACGGCTCCGTACCTCGCAGCCGAAAGTCCTGTTTCAAGGCATGGGGCCACCGATCCGGCGGTTACCGCTCAGACGGCAGCCCCTGCTTTTGCCTACCGGCACATCCCTGGCGAGCGCCTCGTGTACCGGCTCGATTATTCGAGTTCTTCTGTTTCGGACTTCCAGGTACTATTCGAAGGCACGGATTCCCATGGAACATCCGGGGAGGTTATTCAATCAGGCCTGTCTCAATCCTTCAACACCACTGTCCAGGGCGAACTCGCTATCACGGTACTCGATCGGAAGGCCGACAGAGTCCTGACCTCTTACAGGCTGCTCGGGCCACAGGTAACATTAGTAGCAAACGGGCAAGAAGCCCTTTCTCAGGCAGAGACCATCAGAGCGGCCTTGAGTCAGGCCATTTTTGCTGAGGTCAGCTCTCGGGGCAGAGTGCTCTCTGTGCGGTTTGACCCTGCAATAGACAACTTCTCTCAGAATTTCGCCCGAGCCCTGCTTGCCCCCACACAGTTTGTTCTCCCAGATCGGCAAGCAACTGGGGCTCATCAATGGGAGGTTCAAGAAGACGACCCCAATGGTCAGTATGTCGCCCGGTATGAAGCCGAATTCTTTAGTCGCGAGCAGGGATCACGAGAGTCACAAACCGGTTTAAAGACATTCCGCAAGACCAAGGTACGCTACCTTACGCCGCACCAAAAGACCCGGCCAGGCAAATTACAGGTTTCCACCACGATCAAGCCTGAGGGAAGCCTTGTAGCTCGGTTTGATGTGGGCGGAGGTCATTTGTACTCGTTCAGGGGAACTGAAGGTCAGATCATCATAATGGCAGGCAAGACAGTAGCCCGTGCACAAACCACGCTCCGCTTGGAATTCCGTAGAAAGGAGCGATTGAGCGTTGAAGAGCTCGCTGAAATGCGCAATGCAAGTGTTGCACGAAACATGGTTGCCCGTGCCGTGCCCCTGTCTGCAACTATCTCTAAACAAGAACGCGAGGCTATAATCCAGCGCAGCGAACTGGGGGAGGAAACACTGGAGAGCTTAGTGGCCCAGCTTGCAAAGGCTCAGCCAGAGGGGAAAAGACGTGATACTCCACTGTATCTCAAGTTCAAGGCGCTTGTCTATCTTCATCCTGAGACCAGCTCAAGCCTTGCCAAGCTCTTGTACACTGCCCACCCCCAGAGCCTCACCATGCGCATCCTGGTTGGAGCCCTGAGCGCTGCCGGCCATCCGCAGGCCCAGGAGGCCCTGGTAAACGTCATTCGCGCACGCCCCAATGATTCCCCTGCCCTATTGACCCTGGTTAAGGGTTTGGGCTCGGTGGAGTCCCCGACCATGGTCTCTGAAAAGACGCTCCGCGATTTGGCCGCGAATGCCCCTGACTGGGATCTTGCAACAACTGCTCAGCTGGCTTTGGGTACCATGGCCCGGAACCTCGCTGATACATCTCCCGAACGCGCTAATAAAATCGTCGAGTGGGTCGTCAGCGAAATCAATTCATCTACCTCTGAGGACCGGACCAGGCTACTCCTGCTGGTGCTTGGCAATGCTGGCTCAATCCAGTCTCTGCCCACAATCACTCGATTTGTTGCGGACCCTTCGCCCGCTGTGCGCTCAACTGCGGTATTAGCCCTGCGATGGATTCAATCCAGTAAGGCCGATCTCCTTCTGACAAAGGCCTTGAGTTCTGATCCAGACCCTGCGGTGCGGTTGGAAGCCACCTTTGCCTTGAGTTTTCGAGAGCCTACCCCCACTACCTTTCAGGTGCAAAAGAGGGCTTTTCTCGGAAATGAGGCCGTGATGGTAAGACTTGCGGCTCTGGAGAACCTCTGGAATGTGCATAAATCCTTTCCTGAGGTTCGCCAACTCGTCAAACAATCTGCTACAAATGATCCTTCGGAAGAAGTCCGTAAGGCAGCGGCGGAGATCATGGCGATGTATCCCAAAGATTACTTCGATGAATAACTGATCTGAATTCAGAAGCCAAAAAGAAGCAATATTCAACCTAACACTTGAGCTGGGTGGCTGGGGAAGGCGCCGGCCTTTTCCAGACCACCTCCAGCGAATTGTTGGGCAAAAAAAATTAATCAAAAAATATACTTGACAACTGTCACGTGACAGATTACAGTGTTTTCATGATAAAAACTTTTGCCAATAAAGAAACGCAACAGCTTTTCGTTAGAGGCAAATCGAAACGTTTACCTTCCGAATTTATGAAAAGGGCGATACGGCGGTTGGAATATATCAACTATGCAACAAGCCTGATCGATCTGAGGGTGCCTCCAAGCAACCGGCCACACGCCCTAAAAGGAGATAGAAAAGGGCAGCATTCAATATCAATTAACGAACAATGGCGAATATGTTTCCGTTTCATCAATGGCGATGCCTACGATGTTGAAATAACCGATTACCATTGAGGACTGAAAAATGGCTATATCAAACACAACAAAAAGGGAAATCCCCCCTACGCACCCTGGCGAAATGCTCAGGGAAGATTTTATGTCAGATTTTAATCTGAACGCGACTTCAATGGCCAAGGCTTTAGGGGTATCACGTCAAACGATCAATGAGCTTTTGAGAGAACGACGAGCCATAACACCCGTGATGGCATTGAGACTGTCTCGTCTTTTCGGTAATTCACCCGAATTCTGGATGAACGCGCAACATTCTTGGGATTTGTGGGACTCCGAACAGCATTTCCGCAAAGAACTCTCTCAAATTCAGCCTGTAAATGCTGCATAATTTGCGGATTGTTCCCAACCCCCTGTTTCCATGTCATATGTGCCCAAAGAGCAAGCTCAGCGGCGCGAGGTACGAGAAAAACAACAGGGTCACATCTTAAATAATAAGTATTGACACCCCACTTCATCTCCTCCTATCATAGCACTTCCAACGAGGTTTTCTTTCAATCCACTATTGAAGCACAATTACATGGCAAGGCCTTTACGCATAGAATACCCCGGAGCATTTTACCACGTGATCAACCGCGGCAATGCTGGAGAGAACATATTCAAGAGTAAAAGGGATAGAGAAAAATTTCTTGAATATTTACAAAAAGCAGGTGAGCGCTTCTCCACAATCATTCACACATACTGCCTGATGGATAATCACTATCACCTTTTGATGGAAACGCCGGAACCTAATCTAAGCGTTGCTCTCCAATGGATTAACGTCAGTTATGCCCTCTACTTTAACAGAAAACGCCACAGGAGCGGGCATCTGTTTCAGGCAAGATTCAAGGCCATAGTAATAGATGCCGATGAATACCTCATCCAACTCTCCCGCTATATTCACCTGAACCCGGTGAGAGCGAAAATCACACACACTCCTGCTGCCTATCCCTGGAGCAGCTACCATGCCTTCACAGGAAAAGAAAAGCCACCTCAGTGGCCAGTAGAGACAAAATGGTTATTGTCTCAATTTGGAAAGAGAAGAAAGGATGCAATCAGAAGCGACAGAAGCTATGTTGAGGAGGTTGAAGCCGATGCCCTTGAAAATCCGCACAAACACATAGTTGGCGGTGTGATCCTTGGCGACACCGACTTTATCGATTGGGTGAAAGAGCAGTTTCTCTCTTTCAGGGATGATGGGGATGAGATACCTCAACTCAAGAAACTAAAACCAAGACCATCCTTGGAGACTATAGTGAGGGTTGTTTGTGATGAAATGAGATGTAGTGAAGAGGAGATCTTTAAGAAAGGACGGCATAAGAACATAGGCCGGGAGATGGCGATCTTTCTGGCAAGAGATTTCAGCGGATTGTCATGCAAAGCTTTGGGGAAATATTTTGGTGAAATATCAGGGCCTGCGATCACCCTCAGTTACAATCACTTTACCGGAAAGCTGGAGAGTGATAAAAGAGTGATGGGGAAAATTAATAAGATCAAGAAGCGAATACTTATTATTTAAGATGTGAGCCTGTTGTTTGGAAGGTAAATTAGATTATGGAAATACCGCTGCTAAATGACATTGTCATCATATTTGGGCTGTCCATTGCTATCCTCTTTATATGCCATCGACTTCGCGTGCCAGCGATTGTGGGATTTCTCCTTACCGGGATATTGGCCGGGCCTTACGGACTTGGACTGGTAAAGGCAGTTCATGAAGTTGAGATTTTAGCTGAAGTCGGTGTTGTATTATTGCTTTTTACGATCGGAATCGAGTTCTCACTTGCAAGACTGCTGCAAATCAAGAAATCAGTCCTGATAGGGGGCTCGATTCAGGTTTTGCTAACACTTTTGGTTACTTTTGTTATAGCCAGGCAACTGGGTCAACCCATTGGTGAGTCGATCTTTATGGGATTTCTTATATCCCTCAGCAGCACGGCCATTGTGCTTAAACTCATCCAGGAAAGAGCTGAAGTTGATAGCCCCCATGGACGTACAACTCTTGGCATCTTAATCTTCCAGGACATCATTATTATTCCAATGATATTGGTTACACCTCTACTGGCCGGAGCAACAGGGGATTCGGGCGAATCTGTCCTCCTTCTTATTGCCAAAGGAATCGGAATCATCGGGTTGGTAATCGTCAGCGCTAAATGGGTTGTGCCACAGGTATTGTATCAAATCGCCCGGACGCGAAGCCAGGAACTTTTCTTGTTGGGCGTAGTTGTAATATGCCTCGCAGTTGCGTGGATAACTTCCAGTGCGGGCCTTTCTCTTGCCCTGGGCGCGTTTTTAGCAGGGTTGATCATTTCCGAATCTGAATATAGTCACCAGGCACTCGGGAATATTTTACCCTTTCGGGATGTCTTTACAAGCTTCTTTTTTGTTTCCATTGGTATGCTGCTGGATATAGGTTTCCTTTTCCGGCAACCGGGCACCATTGCGCTGATCGCTTTAGCCGTTCTGGTTTTAAAATCCATCATTGCCAGCTTTGCGACAGTTTTATTAGCATTCCCACTTCGCACTTCAATTTTGGTTGGCCTTGCACTCGGTCAGGTTGGCGAATTTTCTTTCATTTTATCCAAGACCGGTGTTGAATATGGTTTGCTTGCCGGAAATACTTATCAGACGTTTCTGGCTTTCTCTGTGCTTAGCATGGCGGCGACACCATTCATTATAACCCTCGCACCCCGCCTAGCAGATATTATCCTGCGGTTGCCGCTGCCGAAAAGGTTAATATCGGGTTTTTATCCTGTTTCAGAGATAAAGGTTGAAGTCAAAAAACACCACCTTATTATCATCGGCTTCGGAGTGAACGGTAGGAATGTAGCACGGGCTGCCAGGGTAGCGGGCATTCCCTATGCAATCATTGAAATGAACCCCGAAACAGTAAGGAGCGAACAAGCACAGGGTGAGCCAATTTATTATGGCGATGCAACCCGGGAAGCGGTACTTCAGCACACAAACATAAAAGATGCGAGAATTGTTGTAGCTGCAATTAACGATCCCACAGCAACCCGCAGAATTGCGGAAATCATTCGGAGACTTAATCCGAAAGTTCATTTGATCGTACGAACCCGTTATCTCCAAGAAGTGAAGCCCCTGTATGAATTAGGGGCCGACGAAGTCATCCCAGAAGAATTTGAGACATCAGTGGAGATCTTTACCCGGGTTTTGGCGAAATATCTTATACCCAGAGACGAAATCGAAAGGCTGGTGACTGAAGTACGATCAGATGGTTACGAGATGTTTCGAAGCCTTTCGAAAGCATCGGCATCTTTTTCTGATTTGAAAGTTCAGCTCCCCGATGTCGATATCAGTACGTTTCGGATCTCGCAAGGATCACCGTTAATTGGGAAAACCCTTGCCCAGATCGAGTTAAGAAGGCGTTATGGGGTTTCCGTAGTGGCAATACGACGGGGCGCACAGGTATTGTCCAGTCCGGGTGCGGACACGCTGCTTCAATCCAACGATGTGCTTTTTGTCCTTGGATCTTCTGAAAAAATATCAGAAGCTACTAGAATATTTCCATATTCAGATGAAAGAAATAAAGGGTCATGAGCCTGTTATTCATATCGAAAGTTATCGGTACTATTCTTGGCCGCAAACGCACATGCCCCAAGTGCAAGAGAGACCAAGTTGTCCCTGCGAGTAAAAGACCGGAAAGTGTGCGCTGTAAATTCTGCGGAGCAGATATACCTCCACGCAAGGGCTTATGATGTCTAACAACCACGAGAGTTTTTATAAAAACAACCTGAGGAGAAGACGAGCAAGGAGTGACGGGGCTTCGAGCAGGTACACTCACTTAGCGGGTGGGCACCCGTTCTTTTCAAGGGAACTTACCGAATTCTCAATATCAACAGTATCATCAGACCAGTGAGTCCGCAGAAAACAAGCCAGATGAGGTGATAACTTCCAAGGGTATCAAATACCCACCCGGCCAGGGTAGGGCCTATAATCCCGCCAATTGCCGAGCAGCCCATGGTGACTCCGATTATCTTGCCAAAGGAATCCCTTCCGAAATACTCCCTGAGGATTGCCCCCCTGAGGACCATTGCTCCCCCGTAGCCCGGCGAGAACAGCAGAAGAAAGACGAATGCAATCCAAATTACCTGCACATAACAAAAGACCAGCAGCCCCAAGCTCGTAAGGCAGAACGACATTGCCATCACATATCTTTTGTCAATAACATCGCCTAACCAGCCAAAACCAAACCTTCCGATGATACTGAATAGGGGAATGGCACCTGCTACAAGCCCACCTGTTGATCGTGGTATACCTACACTGCTGAGGTATGGCATGACATGGGTGATTACCGCAACGACAGCCATCATCCGCACGAGTTCAATAAAGTTTATATACCAGTAGGATCTGTTTCTCAGCGCCTCCCTGAGGCCAATTTCTACTCCCTTGCTTTGGATTTCAATCTTTGGGATCGGATCACTAGATTCTTCGCCGTCGGGAAGATAGCCATATTGCTCTGGTCTGTTGCGGATGACGAACGAAAGAGGTATTCCAAGGATCCACATTCCCAAGCCGAGGATGATAAGGGTGGTTCTCCAACCGGAGACATCGATAAGCCGGACGATGATGGGGAGTATCAATCCACTGGCACCCACTCCCGACACCATTACGCCGAGCGCCACTCCCACTTTCTTATGAAACCAGTTAGCTACTATAGTCATGGTCACTACAACAGCACAGCCACCGGCCCCGAATGCTATGATCAAAAAAGAACCATAGAACATGGCAAGCGATTGGGTAAAGCTCAGCAGGATGAGCCCGAATCCGACTGTAATCGTTCCCCAGAGTATGAGCTTTCTTGAGCCAAAGCGGTCGGCAACGAATCCTACAAAAGGGGCAAAAAGCCCCATCTCCATGCCGCGGAGACTTGCGGCAAAGGATATTTGGGTATATGTCCAGCCAAATTCCTTTCTAATGGGTTCAAAAAAGGCGGTAAAACCATAGAAGACGGCGCCGCCCACATAGAGTCCGATGAAAAAGCAGGCGAGTACGATCCACCATCCATAGAAGAATTTCTTAAACATTCGGTTTAAAGGGTTGAGCTAATGTTAATCGAAAAAGTAATACAAATTAATCATGCTCGTATAGTACACGGGTTTGCAGGTGTCAATATCTCTGTTCAGCACTGAGACGTTTCTGTTCGGGTGTCCGCTAAAGGTGGGACTTTTTCTTTGACAAAAATACCATATCTCCCCATACTAACTAGAAACCGATAGCTCTGATGGATCAGCGGGTAAAGATGACTAAAAAAATTCTCGTGCCGGTAGACGGATCGGACCAAGCGCGGAAGGCAATCGATTTTGCCGCGAATTTGGCAAAACAAAACGATGCCACCATCCATTTGCTCCATGTATACAAGCTACCCATAATCCCCGAAGGGATGGGAGAGTATGTTATATCAGACAGGATCGAGTTGCAGGCTCTGGGAGATCAGATCATTTCTGTGGCTCAAGATGAGGTCAGGAAGAAAGGCGGGCAGCATATTGAAGCGACCGTAATGGAGGGAGATCCGGCTGAAAGGATTATCGCCTATGCCAAGGACCATGATGTAGACATGATTGTTATGGGAAGTCGTGGGCTTGGCAGTTTCAAAGGCCTCTTGTTGGGTAGCGTATCCAACAAGGTTTCTCATAGGGCGGACCGGACCTGCGTGATTGTCAGGTAATAACAGGCTGTTGCCGAAATCCCTTTTCCCTTGGTCTAAAACATTTTTTGATAAATCTAAGGCTCGCTTCAGGCGATGTCAAAACTCGCCTTTAGGGCTCAAACAGTTGACATCGCTTATCTTCCACTTCGCCAAGATTTCTTGGCAAAAAACGTTTTAATGACCATTCAAAGGGATTTCCGTTTGGGCAACAGCCCGTCAATATCAAAAAAATAAGTAAGCCCTTGAAATCCAAAACAAGGGCGTCACCGATACTTTCCTGTGACCCCAATATTCTCATGGGTAGTAATAATGTTTTTGCATAAGTGATTTGATTGCAAGAGTAGAGCTTTTTGGCCAAACATATCAAAGAAACAGACGAGGATATTATCAACACCCACAGTACTGACCACCAGATAGGATTGCATTTTGCTTTCACTGTTTTGCTTGTCATTGTTTTTCAAGGTTGTGCTGGAAACTCTCATTTGGTGAGCTATGAGGTGTCTGGTGCACAAACACAGGCTCTTTTGTGCAAACCAGAGGGACCAGGGCCTTTCCCGGCTGTTGTGTATAATCATGGCCGTATCGTGGATGAAATTGGTTACACAGAAGCGTCTTTTCGTGGATATGATATCAAGGGCATCTGTCGAGCACTTGCCGCTGATGGGTTTTTGGTATTTGCTCCGATTCGCAAGAGCGGCCCAGGAAATATTTTCCGTCACAAGGAAGAGGTTGATCGTGCTATCGATTACGTGAAGAATTTGCCAGAGGTAGATCCGGCACGGATTGCACTGATGGGTTTTTCACGCGGTGGACTTTTGACACTTATGGTGGCTGTTGAGCGAAGAGACCTGAGTGCCTACCTTATTTTAGCCCCAGCACCTGGACGTGGCCATTTCGCCGAT
>JAUVXZ010000018.1 GCA_030603345.1 Pseudomonadota bacterium
GAAATTCGTCTCTAAATCCGGAATCCGGCTTGAGCTACCGATACCCCGTCGTTCTCCCATCTCGGCATAATATGTACGTGAAGATGTGGAACTATCTGATCAGATGCCTTGCCATTAAGCTGAAGAACGGTTACCCCTTCCGCCTGGAGTGCCTCTTTTATAACGTTTCCGAGGAGTTCGGGCGAGGCTCAAGATAATGGACATTATCGTGCGACTTTATGTTGCGAGTTGGGGAAGAGGTCTTTGCCTCAGTGGATAAGGATGCTGTCTAATAGACTAGAATGGTCACTGCCATGACTTTGCCACACCCCCATTTACAGCAGCGCCTGTTTGGCTTGGGCTTCCCCCCGGGATAAGTCCAATCCCCGGTATGCCTCATGCTGAAGGCACAAGTTCCTATAATTGCTCCTGCAAGAGAGGTTGTTCACTAGCGTTACGAGGGTGATGATGGGTTTACGCGTACGCCACAAAGTGCTGAACACCCGGTGTATGATGCGCGGGTAGGAGTAAAAAACTCGCGAGCAAACTTCCCTCTCGCGAAGCAGATCGCCCCAAGACAGGTGCTTGTATCTAGCCACCGGGAATCTCAGCGTGTAGTACCTCCAGTCCTCGGGAAAAGCGTCGGCGATGATACGGCCTTCCGATTCCATCTTCTCCCACAGGCGCGTGCCAGGGAGCGGCGTGAGCAGCAGCACGTTGAGAGTGTCCAGGCCGTAGCGATTGGCGGTAGCGGCTATGTGCTGTCCGATGCCCCCCTTATCAACGTCCAGTCCCATAATGAACGAGCCCTCCACCAGAATGCCGTGCCGCTGTATCCGCCGGACGCAAGCTTTGAAGTCGCGACCTTCCTGGATGTTGAACTTCTTGTGGAGTTCCACCAGCCCCTCCACACTCGGCGACTCGAAGCCAATGAACACACCGACACAGCCAGCTTTCGCAGCCAGCCGAAGCAATTCTTCGTCGTCGGCCATGTTAATCGTCGCTTGGGCAATCCACTTCTTGCCCAGCTTCGCCCGGATCATGGCCCGAAACAGCTCCTTAGCGTGGGCGATATGATCCTTACGGGTGCCGATGAGGTTGTCGTCCACGACGAGGACATACTTCTCCCGAATCAATCTGACCTCTTGCACCACATCCGCAATCGGGCGGTGCCGGTAGCGCCCGCCGTTGAACGCGGTGACGCTGCAGAAGCTGCAGTGCAGCGGGCAACCACGTGTGGTCTGGATTGATCCCAAGCGATAGCTGGTCGGCAGCAGGTCATGCCGGGCCATTGGAACCTTGTCCATTTCCACGCGGGTACTGGTGTAAATCCGCTTTAAGGTGCCCTGCCGGACGTCTGCCAGAACCTGCGCCCAGATGCCCTCCGCCTCGCCTGTGACCACGGCGTCTACCCGCTCCAGGGCCTCCTTGAGGCACATGGTCGCATGGATGCCCCCCATCACCACGGGCACACCACGGCAACGGAACTCGGCCGCAACTTGGTAAGCGCGGTCCGCCTGTGCCGTGAAGGCGGTGATCCCCACCAGGTCGGGACGTGGCATGGCCGTGTAGTCGGGTACAGTGCGGTTCTCGTCAATCACTGTGATGTCCCACTCGGGAGGCGTTAGACCAGCCAAGACCAGGAGGCCAAGTGGCTTTCGGACGCGGTATTTGTGCAAACGGCTCTCTCTGACCTTGCTCGTGTTCACTAACGGATTGGATGGATTTATCAAATATAGACGCATATGCTGCCCTTGCTGATCCGATCGCGATTGGCTAGCCACGGCACAGTTGTGTTACATGATTTCCCCATACGACGCCTATACCGCGGATATATCATGTTTAGCAAACTAGGGCCGAATCAGTAGATGACCTTTGACTCTTATCGATTTAGATCAAAACTCCTCGTGCCCTGCTGTCTATACTCAATTTGTTGCAGAGCCCAATGACAGAAACAGACAGGTGCTGTTCGTCTCTCCAGCCAGAGTGGATGATACTTCAAAGCTGTTTTGTGATGCCGCGCTAGATATGGTTAAACCTGGAGTGAAGGCTACTCTTGCTCAGGGAGTGCGATGAGGCAACATCTGTCTAATTATCTCGACATTTTCTCTGGAAGTCAAGGTGCGTTCCGCCTTACGACCAGCCCAGATTTCAAATCGATCGAAACGGATCTGAGCTTTGATCTCTAAACTGAAGTAGTTGGCCACTTCGACTCTCCATGCATAGAATATTTGAAACGCTATTCAACAGAAAAAGATCCAGAATCAGGTCCTTGTTTCATCTTGAAATAGAGAATCAAGATTGCACCCATGATACGGGCATGATGGGCAGAGGAACAAAATTAGCCCTCCTTGACCGAATCGTAGGACCGCCACGCTCAGAGGCGGAATCCCCTGGACTACGACTCGAGTGGCGACAACCGAGGCGCCAAACAATGTCGCAGCAACGAAGGCCGCAGTGTTTCCAGCAAAATCCCCTACCCATTTATTGAAAAAGGTGACCCATATAAAACAACCTATGAGTCACCTTTGACAGCCAAACTCATTTTTTGATAAGAAGTTCAAGCCCATCGCAACATGCTCGGGCTACAGCATAGTCAGCCTTTTCTTGCCCGGGCATTTTATCCCAGCCCCCTTTTTCAATGAATTCAGCTCTCTCCCAGGAACTTACCTTCTCAAATTCTTTAAGTTTCTCTCCATGGTTCGGGTCCTTCATAAATTGGGCGACGCAGATCGCCGCCTGACTCGCCAAAACCGCTTCTTCGGTCATCGTTTTGGTCGTGCCGGAGGTTGTCCAACCCCCCCACGCAAAACCGATGATCATTGCGATGACTGCCCCAACAATAAGACCCCAAACTCCATACTTAACTTTCCCTTCAGTTTCTGGTTTCATTGATAATACCTCCTTGAATTATGTTGTGATATTTTTGCCTACGATCACCTTGCGACCAATGAGTTGGATGAGGTCATCATCCCCGGCCAGTACCTGCCCGTTTTTCCCATCTGAAGATCATTTCCACGATATTTCTTTTCCGGTGGGTTCTCGCCTGTCATTTCATGAAATATTCGTGTATAGAGGGTCAAATCTCCGTTTGACTCTTATTTACCATTGCCCCTGGTTTTTGAAAGGCCTTATTGATGAGCGAGCAACCAGTAGCGAATCAGAGTGGGCAATCAATTGAGCAGGAGAGCGGTGGTGCTGCTTCGAGTTATGCGCGATGAAGGGGAATAGAATAGGAGTTTCAGTTGAGCTATTATTCCGGGACATAAAATTAGCCAGCACTCAACTGGTTTCTACTACATCTTATCAATATCGGCAAGAAGGAATGTCGTTGCGTGCCCTTACGCCGTAACTGCAAGAAAATTCGAAGTGCGAAATTCGAAATATACTAAACAAGTGAAACTCGAATAATCTAGAAATTGGTCAACTCTTTTCCAGCAGCCGCCCTGCTAAGCTTAGCTATTAGCTTGTCTTGTGCTAACTGCCAGACTCACGCATTTTGTGCATACCATTCTGATATCACATTTCTGAAATCAATGACCTCTCGATTCAGAATAGTTAGGCCAATACATCATATTGTATAAAGCCTTTTCCATGGAAAACCTTCTACTACTGCTATAAATGGAAGGTCTCCCAGAAGTCTCCCGGCTTGCTATATGCAACATCTACAGGCTGGGTGCAACATTTATAACTGAAGTAAGCAGATTCTCTGGATCTTGAGGCGGACCATATTTCAAACGCAAATCAACGGAATTGGTGCAAATAATTGAGAGCAGATATCATCTTGAAATATAATTTTTCCTATTGAGATTTTTCGCTCCCAATCCTTATATTGACCTTTCGACTACGATATTTAATCTTAAAACTACAGGAAGTTCACCTTCTGGCAAGCTATAATTTTCGATAATTGAAGTTCTCATTTAATTGAATAATATACTAAAGACTGGTAAAGAAAAGCTTCTAGAAGGCCTCGTTCTGAGACGCCGATATGAAGCCTCCAAGGGGATTCTCATATCCTTTTGGAGGCTTTTAATTTTTCATCCCATTTACTCTTAAAGGAGCTCTAAGCTATCCTTTTGCTTGCATGTTTTAATTTCTTGTGGCATAGCTGTTATGTCCACTTATGGAGATATGGATAGTGCTGCCGATTGCGCAAGTGAGGCATACAGTTATGCAAGAAAAGCATATTATTCTAACACATTAGTGGAGGCTCAATATTACTCAAGGAAGCAATGGGTGCTGCGGAAGCTGCCCAATCTGCAGCTATTGATGCCCAATCAGTAGCTAATAGTGCCGAGTCAGAATGTTATTAGTGAAGAAATGAAACCATAGAAATAGCCCTTAATGAGAGTGCTATGACCTAGTATCTGAACCCCATTTCTCATGAAGGATTCCATAGATGGCAACAAACAGTAATGAGATTAACTTGCGTCGGTTAATTAATATCGGCAAGGATAAGTGCTACATTACCTACCAAGAGCTAAACGAAAATCTCTCAGATGATATTATATCATCTGAAGAGATTGATGATCTTTTGCAGACGTTTGAAGATTTGAATATCAAGGTAGTAAGTGAGCCTGTAGGTCGCCAGGTTGAAAAGAGTAAAAAGTCTGAGAAGGTGGAGTTCCAGGACAAAGAGGCAAAGAGCGACTTGGGTGGTATTGAGGAGGAATTCACCGCCAAGACATATGATCCCGTTAAGATGTATTTAAGGGAGATGGGCCTTGCTTCATTGCTGAGCAGAGAGGGAGAGGTTGAGCTTGCGAAGAGGATTGAGAGCGGAGAGAATCAGGTGCTAAATGCCCTCATTAGATGTCGTATAGGCGTAGAATATATAACAGCGTTAGGTTGGGATTTGGAGGCAGGAAGAATAAAGGTAAGGGACATAGCTCATGATATAGAGGATAAATATAATTTGCATCAAATTGGCCACAGGGGGGACTTTTTGCTCAGCCTTATTAAGAGAATCGAGGCCCTCGATCAGGAGATCTGCTCTTACTGGAAGGAATTGAAAGGTTGTAGCGATAAGGCTCAGAGAAAAAAAATTCATGATGCAATCGGCAAAACGCAACAAACCATATTCGAGATGATGAGATCATTCAAGCTAGAAAAAGGGCATATCCAGAAGATGGTCGCAAAATATAAGGAGACCCTTAAGCGCTTGGAAGAATTGGAAAGTGAGTTGGCCAATTGTATGCTCAATGCCGGCGGGAAATCCTTGACCTATTTAGGAAAATGCCTGGAGGAATTGTCTGCTTCTAAAGAGGGTGGAGAGAAGGTTAAGGCCTTGAATTTATCGAAAGAAGAGCTTTCATCCATCACGGAACGGATACAGGAAATAAAGAGCGGTATGGATGAGGTAGAGAATAAGACAACCATTTCTTTCAAGGAATTGAAAAAAATCAATAGGGAAATAGACCGAGGTTTAAGAGAGGCGGAGTCTGCCAAGAATGAGCTTATAAAGGCTAACCTTAGACTGGTTGTGAGCATTGCAAAAAAATATACCAATAGAGGCCTTCAATTTCTCGATCGTATACAGGAGGGCAATATCGGTTTGATGAAGGCAGTAGATAAGTTTGAATACCAGAGGGGCTATAAATTCGGCACCTATGCTACATGGTGGATCAGGCAGGCTATAACAAGGTCTATTGCTGACCAGGCAAGAACAATCCGGTTGCCGGTTCACATGATAGAGGCAAGTAATAAGCTTAACAAGATATCTCGAAGCCTGGTTCAAGAACATGGCAGGGAGCCAAGCCCAGAGGAGATTGCGGAGAAAATGGGATTTGCCTTGAAAAAGGTTCAGAAGGTTTTAAAGATAGCCAAAGAGCCCATTTCCCTGGAAACACCTATTGGCGAAGAAAAGGATAGCCATTTAGGGGATTTCATAGAAGACAAGAAGATAATGTCGCCAGTTGAGGCGGTAACCAAGTTTGACCTCAGTGAGCAGACGAGAAGGGCGATGACTGCCCTGACACCCAGAGAGGAAAAGGTATTGAGAAAGCGATTTGGGGTTGGTGAAAAGGCAGACCATACCCTTGAGGAGGTAGGCAGAGAATTTAATGTTACCAGAGAGAGGATAAGACAAATAGAAGCTAAAGCATTAGGAAAACTGAGGCACCCGAGGAGAAGGAAGTTATTGGAAAGCTTTGCAGAGTTCTAGTTTAAAAATAGCGATTTTGAAAATGTTAGTAAAATCAATCAACTACCCGAAAAACTGGATATTTTTTTGATTCTTATGTTGGAAAATGTGAGGTTATTTTAGGAAAAAATTAATAAGACAAGCACAAAACCACTACAATTTTTTGAAGGGATAGCCACCATGGGGCGAAAAGGGGCTTCCTGGGCGCCCTCACTTCAATAACCACCAGACCAAATCAGGCTAATTTTCACAATTATGCAAGAGCCTTATTGATCGGGCTTCTCCGCTTTTCTGTTGTGGTTTTGACCTATTACCCAAATGTTTCCTTTCTGCTATGAATGGAAAGCCCCCCACAAGTCTCATGGCTTGCGATTACTATACGTAACATACACAGGCTGGGGTGCATAGTACTAACTGCTATACGTAACAAAATGATAATTGACTCTCGATAGTGTGAGGGCCATTATCTGACTGAAGCATTCAGATTCTCTGGATCTTGAGGCGGACCATATTTCAAACGCAAATAACCAGCATGCGGCATCGGTGTAGAGTAATTGATTCATGTATTCAACAGATTAACTGAGATGAAAGAAAATAGGCTGAAATGAACTGTCTCAACCTGAGCGAGAGTGACAGGATGAAATGAAGATCTGAGAATCATATCACAGCATTTTAGATATGCTGAGAATTGCAGATCCATAGCCTCTTAGCTTACTGAGGGTCAATTACCATTTTGGTACGTTTTAACAGCAGATAGCAAAGGATTAAATGATAATCGATCAACTTCTTCAAGGGCAGCCTTAGTATAATTTGTTTTGGAACCAACGTCCCATTTTATTTACTGCTAGTTCGTAAGGTGCATCTGTTCATGTCAGGCATTCAAAGGCCGGCAAGGGCAGGGTTTAAGGAGCCCTTGCTGAACCGGTACAATCCTTTTTTGATTCTCCCGCTCTTTTTCCCTCTTGGACTCGTCGCTCCTACTCATCAAGGTCCCCTGCTGCTTCCGGCTGATAGAGCACCCTCTCTATTTTCAGCCGTTTCAAGCCGGCTGGTACGCACCACTCCACTACGTCTCCGCTCCGATACCCCACGACGGCAGAGCCCACCGGTGCCAGTAGGGAAATCCTGCCTTGAGAGACATCTGCATTAGATGGCAAAACCACGGTAAACATCATTTCCTCTCCCGAATTAAGGTCCCGTATCTGCAGTGTTGAGTTTATGGTAACTACATCGGGGGGAATATCCTTTGAGTCGACTACAGTCGCCCGCTCCAAATCTTCACTCAGTCGCTCGAGGTTGTCTTTTTGGTGCTCATTTGATATAGGCGCATATTGGATAATGCCCTCAAGGCGTTTCAGATTGGCTTCGGTAATAAGGATCTCCTTCGGCACGTTTTGTTTAATCATGTTGTATTCCTCGTGTTGTTTTATCATTGCACGCCAAATCAGCACCGCCCTTTAGATCAAATGGTATAAACGCAGGCTCATAACGATATTTGGCCTTGTGCCTTACTGTGTTTGCAACGCTCATCCCACTGCTCTGGTTTCGTGAAATCCTGCTCCTAATCAGCGCCTATTGATAGATGTTCTCCAAAACCATCTGATCTCTTTTCCGACTTTGTTAAGAAATGTTGTGGGCGCCCGTTTAAGTAGTTCAAGGGCAGATCTGATTCTTTTTCCAAAGATTGTCGCAATCCTCTTGACCTTATCGATATATTTTCCAGCCCTCCCACCTGATAGGATCATATTTCCTCTTTGGTGTGCCTCAGTCATTTCTGCTTTCCTAGTATTCAACAGAAATCTGTTGCACCAATGATACTGACACTCTCCGAGGGGGTTGTTCGCTCGTCATCTGGTATGCCGCATACCCTTGCTCCAGGTTAGGATCAAGGTAGATTGGTACCTTGTCTATCTCCACAACGAACTTTGGCTCCCTTGTGCCCTCCAGTCCGCTTTCTTGACAGTAATGCTTGATCTCCGGATCATCCTGGCCATTGATAAATATCTTGTGGGGTCTTTCTCTGTTTCTCCAGTTCCCTTTAATCATGTCATAAACGTGTAGAGCGTATAAGATCACTTCCTCCCTCCGTAAAAACTGGTTGATAGACGTTCAGGCCAGCCAAGGATCCCGATAGAGCCTTTACAGGGGAAACGTCACTACCTGGCCTGCCGAAAAAACGAAACGCATTGTTCTGATGGCAAACCCGGATGTTTTTAGTGAAACAGAAACCACTCCGTTCCTGCCTTACAG
This sequence comes from Pseudomonadota bacterium, assembly GCA_030603345.1. Classification (GTDB taxonomy): domain Bacteria; phylum Desulfobacterota; class DSM-4660; order Desulfatiglandales; family B25-G16; genus JADFWK01. The sequence goes on from JAUVXZ010000018.1 coordinate 8,372, forward strand.
CAGGTTCGGCTCTATCAGAACAAAGCTATGGGCTAAAAAACGGAAGCGCCTTTGGTAGGCTCAGCGTAGCAGAAATTTTGTGAGGCGTTTTTTCATGAATGCTTACCTGAATCACACTTATGATCTGCAGTTACTTAAAGAGTAATATGCCGGTCTAAACCCAAAGAGTCAAGCGAAATCGGATCTCCCCGTATATCTAACTGAAGCATTCACATTCTCTGGATCTTGAGGCGGACCATATTTCAAACGCAAATAACCAGCATGCGGCATCGGTGTAGAGTAATTAATTCATGTATTCAACAGATTAACTGAGATGAAAGAAAATAGGCTGAAATGAACTGTCTCAACCTGAGCGAGAGTGAGAGGATGAAATGAAGATCTGAGAATCATATCACAGCATTCCGAATAGGCTGCGGATTACGTTTTAATAGCAGATATCTAAAAATAAACCTCTACATCACCGGCGTGGGTGGAGCGGCAGTGTAACCCACGTCCCTCTCAAAGCTTTTGTTAGCTTTTTTCATTAGTTTTTAATATGTCTTTAAATAAATTTTGGGTGTCATTATGCTACTAATATTATTTTTCAGGAGCCTGTTCCTTAGTTTCTCTCCCGGTCATATAGGATAATCTCTTTATTAGTTTTTTTTCAAGATCGCTAAGATTTGTATACTCTGGGCAGTTATAGCCAGCGAGATCAAAGTGAATTTTCTCACCAACTTTACGATATAAGATCACCCTTTTACTGATAGCGTGGGCAAAGCCAACCTCATAATAAACGCTTGGTCTCGCCCCAGTAAGATCGGCATATAAAAATTCAGATGATTTGATTTTTTCAATTATTTCTTCTGTAATTAAACCATCATGCTCAATATCATCCGCACGCTCGGGTGTAATACGAAACTTTTTAAAGCATCTTTTTACCGTATTATACACGTCTTCAAGTTCAGACTTTTTGGGATCCATCCACATCATAATAAAAGCCGTGTCAGGTTGAAATCCAGATGACAGTTGCCCTCTCTTTTCAATATTTAGTTCAGCGCGTTCAACGGTCAAGGGATTAACAAGTTCAACAATTCCAGATATTCGCCGGTAACAATCCTCAAATATTTGCAGGGCCTTATCTGGGGAGATACCTTCGTCATCTGATTGTCCAGCTGGCTGAACGCCAAGAAACGTTCCTTCATCATGAAGAATATCAGGGTCCCAATATTTATAACGACAAAGACGTAGAGCAGATCTCATTCCCTTGATAGCATGCCCCAGGTCAATCTGATCGGTTTGTGTGAGATAAGGAGTCATACGAGCTGATTCAGCGATAAGAGGGGCATTTTCAATAACTCTTGGAATTAAAGAGTCTGCTATGCTCTGCAAAGACTCAGGTAACTTTTCCCAAAATTCATCTCTTGCATATGGTCTGCGGGGTGATCGTGAAAAAGTTTTGCCTTGCAAAGCATCAGATGCATCATTAAAAAATTCCGTCCCTTTGATATGGATATCATTCAATTCAGAGAGCAATTCATCCCTATTTAACTTTTTCATTTTTCCTTCCTGATTTCAAATAAAAAACATCATTCTAAACAACGATGTAGCTCACAAAAGCTAACGATGAGATGAGGGATGCGGAATAAAAGCAATAAGTTAATAATTTCTAAAAAATATGTGCAACCTAAATAAACTTAAAAAGGTCACAGCTGTTCCGCATTCCACTCCATCGTTTTGTTATCTCCTTATTCATTTTGCCATGCTTAGAAACGAAGATAATTTTCCCTCAATTGCCTTGGCGTCCTCTTCGTTTATTAAATTACTATTAGTAATCATAAAGTATTCCAATTCACGATCAATATACATACGATCCAAGATGCCACTGTTTTTTACATATCGAACGAATAAAGTCCCATGTATAGTTTCGCGAAAATGAGTAAACTTATCATAAAACTCTTTTTCTTTGTCCGAGGGATTATCTGAGAGACTTTGACACATTCCAAATATACCTCTTCTACAATGTGGCGGGACACTACTGTCCCCATACATTGATAAAATACAATCGCCTCTATCAACCATGCCAAGATGAGTCTCAGATAAGTTTATCACTATGAAATTATATAGTCCTTCTTTTGGTTCGCTAAATTTTACCGGAGTGCCATCATCTTTCTGACATTTGCTCAATATAAGATTTTGAATTCTTATAGTGTCATTTTTATCATCTTCACCATTTAATAGTATTTCAAAGGACTGACTCGTATTAAGTTGAGACTTAATCGAGTTCGTTATACTTTTCCTTTGTTTTATCAATCGTAGTTCAAAATGTATTGTTCTTTGATCGTCAACTTTGCAACAAAAATCTATTGAAGAATCACTATCAGCTAATTGCTTGACTTCGTAAATAAGAGACTGGTTCTTTGACTGAAAATCGTGAGCGAATAACACCTCAAATACATAACTATTAAATTCATTTAATTCGTTTGAAGAAAAAAGAGCCTTAAATAATTTGTTGTAATTACCTGCATCAAAAAGGAGTTCGAGTTTTTCTCTGAAATTATAAATTAAACTAGCCCATGTCGCTGTATTCATATTGAAGCGTTGAAGCGTATCATCGAGCTTATGGGCAATATCTTCTTTATTCATTTTAGAGATAACGGGACCTTCAGCCGCAGCGATTAGCTGTCGCCTGAAAGAGCAATGTTATTTGTTCCCCGATACCGAGCTGGCAAAATCAACATTCACCCAGTTCCAATCAATTGGCTCTGCTTTGAAATCTGGAAGATTTGACTTAATAATATTGCTAAGGTCGGAGTCCAAAGCATCAACATTCTTCTGTAATTTTTCTACCTCTAAGTGATTTAGCTGAAATTCATAAGAGTCATGAGTCAGAGTGATTTTTTTGGGAGAACCAAGTTTAAAGGTTGCCTGATATTTTCCAGCCTTCCACCAAAAAGCCTTTTTTCGTATTTCAGATAGATCGTTGTACTGCTTGCTTTCCATAATTTTGGAAACATAGTCGGCTTCTTTCTTTTTCAAGAAATCGAAATGGTTTGTCAATTCATTCAGGAAAGGCAGAATTGTATTATAAAAGCGGGGCTCGTTAAATCTAACGAATTTTTCTAAGAGTGATTCCCTTCCAATTTTGAATGCTATGGCTGGCTGTTCTTTGGATATAACCTGCCGGTTTCCCATGGAGTCAGTGATCTCACTAAAAGTTTCATTCATTCCAGCCCATCGTAATAATCTCTCTTCGCCATCCTCGTGTTTCAACATTACTTCAAATGAGTCAATAATAGCGTCTTTACGGTCTGCTGAAAAAGCCATTCGCAAATTAAAAATAGGCCCAAGGCTTGTAAAGCCTAGTTGTAAACTTCTATCTGGCACTATTGTTATTTGAGGTGTAACATAGGCCTTAAAGATCCAAGAAGCAATTTGGGGGAGCCAAGCAGCAGCGCCTATATATGCTGCAATTTCCATGGCTGTCATTGTATTCCCTCCCAAGAAGTTTAGAGGTAACAATTAATGTGCAGAAGAAATTCTACATATTCAGATATTCCTCATTTTCACACAATCTCCACAAAGAAAGACTTTTCCCAAGACAACAAAACCCCACCTCTCTCAATGAGAAACGGGGTCTTAATGTACTTGGTCATAACGCCCTCTGCTAAGGGTTACCCTGGGCCACAGTCGGTAAAACCATAACACCAATGCGATACAGGTTCAAGTATATTTTGTGCCGGTGGGTAGTATCTAGAGAAAGTTGCGATTTCTTGCCATCATCTGTAATTCCCGATTTCTTCTGATATCAGAATGATATATTCAGTATTGAAGGCTCTTGGACTGACCCCCGTGACCTGCACAGATCAGAGTGATGCAATGCGCTGCCTCAGGTAGGATCTTTTGAGGTGCTGTGAAAAAACCGCTGTTAAGCGATGAAACCAAGGGGATGGTTATTACTAGTGCTAGATTAGGTGGGAATCTCTTTTACGCAGCGAAATCCAAGCCAGTGGGCGCCATTGATGGGGTCTTCAGGGGTCCACCGGCAGGTAACCCTGACAAAGGTTGCGGAGCCTAAAAAGCATCCCCCCCGCATAGGCAAAAGATTCCCTTGCCATTGGCCCTCGCACATCTCCCACACATTGCCACACATATCGTAGCACCCATAGGGGCTCATCCCTTCATGGAAAAGACCAATTTCCGATGTGCGCCCAAGATCGTATTCCCCCGAATTACATCTGCCAGGGAGGAATTCATGGCCCCATGTCCACCAACGGCTATCCGTTCCACGGCCAGCTTTTTCCCACTGGGGCTCTGTTGGCAAAGATTTTCCCGCCCACCTGGCATACGCCCGTGCATCATTCCAACCAACAAACACAACTGGTTGCATCGGCTGACTCCATAAGGGCTCGTTCCAGAGTGCAGGCTCTCGATGCCCTGTGTGTTCAACAAATTTGCCATACTGGTAGTTGGTGACTGGATATCGATCAATGTAGTATGCCTCAAGATCAACGGTGCGGGCTGGTGTTTCTGTAACAAATATGGGGATCTCCCTCTGATCCATCATGAATATCCGGCGCAGTTCTTGTTCGGTTATCCCCATGGTAAAGGGGCCTTTGGGTACTAACACCATCTCAGCCCCATCTACCGGGCACACGATGTTCTCAGGAAAGGGACCAGAGCCCAACTCCTTGCTTATATCCCAGCGGTTCTCCAAAATAGAGCTCCCCCTTGAAATTACTTACCTCGATTGAATAGGAATTTCTTTTTTTTGGACAGGCCCGCCCTGGCGCGGTATAAGAAGTTTCGTTTAACTATCGTTATTAACTACTAAATAACGGCTTCAGTCAACAAACTCCTTCACACAGGTCTGGGCCAGGGATAGACAGGATATTCAGGCTATAAAGAAAATAAGAAAATCATGCCTGCCCGCCACCTGCCCGCTCGTGCCTTGCAATGGCAGGCGGGTCGCTCTCGCTCAGGCGAGGCGGGCGGGTTAATCTTGTTAATCCTGTCGAAAAAGTTCCGCCGCAGGCGGCTAAGTTCAAGGATTCAGGCCAACTTCTCAAATGAGTCTAACAGGATAGGAAACCTCGAGAAACAAAAGATCGGGCAAAATTTTTCTGTGCCAGCAAAACCATATGGAATCAGGCGCAGGTAACGACGGGTTTTGCCTGTATTTGGCCGAATCAATTCTATTTTAGAAGGGGGAAAGATTTTGTCAAGGATTCATTCTCTGAGGTTTTGTAGCTTTCCTAATATCTCACCGCCTCGCTGGCCGATATTCTGGCCTAATCAGAAAACACAATTTAAACATGGATTTCTATGGGTATGGGGCGAGCTTCCTCAGCCATTTGTTTTAGTTTCGGTTCTTCATTTCTGAGTATGTCAAGTAACATCAATGCCTCAACCGCTGTAAAGTGCAAACTCTCTCCCTCCTCACTGAGGATAGCCATCCCACTGTCGGTAATTTCAATTGTAAATTTTTCTGTTATTCCTTTCATGGGTGCTCCGATCGGCAAATGTGTAAAATAAAAGTTTCTCTTTTACAAACACCGCAAAGATATCAATACTTTTACCGGCGACTCTAAATATGTGTGCATCAAGGATTAGACTTCATCAAATCGAGTGTAAGAGAGGTCCACCTATCAAATACTTCTAAAATTATCTGGGTTGCACTGGAAGTGAAAGAACAAAAGTGATTTACTTTTTTATATAGATTTGTATTGCATTTCAACATCATAACGAAATAGCCGCAATTTTGTACTATTTTCGTTATCATAATCAAAAAGCGATTGACCAGGATAGGGAGAAATGAAATAAATTCTTTGTCAAGCGTGGACACATCGCCCTTCTTATTACCGCTCAATCAGGCGAGGGGCAATTTCTCTTGAGAAATTTCGTCTGGTTTTTTTATGGGCTTTTCTTTTGAAATCACATTTGTTAGATACCCAGTATCAGAAAAGAACCTACAAACTCTCTAATGGCTGGTGCAGTGCCCGGAACCCAGAAAAAAACAAACTTACAAAAACGGTCTGCAGAGAAAAAGAAGGTGGGCAACAACCGAGTCCCCTCTCCATTGGACTTTCAACAGGTAGAGTTTCATCGCCATGGTTTTGCCCTGGTGCCTGACCCAACAGACCGTATTCCTGGGGTGGCCTTTTTTTTGAAAGGCGACACAATGTATGAAGAGCATAGGTTCTGTTCGTGCTCCATCTCCAAGAAAAAGACGTGTTCCCACCTCCTGAAACTCCTTAATCTGCAGAAAGCCTTTCAGAAGCAACTCAACGGACGAACCCCTGAAGAAGACTTCAGATCCAGCATCTGGCATCGCCTGGCCAGAGTTCTCGCCGATGATTGCAGGGAGACAGCTGGATCCGTCCGAATGCATTTTGTTGGGGATAAGCCTGAGAGGTCTTTGAAGGTGTTAAACTCCGATGGGGAAGAGATGCTCCATTATCTTTCTCAGGGCTCCGATGCCCTCCGGTTCATAGAGCGCTTTGGCCAGCTTCCTGAGGAGGATTCTGTTCCGCACAGAGGGGCACTGTTAGAAGAGCTGGCAGTTATGACCCTTTCCGATAATGAGCGGGCCATGGCAAAGCTGGGGTTCAAAACCCGCCGGCAGGTCTTAGAGGAAAGTTTTTGGTTCCGCCTCGCCTATCACGAGTATCGGGAACTGGGGCCCAGGGGATGTACATTTCATCCGGCCATAGAGGAGACTTCCGGCACATTCATGATCGACTGCCGAAGCTCAAACGAAGAACCAATTTTTCGCATGGTGATCCCCCGTAAGAAAGTGGGAGAAGTCCTTCTGGCTTTCAAGGACTGGCTCCCCAACCAGCACGGCCTGGCAATTCACCCTATTCCGCTCAAATCCTTGTTTAAGGTCTCTATGAACACAGAGCTGGACCTGGAGGTACGACCCATAATTCAGCTCCTCCAAGAGGATGGCGAGGCCCAGTTCTTTGAGAGAAAAAACCTGGAAAAATTCCGGTACGGAAATCTTGTCTATATCAAAGAACTGGCCCTTATAGCCCAGTTGGAACCACCGGGCAAGATGCAACGCAGATTCGTATCCCCGATTAAAATGGTTTTGAAGAAATCCCAGATTCCAAGTTTTCTACAAGAATTTGGCACAGAGCTTTCTGAAGGTCTGCACATCGTGGACCCTTCGGTCAAAAGCCTCAAGATCTTCAGGAGATACGATCGGGTGGAGATTACCCCTGAGGCACTCAATCGTGATTGGTGCTGGCTTTCCATGAGGTACGGATTTGGGAATACCTCTGTTTCCCTGGCACAAATTCTCAAGGCCAAAAAAGCGGGACAGCGTTATATCTCCACAACCCACGGATGGGTGGACTGCCAATCGGCCGATTTAGAGCCCATTGACCAGATCCTGGAACACATTACGGAAGAGGAACCAGGCAAAAAGGCCAAAGGGATAAAGCTCTCCCGCTTGGATCTGCTTCGGCTGCAGGCAACCAGTCGTATCCCCTTGAATGTCAGGGGCAGAGGCGAGAAGGTGCGGATGACCAAGAGCATCCTGGAATGGAAACCTGCCCGGGACGTACCTTCATTGAAGGGGATGGGGTCATCTTTACGTCCATACCAGAACCTTGGACTGAACTGGCTCTACTTCCTGTTTGAAAATGCCCTGGGTGGGTTACTTTGCGACGAGATGGGCCTCGGCAAAACCCATCAGGTCATGGCCCTGATGGTGGCTCTTCGGGAACATAAAAGTGTAGAAGAACCCTTTCTCGTTGTGTGCCCCACTACAGTCATAAGTCACTGGGAGAAAAAGATCCGGGATCATGCTCCTGGGTTAAAAGCAACCGTCTTTCACGGGGGCCAGCGAAATCTTACAGATACTTTGAAAGAGGGGAATGTGCTGTTAACCTCTTATGGCATTCTCAGAAACGATATTGAACAATTCGAGCAAATCCCCTTTGCCCTTGCCCTATTTGATGAAATCCAATACATCAAAAACCCTAAAACCCAAGCTTATGGGGCGGCCAAAAGGCTAAACACCAGGGCAAAACTCGGCCTGACTGGAACCCCAATTGAGAATACTCTGTGGGAGCTCAAGGCCCTTTTCGACCTGACTGTTCCAGGGTACCTGGGAGCCGACGAGGACTTCCATGAACGGTATATCCAGCCCATTGAAACGGATCCGTCCAGCCCCACTCAAAAGTCGCTGAGCAGGCTCATATCCCCTTTCACGTTGCGCCGGCTAAAAAAGACGGTCTTGGATGAGCTTCCGGAGAAGATCGAAGACATCCGGACCTGCTATCTCAGCAACGATCAGGTCAAACTCTATCGGGATGCTATCGCTTCGAGGGGGTCGGGGTTGATCGACGCCCTCAAAAGAGATGAAGAGCCCGTCCCATACATGCACGTCTTCGCCTTGCTCAACCTGCTCAAGCAGATATGCAACCACCCTGCACAGGTGAACCGCCGGGTGGAGGATTACGAGCAATACCCATCAGGGAAATGGGATCTCTTCAAAGAACTCGTATTCGAATGCCTCGACAGTGACCAGAAAATTGTCATATACAGCCAGTACCTCGGAATGATCCGAATCATAGAAAAGTTTTTGCAAGGCCTTGATGTGGGTTATGTGACGCTTACAGGCGCCAGTCGGAAGCGGGGGGAGATCATTGCCCGTTTTGACAAGGACCCGGATTGTCGAATCTATGTGGGAAGCCTTAAGGCCGGGGGTATAGGTATAGACCTGGTGGCTGCCTCAATAGTGATTCATTATGATCGCTGGTGGAACGCAGCTAAAGAGGACCAAGCCACGGATAGGGTACACCGGATCGGGCAAAGGCGGGGCGTTCAGGTCTTCAAATTGGTGACAGCAGGGACCCTGGAAGAGAAGATATCAGCTATTATAGAGAAAAAACGCAACTTAATGGACAGCGTCATTCGAGAAGACGACCCAAATTTACTGAAAACCTTCTCCAGAGAGGAACTGATTGAAATGCTCGCCCTTCCCTCTTTCAAAGATTTCGAAACCTAAAATCACCATGCGCGAGATGCGGGACCTCTTTTCGGCCCCACCCCAACTCATATACGAACGTGCCGTTTACAATACCGAGAGTCAAAAGCAGGCCTGATCGCTTTTCGGAACAACCAGAGGTTCAGAAGAGGTAAAAATGATCCCAAGCGATGCCGCTGTGGTTAACGACTCGTTGGATGCAGGGTAATGGTGAGAAAATGGGCCTTTCGGAATATCTTGGCCTTCACAGCCGTTTCGCTCTTTGCAAGGGCATCCTTCATGAGTATCACGTCCTCAACAGCCTGCTCCCCCACCTCTACAAAGATATCCCCTCGTTCTACCCCATCTTCTTCGGCACGGCTTCCTGTCCGCACGTCAGAGACCAGAACCCCCCGGGTCGACCCAAATGAAAAGGCCTTGGCCAGTGAGAGGGTGAGGTCTTGGAGAGTGAAGCCGTAGAGTTCCTCGATCCCCTTATGCTGTTCAAGAGGGATAGCCATCTCTCTGAACAAGGTTTTTGAGACAAAGATCGGGGCCTTGAACTTCAGGGCCATGACGATGGAGTCGCTTGGTCGAGCATCAATCTCCACAAAGGAGCCCTCCCGTTCCATCACAATCGTTGCATAATAGATGTTTTCCTTGATGTGGGATATGACTATATGGTGGATTGTTCCATTGACCTTCTGAAGGATCCTCTTGATCAGGTCATGGGTCTGTGGACGGCGCTGTTTGATCCCGTGTATCTCCCAAGAAATGGCATTGGCCTCAGAGAAGTCGATCCAGATGAGCAATGCACGCTCCTCAAGGGAGTCAGCGAGAAAAACCACCGGCTGTTGGCTTGTGGGATCCGAAATGAGTCGGTGGACTTTTACCTGAAGAAGTTCCTTTTGCTCAAAGGGAACAGGCGTAAGACCCTCTGCTATTGCCTCTCCAGGAGACCAGATCCAGCCAGCAAGGCAAGCTCCAGCTATGGCCAAAAGTCGTATCATTTTCTCCTTGAGCGTACTGAAGAATCCATGAAGGGCCAGGGGAGTACGCTACATAATGACTCGTGAACGCAGATTAAGGTTCTTGTATGAGCCTGAGGGTCAGAATTGGGGGCACAGTTGGTTCACAGCTTCTGACCCCAGCGTTTCACTGTGGCGCTATTTCCAAGCATGGGGCTAAAGATCAATGTAATATTTCTTCTTTCTCCTCGCCACTTGGCCCGCGATCAACCCTAAGCAAAACACAGCGGCTCCGGCCAGGAACCACCGGAGCTTCCCTGTGCCTTTAAGGTCAGCCATTTCCTTCTGGAGATGCTCAATGTCCCGATGCAGCCGGTCATTTGCCTTACGGAGCCTGCTACGTTCGCCAATTATCTCCACTACGCTTTCTTCGAGTTCCTTCACCTTAGCGAGATGACTCTGTTTGGCCGCTTCGAGTTCATCCAACATTGGGTTCCCGCCTGTTTCGAACTCCTTAATTCGTGCCTTGAGCAGGTCAATCTCCTTACTTAACCCTGCTATTATAATAGGCTTAGGTACTTCGGAACTTATATACTGCTTACCCACCCAACCCTCTTCACCTTCCTCGGTGCGCACCCTGAGATATCGCCCGCTTTCCTCAAGCACCTCGACAGGGGTACCAGTTCCGAGCTTTCTAAGTGCCACACCGTCCTTTCTCGGGGCCTCACGCAGGGTAACAATAAGCCTGTCCGAAACATATCGCCTGTCAGCATGGGCTAATCCAACGGCAACCCATAGAGGGATAAGCAGTGCAAAGAGAAGTATCACTTTTGATTGCTTGATTCTTATGACTCCCATAGTAATCCCTCCAAATATTGGAATTAGGACCAGAAGCGATCAAGAGAATAGCCAAAAACCTTGAAGCTGGTGAGTTTTGACGTGCACCGGTCGGTGCCATACCCCTTTTCAAATTTACTCAACGAGAGATTATCCGATAGCTCTTGATTGATCGTATCATCTGGGAAAGGAACAGGCAAATCGGCTCATAACAGACAGTAGATAGCACTGAGTAAAAGGTAAACACAGACACTCTGATATTGGCTAAGCTACTCTTATCCCCTCGAACTGTCAAGGGATATTGAGCTTATGGCTCAGAGGTCGCGGGCGTTTTAAAGTCCACAGGCCCTTGTTTGTCTCTCACTCTGAAACCGGTGATCTGCCCGGTGCCGTCTATGGTGACCTTCCGGTAGTAGGGTGGATTTTCGTCGTATTTTCCATGAAGTCCGCATGAGGCGGTCTGCACGATGACGGGTTTATACTTCTCCCAATTTCTTTCGGGATTGCCTTTGTTCAAAATCTGGCTATATACATCGGAGTATATCCTGATTTCATGTTTTTTATCTGTGGCAACCCATTCCTTTTCTAACCTGAACTCGATATTCCGGTGGGCATGGCCTGAAAAAATAAGGTCTACCTCCCTGAGACTTGGCTCCACCTCTTCCTTTACCAGCTCACTCTCCCGGTACCCCATGCAGAGATAAAAGAACTGGCTCAGGTAATGGTTTATGGTGCCATAGGTGAGGTTACACTCATCTTTTGCTATCCATTTGGGTGCTGGCCTTTCAGATTCCCAGAGATCTTTCCATTTGCGATCTTTGTCCGGATTGATAGGGGGGGCATGCAAGAACAAAAAGGTTTTGCCTTGGCCATCTAACTCTTGGCTTACGGTTGTGAGCACCTTTTCCAACCAGACTATCTGACTCCAGTTGTAGTAGGTCTGCTCGGAATCAAAGGCCCTGGAATCAGGAGAATCTCCAAGGATATTGTCCTCAAGGCTCATGTGTTTGATATGTTTTAACTCCTTCCCGTCCAGTAACTGGCCAATAAAAACATCGGCACCAGTATCCATAACAATGAATGAATGGTTGCCGTATTGAAAGGCATAGTCGAGGTAGGGACTTATATGCGCCAGATAGTAGTGGAAGGCCTTGGCTTCGGCATTGAGGGGATTATCTACGAGTACATCCACTAGTTTGCGGACCTTATACTCCAGGTATTTTTTGGCCCCCCATACCAATAACCACAATACTATAATAATTGCTGTATAGGCGAACTTTTCTGCAATCCCTGCCACCCCTGCTCCTCCTAAACCGAGTCCAGCCAGTGCCCGCAAAACCCATGTTGTCATTTTGCTGGAGAGAAACTTTGCCAACCGTATCTTACCCTTATCGGTAAAGGCATCTATGTTTAGCTTCTTGAACGCATTGCTCGTTAGCTCTCTGGACCGCTTTGCCCGTCTATCCTCAGGATATTCCTGAGAGTCAAAGGACTTGTAGTCATAGTGCTCGAGCTCATCTTTTTCCAAACCGAAGCTCTCATGATAATCGAGCAGGTTAGGGTCGTACGGATGGAGACGCCAGTCGTGGTTTCCCGTGGAGGTAAACGCGGCCACTTTTAGCCCGGGATTGCCCTTTGCCTGGTCGGCTTCGGTGCCGGTTATGATGTGTATGAAGGTTCTCCAGTTGTTTTCAGCCGGATTGGGCTCATCCTCCCATCCGTGAAAAGCAAAATCCACCAGATCGCCCGTAATAACAACAAAATCAAGTTCACCACGATCTGCCATATCATTGGCTATACGAATAAACTCCCTTAATTTGTCGTTGAAGTTTATATAGCTGTCGATAATCGCCTTCCGCTCTCGCTTACTTCTCACCTTGAGCACTTCATCCAGGATCTCGTCATTTCTCTTGGCTATGTGGACGTCAGTAAGGTGAATGAAATTGCAATCCCCGTTGATACTCTTAGTTATCTGTACAGAATGGTAATTAACCTTCTCTCCTTTCCCGGCTTTCTCTTTGAAAATGAGGTCGTAAAGTTTTGGCAGGTACTTCCTCCCTTTTTTTCTGAGAAGGGTCTTATAGTCTTTTGTATCGTCCTCATTGAGCATCACTTCTACATGCCAGTAACGGATGTCTTTCCCCAGGACATGGTAGTGCAATTCACTATTCATGATCTTCTGAGTGCCTTCCACCTCAGAAAAGTCCGAAAGGAGATTCCAATCCGTGATCTCCTGAGGATCGTGGGAGAGATACAGCGGGATATCTTTGGTATCTTCGTCTTGACTGGAGGAGGGGCGCAGATATAAGGTCCCCTGGAAGGCATCTCGCAGAGGCGATGTGAATTCGCCGTACCGACCTGCGACAACCAAGGGGATTGTCTCTCCTTTTTTTATTCCTTCCAGGGTAACAATTCTCGGACAGCCGAGGTTGGGGCTAATCACTAAGGGAAATTCAGCTGCTTTCATTGTTGGCTCATCCTCTTAGAGAATCCGTTTCTCTCAATGCTCATGGCAAGTAGTCATATCTAAAGAAAATACGCTTGATCGGCGCGAGGAGCCACCTGAGTACCAAAATCGGCAGGGAGGTCTTCTTAAAGGCAAAGTACTTATCCATCGCCGTTAGGCCTGAAAACCACCAGTCGCTGAAGGCATATGCCTCCTCAAGGATATCCAGAGACTGGATAAATGCCTCATGTACATTCTCCCAGGGATCGTATACGGACGTATCTCCCGCCCAGTTGACCTCTGGTTTTCCAAAGGCCTCCACGGCTAAGGGAAGAAAGCGCCCTATTTTGGGATCATCCGGATCGAGGCCCATCTTTTTAGCCCCCACCCAATCTACTGCCATAAGGTTCTCGCCCCCAATTATGGTGTTGGTAACGTTCGGTCTTGGGTCCGTGATAACGCCAAATTGTCCATCCGCACTCCGGATGGCATCGATAAGGCCGAAATGGACTGGAAAGTGTTTCATAGTCTCTATGGTGGGCCAGTCGTATTCCCGTTTCGTGTGGTACTCCTTAAGTTTATTCTGCATAGGGAGGGTGCCATAGATATTTTTTAAAGTGAGGGTATAGTGGCAGAATATGTGGGTCTTGTTTTTGGCAAAGGAGATCCTAAAATCTGCATCCCTCCAGGTAGGTCCCACAAAATGCTTCCCGAGCCTTCCACCGTAGTCATAGGGAACCATCTCCTCGGTCAAGTCAACGATCCGGTAGTTCTTCTCGGTCGAATATCCGATGTAGGTGGCTACCTTGAGAACCTCCCTGTTCCGGTAGTAATTCCCGTAAGTGCTCTGAGATTCCACAAGGGCGATATTCGGAAATCCCCTCTCGACGATCTTATCGATGAGGGCCTCCACCAGTTCAGGGTCAGTGTAGGTAGAGATGTCTGTCTTGGAGTGCATAAACATAAAGTTGGGCTTGATAACCACAGAGAAGTCCTCCCTTGACTTACCCGTATCCTGAAACCGTGTTTCCAAGATCTCAAAGAAACCCGTCTCCTCCAAAACCCTGTTCAAGACATCGAACTTATCTTCACCTTTTAAGGCTACTACTGTGGTGGGACCGGTTCTTTTGGGGCCAACCGGCCTTTTTCTGAGATAAGCGGTCTGAGTCTCAAAGAATGCCCTGCTAGCCCTGAGGTAAAAAAAGAGCGTTATCCAGAAGATTGAACCATCAACGATAAAAACGACCAGATAGGCGAAATACCTGGCTGAGAATATGAAGAAACAGAGTGCGGAAAGAGAAGATGCAGTCTTGGAGATAAGCACGGGAATGATGTAGCCCTTGTTTTTTCTGATGTTATGCTGGGCAATGAAGCAGAGGGCTGCGATGGTCATCATCATGGAGAACGTCATGGAAAGCCAGAATCTCTCCACTGACAGAGGCATCTGTTCCAGGCCAGGTGTCAGGATTCGGGAGCAAAGGTTGAGCACCTTGAGGATCGGTTCAGGTAGAATGGCAAAGGCAAACCCCACCACAACGTAGGTTACGGCACTGATTACCATAAGGATCTTCAGGTGTCTTTCTTCTCTGGTCACCTCGATCATGGTTATTCTCCTTATATCTAAAGGGGTAACTGCTCAGGTATCTTGCCACAAAGTCACCAGGACCCGCCCGCCTCGCCTGAGCGAGAGCGATGGCGGGCAGGCACCAAGATTATAGAATTATTCGTAGGTGTTCATAGGTTCAGGGTTCACCGTTCAGCCTGCGACGAGCTCAGCCGAGTCGGGTTACATGTCTTTCGTTAACCTTGCTCGTAGTTCTTTTCAGTTTTTCGTTGAACTCTGATCCTCTGAACCCGTGAACCGTTACAGCCTTTTCAATACGTGGCACATTGAAATTGATGAGCCTAAGGCACATTAATGAAAAAACTCCGTTATCTAATTT
>JAUVXZ010000092.1 GCA_030603345.1 Pseudomonadota bacterium
GATATTCCCGTAACCGCACTGATTGGTGATATTTTCGGAGTTCATAGCCTTGGAACGATAATGGGCGTCCTTGATGTTGGTTGGGGAATTGGGGCGGCAATTGGCCCTACTGTTGGAGGTCTAGTATTTGATGTTACTGAAAAATACTTGATGGCTTTCATAATAGGAGCACTGGCTATGATGGTGGCAACTTTCTTTGTTTCCATGACAAAGCATAAGATTAGCGAGGAGTAGCCAGAATTAGTGGAAAACAGTCAACGTGTTGGCGCAAGAAAAGAAATCAAAGGCTGAAACCTCACCAGTCTCTGCATGATTTATAATCTAGGCCATTTTCCATGGATTTTCGATTGCGATATGCATTCTTAAATCAACGAAACGTTTCATGGACTTGCTGAGTCCTAACCAAAGTATGCGGATTCTTAAAGTCTGCATGGATACCATAATTCAAACGCGAATCAACGGGATCAGTAGAGGTGCCTAGTCGTAGAGCATCTTGAGTTAGTTATCTTCTGCAGAGATAATTTTGCTCGCTCGGTTCAATTTCATATCGAGCTTTCGATAAATCTCTCGAATTTGACAATGTGGCAGGTAACTGAAAGAATACTGGGCAACGGGGACATCCGCAAGAAAGTAAATAAATCAGAAAGTAGAAAAATTGTTTACTTTTTTACGGATGTCCCCAAAGATCAACGTCACCCACAAGCCTTGCAACAAAGGTATCAAGAGCAACTGCCTTATCTTTCAATTATTTTTCAATTATTTTTCAATTATTTTTCAATTTGACACACAAGCCCCATTTCCCTATGCTGCCCTCGTCCAAAAGCAAATCCTTATCAATATCAATCAATGAATATGTCATGATACTTTGATCCTTAATAAGGAGAGATAGGAAAGTTCAGGGAAAGCTAGCTCAAACATGATCGGAAACAGTAAGGTTATAAAAAAAAGGGGAGGTTTTTACGGTTGGATAGCGCTGGCAGGAGCGATGTTAGTGTATTTTACCACCAGTGGCACCTTCTTCTACTCATATGGTGTGTTCCTTCCAGCGATGTGCAACGAGTATGGCTGGAGCCGAGCCATAGTGGGTGGCGGCCTCTCCGTAGCTTTGCTGGCATTTGGGTTGCCTAGCCCATTGATAGGGGCCTCTATTGCTAGGTTTGGGCCAAGGGCTAATATAGTCTTCGGCAATTTACTTGTGGTCATCGGGCTAGCCGGAATGTCTATTACTACAGAGGTATGGCAGCTCTATCTCTTTTACGGAATTCTGGTGGGATTGGGAGGCGGCTTCGGACTGTATTTGCCTTGTACCATAATGGTCAACAACTGGTTCATCAGAAAGCGGTCCCTGGGAATGGGGCTCGTTATATCGGCGGGGGGATTAGGCGGTTTTGCCTTCCCACCCCTGGCAACATGGCTGATTTCCACTGTCGGATTGCAGATGACTTGGCTGGCCTTGGCTATGATACAACTCACCTGCGCTATACTGATTGGCGGACTGATTCTGGTTAGAAACAGACCGGAGGATATGGGGCAGGCACCTGATGGCATATCTAACGCACAGGCCAATGGGATAGAAGATGAGCCAGGTTATACCTCACGGGTCTACCAGAGTCCCATGGATTGGCAAGCAAGGCAGGCCATACGAAAACCTACTACTTGGTTAATCGCAACCTTGTGTGCTGCCAACTTCTTGGCTATAGGCACGGTGACTGCGCATCAGGTGGCATATCTGAAGGATATAGGTTTTTCTCCCATTGTCGCAGCCATGGCCTTAGGCCTCGTTCCGGGAATGAGTATATTAGGACGACTGGGGTTTGGCTTGTTAGGGGTTAGATTTGAAGTGAGGCATTTAGCTATTGTCAGCTTTATTATTCAGGTGACAGCACTGATAATTCTATTAACCACCAAGACTTTGTTCCTAATCTACATCTACGCTGTGCTCTTTGGTATCAGCTATGGAGCATTGGTAGTAGCCCTGCCTACATTCATTGGGGCATACTACGGACGTATCCATTATGCCCAAATCCTGGGACTTATATTTCCTCTGGCTATTATTGCTGAGGCCGCAGGCCCGATAATTGCTGGGGCCATCAATGACGCTATGGGAACCTACATACCGGCCTTTGCAATAATAACCGGCTTCAGCACAGTAGGGCTAATATGTGCCATCCTCGCTTATCCCCCCAAGCCAACTGAATAGGATAGGCAGAAGTTATCAGAATGTTCATTTATTTCATACAAGTCCCTCATCCTGAAATTGGAAATTTCTGCTAACTATGCCCCCGACTGCTGTCAAAAGGTTTCGATTACCATACGTAACATACAAGGGCTGGGTGCAACATTACTAACTGAAGCAAGCAAATCCATCTACTTCTAATACACACAATATTTGATTCGCAAATCTTTGTCGGTTCTAACTCCAGAATCCGAAAATAAAATTGTGCATTGAATATTTCTTGCCACTGAAACCCTTCCTTCCAAACAGTTCCATGATAGACTTCACAGCGGCATGTTTTACTTTCTGTTGCAATGCCGGTTAACGGATCTTGTACAAGATATTGCGGTACCTTAGTTTGATTCGAATGCCTTTATTAAAGCATACATTGTTGGGGTATCCGTTTGATATCAAATTCCTTATGCAAGTTGTGATCCATAGCAGATACATACAATCCGTGGTTAGTCCAAATTTGGAATGGGTATCCCTTGTTTTGAAAGGTCAGTAATTCTCACATAAGTTGAAGTCATCAAACGCCTGTTAAGCTCCTACTGGACAAGACAATTCACAAGCCCGGCAAAACTTAATCACCAAATTTCGTTTCCCATTAGCTCCGATTTCTCCTTCGGGAACTTTATTTACCACGTTATAATTTATCTGCTTACGGCAGATGGGCCGATTATATTTTTCTTGGGGAAAAGCTTTCATTGGGCAGGCTTTTTGGCAAAACCCCTCGCAGTTCTCACATGGGGAAAATCCTTGGAGTGCTTCTGTCGTTTTCAAATCTGCCTCCAGCAGAATAGAACGAAGCCTTATTCTCGGTCCCCAATCCGGATGTAACAACAGATTATTTCGACCTATGATACCAATCCCAGATAAAACAGCAGCGTCTTTCAGAAATAATCCACCCTTTTCCACATGATATGGTAGAGGTTGAGAGGCTATATCGTATTCTTCACGTAGCCAAAGTTTCAGCAACTCTGATATTTCTCTAAGACGCCTATTCCCCCAAGTATCGCCTTTTTCCCAATAGTCTAAACGAGGATCATTTTCTGGATGATTCAAGCCCAATATCAACACTGTTTGAGCCTCTGGTGGCCAATCAATAATCTGAGCATCATCCAAAACGGTCATACTTCCCGGGCCTTCTGGCGTGGCTTGGGCTTGATATGAAGGGCCTTTCAAAACATCTTCCAAACGAACAATACCGGCTTGGATTCCTACATACGATTCAGCTTGCGAGATGATTTCAGTCGCTAACATAGCTCTTGTTGTCATAATTATCGGTGCCTCCAACTCAGATATATTGAGAATACTACAGATCGGGGAAATTTGCGATACGAAATGGATTTGACGCAAATTTGATGCTTTTCGAAATCTGAGATCAGCTTGCCACGATCTGAAATAATCAATGTTACCAAGATGTTGTGATATGTTTTTCATACACGCATCTCAGATGCAGATTCACAGACGAACCCGAATGTTCAGCTCGTCACAACATATTGTATATGCTTCTCGCCGAGGATAGCTTTCCTATTCTTGCGAAAACCTGAAATTACAAATAGATAAAGATTAGAAACAGTAAGGAAAACATTTCTCGGGTTCGAAAGGCCTTCAATTCGGGGAGACAAATTTGGTTGGGGCAAAACTTGGATCGGAGGCAGCAGTGATTTTCACCCTAGCATCTCGGGGAAAAACTGGCGCAGGTCTTCATCGATGGTTCCATCAGGAAGCATCCAGTCCGGATGTGGTTCTCCTCTTTCTTCCAGGTGATACCTTATACAGGTGTTCCAATCGCCCTTGCAATATTGTTTGATCCATTTCTCGCTCAGCTTTCCTGCCTCGTAGAACCTCTTCATCGGGCACACCGGAAACCACTTACATTCTCGCATTTGGATGTTCACTGTCGCTTCTAAAACCACATGCTATGGGCTTAGATTCTTTACTTACGTCTTTTGTCTGATATGTTTCTTGGACCACTCTATCAGGTCATCAAAGGGTGTGCCTTTTGGGAAAAATTCCATCACCCCCATATCTTTTAGCAAGGCTATTTCGCTTTTATCCGAGAAGCCGCCCGCAGTAATTGTTATATGATCACTATTTTCCTTTACGAGAAGCCTTTTGATCTCAGCAAATGCCTGGATATCAGCACCAGGCAAGAGAGTGACCCCAATGTGATCCACTGATTCCTGCACGGCTGCGCTGACCATTGCTTCTGGTTGTTGCAGTTCTGTGTATATCACCTCGAAGCCTGCCTCACTGAAGTTACGTGCCAGCGATTGCGAGGTCTCCTTATGCCCCTCCCCCAGTTTTGCGAGTAGAATTCTTACTTTTCTTTCACTCATACTGCGCTCCTTAGTGCAAGAGGATTTTGCCAATCGTGGCGGTGCAACCGACGTATTATCCAGTTAGCATACATATCACGAGATAGTAAAGTATCATTTCGTATATTCCCAAGGGAATCAAAGGTCTTACGAGGGAGCGTCAGGGAGATCTGAGTCTTTTCTCACATGATAAATAATATCCTGTATCTCTTCATGATAGGCACTCGGCGCACTGATGTAGCCCCAGCCCTTCTGCGTCTGGTACAGCCCGTCATACGCTGTGTCATAATAGGATATCATAACATGGGGAATATTACGCTCTTTAAGCACGGAATCCAAGAGGCGAGCCTCAACCTCATTTTCCAGGATTACTACTTTTACGTATTCTTCTTCCATTATCAAAGCTCCAGCAGCACACGATAAAGAGCAAAATCAGATAATATCCTGGTGGGATCGTAGCTCTGTGTTGATGAGGTGAAAGCCACCTGGTTCACGGTTACCCTAGAGTGTGCAAGATTTTCTGGCAACAGCCAAGGGTATTTTCCTTTACACCTATACCTCGGGTATTGTATATAAAAAAATTATCTGGTGAAAGCAATAGTGCATGCCTCCCTTTGGTGAGTTGCGGGTATTAGCTCAGCCACAAAGTCACGAAGACACTAAGATTCTAAAATGATTCATTATTTCTTATGAACAGTAAAAGGTAATATCTGTAAATTTTTTTGGGAATTAATCTTCCCTTTTCCTATAAGATTTTGAAATTCATATCTTTCCTTCGTGACTTAGTGCCTTAGTGGCTGAACTGTTACTGTTGCGGTATTGTGGAGTCGGAGAGGGGCATTCCTTCCTTTGTGACCCGCAGATAGAATGTGATCAAGCCTGGTGTAGTAGGCGTTAGGCCGGATGACCTTCTTTTGCCTGTTTCTGTTTAGCTTTTGACTCAATTGATGGTTTGATTATGAGCGCCCTTACCGGGCTAGGGAAATATCTTTCACCTTAGGAAGACTAATAGCAATAACACCCTCTATTGTTCTTCCAAGCTCTCCTTCATACATAATAACACGTACCTAACATTTGTTCCCAGTTAGCCAGGGAGTATGAGCATGATACGGTGTGCCTTTTG
Organism: Pseudomonadota bacterium; assembly: GCA_030603345.1. Taxonomy (GTDB): domain Bacteria; phylum Desulfobacterota; class DSM-4660; order Desulfatiglandales; family B25-G16; genus JADFWK01. The sequence goes on from JAUVXZ010000092.1 coordinate 5,663, forward strand.
TGATAAAGAGGTAGATTTTGAAGGGAAGGTCTCTCGTAATGATACCTGCCCGCACTGCCACCGGGATCTCCATTGTTGTTTGCAATGCAAATTCTATGACCCAGGATCATATAATGAATGCAAGGAGGTTATCGCTGAGGGGGTAGTTGATAAGGATAGGGCTAACTTTTGCGATTATTTCGTATTGAAGGGCGCAAAGGGAAGCGAGGGTGGAAGAGAAGCGGTGGCAAAACAGGCCTTGGAGGATCTTTTCAAAAAGAAGTGAGGATTAGTCTGTAGCTATCTTTTCCGCAGGAACTGCCATCATGGTAATTATGCCTTTTGCAACCAACGTTTCACTTTTTTCCCTCACATCGTAGACCTCAGATTCAGCCACGATAATCTGCCTTCCTCTGTTCACCACTTGGGAGCGACATCTCAAGGCACTGCCATATGCAGGTTTTAAGAAGTTTATCTTGAATTCAATGGTCAGGATTCTAAGGTCCTCCGAAACAGTGGTGAAGGCGGCATATCCGGCTGTATGATCGGCCATGGTAGCTATAAGGCCGGCATGAATGAAATTATCCTGGGTTCGGTGATTTTCTCCAATGACAACTGTAGATTCAAAAAACCCCTTCTGCATCACTGAGGCCTTTAATCCACAGAACTTGATGAATCCCCGAGAATAGTCTTTTGCAAGAAAATCCACCCGTTTCTGAGTAAGATGATTATTCATCTATGAACCTGTTTGAATGACATCTCATGATCTACCAGGTGGCAATCGTCAATTTAATCAGATTGAACCAAGAGCTAAGCTGGTGGTCCAAGCTTTGCTATGCAGGTAAGTGAGTTCAGTCGTGCGGCTATAACAATCTCTCGCCCGCTCCCCTTCGACTTGGCTCAGGATCGCTTGAGCCCTCAGAGCTCGCTGAGTGATATGGTTCTGGGATGATTGCTTTACATCTAAGGGAGATGGCTTTTGAGAAGATAATAGATGGGTCCATTATCTTCTCAAAGATATCTCCCAATGTTCAATCTCGCATAGCGTGATTGAATCCCGTGATACGGGAATGGAAACCAATCATTTTTTAGCTTTGATGTATTCAAAAACTCTGCGGCCCTGTGTGCTCTGTGAGAGATAGTGAAGACCCTTTCAGGGTCAAAATCAAGCCACCCTTTTTAGGGGTGGTAGTTGACTTTTAGGCATATTACAGAAATGGAAATCGTTATGCAATCCTTTTGGTGGCTGTTTTCGGGGGACTCTCAATCTTCTGGATAAAACGATATTGGATTTTGCACCAGGCAGAGGCTTTTGATTTGTCCTTGATTCAGGAGGATTGATCATCTAAGATATCCACATACTATTGGGAGGAAAAGAAGCATTGGATAATTTGATCAGGATTCTCCGTTCCTTTAGTGAGGGGGAACAGGATAAGAAATTTATTGAGAGTTTTGTAGCCCTGCTCAAAGATGAGGTGATGAACAACGTTCAGACCATGTACGAAGTCGGCCTCAAGTTCAAGAATAGTTTAAGAGCAATATTATGAGCTTGCTCAGCGCAGATGCAAGGGGAATGGAGTATTTGGAGGGAACCTCCAGCATTCAAAAGATGATCATCTCCAGAGAACTTTTCAGGAGTTATTTGTGAGGCTCAAGATGCCTCTGAGGATATGTAGCCTTGCAGTGCCGTTATCATCCTGACAGGGATGCCCGGGTGGTATGTCAGAAGATGGGCGTGGGATACTGCCAGGAGTGTTTGGATAATTGTGAGGCCTGCACAGATCCGTGTGTATATTGCAAGGATAGGCCCTCATGTATCATATGGGAGCTCTGTCGAAAGAGCGAGAAGCGCTATCGTCTGGAGAAGGAAGCAACTGGTGAAAGAGAAGATTAAAGATAGATCTGGCGGACATTCTATTATTGGCAGAAATTTATTTTGACATTGGTTTACAAATTTGATATTGGCTTCGAAAACAAAAGATCTTCTTGATTCATAAAAATCCTCAAACGTTACTCTTTCAAATATGAGCTAGGGGGTTCTGCTAATGAAATACCTAAGGTATGTTTGCCTTCCTATCGTCTCTAGTCTGATTTTTGTTTTGGGAAATCCTCCTTTGGTTCAGGCATATGAAGACACCCAGTGTTTTATCTGCCACACCAGTGCCAAGAAACTGATCGAAATAACCCGAGAGATCGCTAAGACGAGGCCTGCTGTTACGTCTGCAGAAACAGAAGGTGAGGGGTGAGGCGGCGCTATGGAGCCGTTGGCTCCGCACGAGAAGATTTTTGTGGACAGCGACATTGTGGAGGATGAAAACCATGGAGAGATAGCTTGTCACGAATGCCATGGCGGTAACCCTGATGACCCCGACTGGAAGACCGCTCACAAGGGTGTTGTCAAAGATCCCACCTATCCTGATGCCACAACGGCCTGTGGGGATTGCCATGATGAGATTAATGAGCATTACCCAAAAAGCCTTCATGTAAGCCTCAGGCCCTACAAATTAGTAACCGATGCACGGGCCAACCCAAACGCTGTGATCCGCGGCAAACTAGAATCTGCGATGAATACCCACTGTTATAAATGTCACAGCAGTTGCGGCCAGTGTCATATCAGCAGACCGAGTTCTGTTGAAGGCGGACTTTTGGATGGCCACCTCTATCAAAGGAAACCCCCTATGCAAGAGGTGTGTACTGCCTGCCACGGGGCTCGCGTAGAGAAAGAATATTTTGGTGAGAACGAGGGAACCCAGCCCAGTGTCCACAGGCAAAAGCATATGAAATGTGACAAGTGCCACACAGGGGATGAGATGCACGGTGATGGCAAGGAATATGCAAACAGGTACGAGGTGGAAAATGGGCCAAAATGTCTGGATTGTCACAAGGAGATCTATGACAGAGAAGCAAAGAATGTAATAGCCCATAGGATCCATAAGGATAAGGCGAGCTGTCATGTCTGCCATGCCCAGCGCTATAAGAATTGCTCAGCCTGCCATGTGGGCAAGGATAAAAACGGGCTCCCCTTTTATAAATCAAAGGCCTCCTGGCTTGATTTCAAAATCGGGTTGAATCCATTGAAATCAAAGAAAAGACCTGAGAAATTCGTAACGTTAAGGCATGCAAATGTTGATAGGGGTACCTTTGATTTTTATGTAAAGGATGGACTCAGCAATTTTGATGCTTTGCCCACCTGGAAACTGGCAACACCCCACAATATCAGGCTCAAGACACCGCAGAATTCAAGCTGTAATGCCTGCCACGGAAATGAGTCCCTTTTCTTGTTGGAAAAAGATGTGGAGGATGCAGAAAAAGAGGCAAACAGGGGCGTTATAGTTCCAGATGATTTGATTCCAAGAAAACAGAAGTGGCAACCGAAATAGTCTCGAAATTATTGAACGTGGTTCTTATGTTTCTTCTATGAACCACAATTTTTTTGGTCTACAGGAGGGGGGGTGAGTGAAAAAATAGGAATTTTGGGAAAGATACATATATGGTTTTATATAGAGATTACTGTCTAAAAATTAACACTAATAAGGAGAAGGTCTTATGAAAAGAAAAAATCTGATTCTTGTGGTTGCTCTTATGATCAGCGCTGCCTTTGCCTGTAATGCATCCTTGGCAGTGGCCGCGGATATGACCGCAAAGGATTTTGTGGCAGAGGCAAAAAAAAATATTGCCACAATCTCTGTCGCGGAAGGCAAAACCCTGTTTGATAAAGGAGGTGTTATATTCCTTGATGTAAGGGAGCCAAAGGAATATAAGTCTGGGCACATACCTGGTTCAATCAATGTGCCCAGGGGTCTCCTTGAGTTTAAGATTGGCAAAAAAATGCCCGACAAGAATGCCACGGCCGTTGTCTATTGCAAGTCTGGCGGTAGGTCCTCCCTAGCAGTTGATACCCTTGTCAAGATGGGTTATAAGAATTCAAAGAGTATGGATGGTGGCTGGAAGGCCTGGACAAAGGCAGGGTATCCGGTCGAGTAAAAAAACTGATTATCAAATTCTTAAGGCAGCCTTTTTATGGGCTGCCTTTTTTTTGCGAAAACTAATTCTAAAATATAATCATACCAGAAATAGAAGAACATCAGAAAAAGGAATCATAATTTTTCTATTTTGTCTCTTGACAAAAAAATTGGTTCTATTTATAAGTATTTTCGGGGCAGGAATGAATGATATAATCAAAAGGCTGAAAGAGAAGGAAGTAGCGTTGACTCCTCAGAGGATGGCTATAGGAGAGTTTCTGAGCAGAAGCGAGGGACACCCAACGGTAGATGAGATTCACAGGGCTATTCAGAGGAGATATCCAACCATGTCAGTGGCAACGGTGTATTCCACGCTTGAGCTGCTAAAAGAGCTTGGAGAGGTACAGGAACTCTCTATAAGGAAAAGGGGTAGGGCATGTTTTGATGCAAATCCGCATCTTCATCATCATCTGCTCTGCCGAAAATGTGGAAAGATATTGAATATTGAGATTGATTACCCCAGTGGCTGCCCAATAATTGCAAAGGAAGGCGTAAACGGATGTAAAGTTGAGGAAGTCCAGGCATACCTTTATGGAATATGCTCAGAGTGTCCGAAAAGTGAGAGTGAGGAAAGAGGATAATCAGAAAGTACTATTGCTATTAATGGAGACAGGAAGAGCTTTTCGAACATTTACGATCAAGGAAAGGGGCGAGGAAGAACACATCTGTAATTTCATACTAACTATTAGTTAATACCTGCATCTTTTGAGCAGGAAGAAAGGGGGGTTAGCGTATGAGGGTTAATAGACGGGAATTCTTAAAGATTTCTGCGGGGACTGCTGCAGGGGTGATGGTGCTTGGTCTGGGCATGGATTTGAAACCGGTCAAAGCGTATGCCCAGACTTTGAAGATCAGATATGCGACAGAGAGCACCACAATCTGCCCTTATTGCGCAGTGGGCTGCGGCATCATTGTGCACACCAGCAAAGGTGCCAGCGGAAAGGTTATCAATACCGAGGGTGATCCTGACCATCCCATCAATGAAGGGAGCCTTTGCTCTAAGGGTGCAGCCCTCAGTCAATTGGTTAATAATGAGAACCGTCTCACTACACCTCTGTACCGCAAGCCATACAGTACCGAATGGCAGGCGGTTTCATGGGATTGGGCGCTTTACCGGATTGCATTAAATACTAAAAAGACCAGGGATGCTACCTTTACCCGCAAAAACAGTAAAGGCCAGGTGGTTAACCGGACAGAGGGAATAGCCCACATTGGAAGCGCCGCCCTCGACAATGAGGAGTGCTGGCCCATACAGGCCATGATGAGGGCTCTGGGGCTGGTCTATATCGAACACCAGGCCCGTATCTGACACAGCGCTACTGTTGCGGCTCTGGCAGAGTCGTTCGGACGCGGCGCGATGACCAATCACTGGATCGATCTTAGGAACAGTGACTGCATTTTGATCATGGGTTCTAATGCTGCCGAGAATCATCCCATCTCATTCAAGTGGGTATCGGAGGCCATGAAGAGGGGAGCCAAACTGATAAGTGTTGATCCCCGGTTTACAAGGACCTCTGCAAAGGCTGATTTTTATACCTCATTGAGATCGGGCACTGATATTGCCTTTCTGGGCGGTATGATAAAACACATCATTGAAAACAATAAGTATTTCAAGGAATATGTGGCAAAATATACCAATGCCCCATTTATCCTGACTGATAAATATGCCTTTGAGGATGGCCTGTTTTCAGGTTATGACCCTAAGACGCACAAGTATGACAAGGGCATGTGGGCGTTTGAAAAGGATGGAAGGGGTATTCCAAAGAGAGATGAGTCTCTCCAGGATCCCCGCTGTGTATTTCAACTCTTAAAGAAACACTATAGCAGATATGATCTGGATACGGTTTCTTCTACTACCGGTACGCCAAAGGAGGATCTGTTAAAGGTCTATGAGATGTATACAGCTACCGGGAATAGGGGAAAGGCCGGCACTATCATGTATGCAATGGGATGGACCCAGCATACAGTGGGCGTCCAGAACATCCGGACCATGGCCATGATTCAGCTCTTATTGGGAAATATGGGAGTGGCTGGCGGCGGCGTCAACGCCCTGAGAGGTGAATCCAACGTCCAGGGCTCCACTGATCACTGCATACTGTTCCATATCTGGCCCGGGTATCTCGCTACCCCGAGTACCAAATGGCCTTCCCTTGCCGACTACCTGAAGAGAAGGCCCAAGAGCAATGATCCCTTGAGTGCCAACTGGTGGCAAAATGAGCCCAAGTACATGGTGAGCATATTGAAATCTTTTTTTGGAAGGAAGGCCACCAAAGAAAACGATTTCGGATACCCATGGGTTCCCAAGCTGGATGCCGGCAAGGCCTATACCTGGCTGGATATCTTTGATGAGATGTATAAGGGCACAATAAAAGGGTTCTTCTCCTGGGGTCAGAATCCCGCATGTTCAGGGGCCAATGCCAACAAGACAAGGCAGGCGATGACAAAACTGGATTGGCTGGTCAATGTTAATATCTTTGATAATGAGACAGGCTCCTTCTGGAAGGGTCCTGGTATGGATCCAAAGAAGATCAAAACCGAGGTCTTTATGCTGCCCTGTGCGGTGTCTGTGGAAAAAGAAGGTTCCATTACCAACAGTGGTCGCTGGATGCAGTGGCGGTATAAAGCGGCTGAGCCACCAGGAGATGCCAAACCGGACGGTGAGATCATGACTGAT
>JAUVXZ010000199.1 GCA_030603345.1 Pseudomonadota bacterium
CTACAGGTGATGCTATTTCCTCATCTGATATGGATACCGTGCAATTTGCAGTCCCTCCCCGCACCTCCGCGCCATAGGCAGGCAGGTATGTTACCTGCATCCCGTCCCGCATGGCAGACAAGGCCAGAATATAGCCCATCATTAACACACCTTGACCACCAAAACCTGAAAAAACTGTCTTGACCAGCATAATTCCACTCTGTGGTTTAAAACTCTACAAACCTAAAACACACCGAAATTCCCTCTCATTTAACGAAAATCGCTTTGTGTGATCTGCCACCTCCACTTTGCTCTCGAGAAGATCCATCATCATTCCACCATTCCATTATTCCCTGGCCCAGACCTGGTATGAAAGGATGAAACTCTTTGGATACGTATGTTGAGCTATTACAGCAACCGATAGTTATTCTCGATAAGTCGCACCAGGGCAGGCCACTATTCCGATGGGGGCGCAGCCCCTAGGTTCCCCGCCTCATCCTTAATAACCTTTAAGGGGAACTGGGTTGTCATCGTAGAGCTGACCCATTCGCTTGCCTGCACCGGAGACATCTTGAGATTCGTAGGGCACGGCGAGAGAATCTCCACTAAAGAAAACCCTAGCCCTGCCATCTGCACTTGAAAGGCCTTCTTGATCGCCTTTTTTGTCTTAATGATATTCTTTGGGGAATCAACCGACGTCCGTTCAATGTAAACACTCCCGTTGGCTAGAGCTAACATTTCACTTAAATCGATTGGAATACCATCTCGATCAGGATTCCTACCGCCCGGTGTTGTAGTTGAAATTTGTCCAACTATCGTTGTAGGGGCCATCTGACCACCGGTCATCCCGTATACGCCATTGTTAACAAATATGGCCGTAATTTTCTCACCCCTATTGGCAGCATGAATCGTTTCTGCTGTTCCGATAGCTGCAATGTCACCATCTCCCTGGTAGGTAAAAACAACCCTATCCGGCAGGGACCTCTTCAGCCCTGTAGCAACGGCTGCACCTCTGCCGTGAGGTGCCTCTCCCATGTCAATATCAAAATAATTATAGGCAAGCACTGCACAACCTGCCGGCGGAACACCAATTACTTTTTCCTTGATATTCAATTCATCAATAGTTTCAGCAACCAACCGGTGAATGATGCTGTGCCCGCAACCAGGGCAGTAATGAAAGGCCGTGTCTTTTAAACTCTCTGTTCTCCCAAAAACCTGTTTCATTTATTCCTCTGATTCAAGCCCTTCCTTGAAGTATATATTGTTGATAACCTTGGCAATCTCATCGGGTGTAGATATTATTCCCCCTGGCCTGCCATAAAAATGGACTCTTCTCCTGCCTTCTAAAGAGAGTTTAACATCCTCTAACATCTGCCCGGTATTCATCTCGAACACCAGGAAATCAGATACCCTTCGGCTCATCTCCAAAAGAGACTTTTTGGGAAATGGCCAGAGAGTCTTAGGCCGCAAGAGGCCTACTTTGAGCCCCATCTCCCGTACTCGTTTGATTGCTCCCTTTGCTATCCTGCTCGCTGTTCCATAGGCCAGGAGTACCAGCTGTGCATCATCGGTTAAAAACCGTTCCACCTCAGGTATCTCGTCTCCTATTATTTGGTATTTTCTATACAGCTTCCAGTTGTGTTCCTCCATGGCCGAGGTATCCAGTATGAGCGATTTAAGAATTCTGCTGGGCCTGCCTTTTGCCCCATCAAGAACCCACGGCTTTAAGGGAAGAGAGGCAGGATCAATTGGCTCGGGAAATTCGACCGGCTCCATCATTTGACCCATCATTCCATCGCCCAAAATTATAACAGGAATCCGGTATCTGTCAGCATATTCAAAGGCCTTTCTTGTAAGTTCAGCGAGTTCCTGTCCGGTTCCCGGGGCTAAGACGATGGTCCGATAATCCCCATGCCCACCACCCCTGGTAGCCTGTAAATAATCTCCCTGAGCAGGGGCAATATTACCTAAGCCGGGTCCACCCCTCATGGTATTAACGATAACTGCGGGAAGCTCCTGAGCAGCTAAAAAGGAAATGCCTTCCTGTTTCAAACTTATCCCAGGACTGGATGAAGAGGTCATGGCCCTTTTACCAGTCATTGAAACGCCCAGGACCATATTAATAGCAGCCAATTCGCTCTCGGCCTGGATAAACACACCATCAGGAAGAGCAGCCATTCCATTTGCCATATATTCGGTAAGCTCATTTTGCGGAGTTATAGGGTAGCCAAAATAAAAGCGGCAGCCAGCCCTCATTGCTGCCTCACCGATCACGTGACTACCCCGTAATAACATTTTTTCACTCACGATATACCTCAATAGCTATATCGGGACATACCAGCGCACAGAGCGCACAACCTTTGCACTTATGCTTTTCAATCCCTATTCCTTCCTCATCGTATACAGCAGGATGATATCCCTTCTGATTCAGCTTTTCCGAAACAGAAATCAGATTGAACGGACACACCGATTCACACAGATAGCACCCCTTGCACAACTCTGCTGCTATTTTTATAAAACCCCTCTTAGATTTAGTAGCCATATTCAACCGGGTCTCTTTACCCCATTCAGGATTTCTTGAGACAACGCCCCTAATCTTCCCTAGAATAGAACAGTTAAAGGTTTCTTACATAGTAGTTTATTTTTGAACTGTCAATTAATAATTTAGCTTTGATAACTTAGTGCTTCGATTCGCAAATACGGTGACGTATTTTGCTTAAAACATTGCCTTGACCGAAAGGAACATTTCCCTTACTATACCTTAAAGTGGTACGGTGTGCCCATGGGCTTTACAAAGGGAAAAATCACATGATTCATTTACTGAAAGGCCCCTTCGAGAGGGCTGCAAGGCCTTTCACAGATTTTTTGATCAAACACCGGTTCACGGCTTCTGTCTTAACCATAATCGCCTTCCTCGGCACCGTGCTGGCATCTGTTTTGGTATATTTCGAGAATTGGGTATTAGGGTCTTGGCTCTTTCTACTGTTTTCCTTTTTTGATGCACTCGACGGCATAGTGGCCAGGCGGCACAATAGCGCCAAACCTGCTGGTGCCTTCTTAGACTCGGTGATGGATCGGTTCTCTGACAGTGCTATATTATTTGCCATTATTTTTTATGGGTTCAAGATCGGAAACCGAACCATCTTTCTTCTTTCCCTCTTAGCCCTTATCGCTTCCTTGATTACTAGCTACATCAAAGCAAAGGCAGAGAATTTTCTGGAATTTGGCTCCATAGGCCTTTTCCAAAGGCCAGAAAGAATCCTCATTATCTTCCTCATGCTATTGTTTCCCAGATATCTCGTTGTTGGACTCTGGATACTGGTTATTGGAGGCTTTATTACCATATGCCAGAGACTCTACTCTGCCTACCAGAAGTTTAATCAGCACCCCGCTTCCTAATCCGTAAACCTCAGCTCCTTCATATCCAGGGTTCCTTCCTTACTCAAATGCAAGGGTCTTATGTGTCTCTCAAAAAATCCTCCCACGACTGTCGAATATTGTTGAAGAGTTTATCACAAGCGTTGGAAATTACATATTATTTTCCCTTATGGGATTCGGCTTGTGAAAATGGTTGCAGCGAAGCTCACTGCTGATCTGGTAGGTTCTTCGCGGTATGTCTCATAAGCTAATAGAGTTCCCTGGCTGGGAGGAATGGTTTCCAAAAGGCAGGCAAGGGCAGAAAAACCACACACATTATACCTATCTTGTACTTTTTCAGACTCTTCCCAGAATCCATCGGCATTCCCCGTGCACAGGTGATCCAGAAGTTGTCTATCATGCTTTTCCGACTCACCAATGATATGTGAAGCAGGCATATCGTGGCCAAACTTTAGCCCAATATGGGAAAAATCAACCCCTGCCACCAAAATCGTGTTTTCATCTTTTGCAGCCTCGGCTAAAATCCCCAGGAAATCTCCTGCTTTAGATTGATATGTCTTCCTGTTATATGCAGGCAAGCTCCCCATGAGAGAACCACAGAGGACGGGAACTATGGTGAAAGCACTATCCCTGAGGATCTGCTGGAGGAAAATCAGCTGAAATTCAATAGAATGCTCGTCTCTATGTGCAAAATCGTCTACCGAAAGAATATCAGTTCCTGCTTTCATTAATTCCTTGACACTTTTCTGATCGACTTCTACCCTCCCCAAGGGTGTTTCAAAGGTCTTAGCAGTCAAAGAAAACATGGCGTCGGTCATAGAATGACCTACACCTAACAGAATCACCCGTTCCAGTTTAACGCCTCGTATCGCCTGATATGCACTTGAATAAACCCTCTTTCCTGCCTCCAGATCAATGTGTGGCGCCACAAGGGCAGTTATCTTGCCACTGGGGAGTTCCGGAACGTCCTGAATCGTTAGAATGCTTTCCAATCGTCTCCTGAGCTCATCTTCCTGTTCCGGATATGAGAGCCCGGCATGGGAGCAGTATCGTACCTGCTGGGCTGTAAAACGGGATATAATCTCTTTTTTTGCCTCTCTATATCGTGGGCTGTCGAGAAGATAGGAGGTATCTAGTTGGTTTAAGAGGGCCTCAATTTCCTCCATCGACACCAACTGCCCTCCTTGCTGCCGCATAAACTCTATTTGAATATCCCTCAACGAATGCGTTCCATCCAGCAGGGCGATTACCTTATAGAGCTCCGGAGCGATTGCCCTGCCCTCCTCCACAAGACCAAGTCTGTCCTTGATCATGATGACCGTTCGGTCAGCAGTCTGTGCCGGAAAAAAGTCAAGATCCTTTCTTGCCCTTGGGTTTTCTCCATCCATTTTTACAAGCCATCAATTCGTAATTTGTTGGTATCGTTCAAAAGTGTTCACATGAACCATAGGGGAGTCGTTCACATCCTAAAGGAGGTCATGGCTGTTCTTGAAAGGCAGCATCTCAGAAAAATCCTTGACCAGCTGGCTTATCTCTCCTATCATCGCTCTCACTAAAAAGAATTAGCGTTACCATGTACCATACCCACGATAAGATATGAACTACAAAAAACTAAAAAAGAAGTTAAAGAAAGTGCTCTCTCCCTATGATTTTCAAGCCATAAAGGCTCAGTATGCCGCTCAATATAATATTCGACTCAAGGAAAAGGAAGATATCGCCGGCATAAAAAGAACCGCCATGCTTGCGCTTGATATTCTCAACCATGTTGAGGAACGTATCAAACCGGGAATTACCACCAACAATATCAATACTATGGTGGAAGAGCTTTCCAAAAAAAACAACGCCCGATCTGCCCCCCTCAATTACCATGGCTTTCCGAAAAGTGTGTGCACTTCAGTCAATAGCGTGATCTGTCATGGAATTCCGGATGAAACTATCTTGAAGGATGGCGATATTGTGAATGTGGATGTTACCCCAATAGTGAACGGATATTACGCCGATGTGAGCAAGACATTCTTTGTGGGCACTCCGGGCAAAGATGCCCAAAAGATCGTTGCAGTTGCCCGCGAGTGCCTGAGGCGTGGCGTTCACCAGGCGATCCCGGGGAACACAATTGGTGACATTGGGTATGCTATTCAGAGATACGCAGAAGGTCAGGGCTGTTCAGTTGTCAGAGAGTATGTGGGCCACGGCGTTGGATTCGATTTTCATGAACCGCCTCAAGTTCCCCATTTTGGAAAAAAAAACCAGGGTCTCACCCTTGTTCCCGGAATGGTGTTTACCATAGAACCAATGATAAATCTCGGAAAACACAACCTCCATGTGCTTCCTGATCACTGGACCGTTGTCACCGATGATGGGAGCCTCTCCGCCCAATTCGAGCATACAATTCTGCTAACAGATGAAGGCTTTGAGATCTTAACCCCGTATGCCTAATCCCAGCAATTCCTACTCATCCTCCTTTTTCTTCCACCGATCATCAGTCGCAAGCAACTGAATTTTCTTGTGCTCTGCCTCCTCGTCTGCAACCTTTTTCTCCCTGGGGTTCAGGTTAAGGTAGCAGGCAGCACACAGGCCTGTTTTATTCACGCACATCTTCATGGTATCGCAGAGGGCACAGGTTCTTGTTTCTATAGCCAAGGCTATCCTTTTGGTATCTTTCAGGATAGCTAAAAAGTTCCATTCTTCACCTCTGGCCTTCCGAATCTTTTCAAGGTATATTATCTTATGACCATTTCTCTGATCGTTATTCATATGCCTCTTTCACTTATCATTTCACTACCTCCCCTTTCTTTTTTTCACCAGAATAAGGATTTAGGGCGATTTCATCCTCGATAAAATTTATCTGATTTCTTAACGGCAAAGGGAGTTATTTTTTATGCGGTTATATTTTTTAAAGGCAGATTGATGATACAAGAATTCATCCTTTCCAGACAGGCTCTTTTTCTCCCGCCCTGAGCCCTGAGATTGCTTCCTTGGTATCAGCTACAAATGTTGGATGTAATTGCTCTTTCATTTTCACCCAATCACGTAAAACCATCTCTATCTGCCTGTTTAAAGAGCGGCCCTCATCTCTGGCTATTGTGGCAAATGTACTCCTTAATTCTCTGTCGATTCTGAGGGTTAGATTTTCTTTGGGCATATCTTTCACCCTCCAATCATTACTGAAATTATCCACTTATTCATATACGATAAAAAAGAAGCATTTGCAAACGGCATTCTCTTTCGTCCAGGGTAACGTCAAAGTCCAGGGTATGGGTGTCTTTTTTTTGGATTATGCCCCACATAGTTCAGATGAGTGGGCGTT
>JAUVXZ010000156.1 GCA_030603345.1 Pseudomonadota bacterium
GTAAAAGTGAGCTGAAGTGCAAAAAGCTTAAAGGTGATCCCATATCATGAACCCAACGAACCCAACAAACCCAATGAACCCAACAAACCCAATGAACCCAATAAACTCAACAAACCCAACAAACTCAACACACCCAACAACCCCAACAAACTCCACAAACCCAACAAACCCATCAGGTTTCACCCTTTTTGAGCTGCTCATGGCCATATTCATTTTTGCTCTCGTGCTCCCCCCGATCTACGCTTCCTCTACAGGAACGTTTCGGGTTGTTAATGAGACGGAATCTGAGGTCGAGATCTACCGCATGGCCAGAATTGCCATGGAAAGGATGCTCGAAGATTTGGAATCCCTTTATGTTCAGAGGAGTCCTCTGACAGGGAAGTCAGCAGAGGGTGCTTCCACTACATCTCTATTTGTAGGCAAGGACCAAGAGATCGATGGTAGGAGCGCCGATACCCTTCGATTCATTTCCAGGGCCCACGTTAACCTGGGCGGGCAAGACCAAGACCCTGGAGCAGTTGAGATCAGCTATTATGTACGAGAAAGCGATGAGGGGGACGATCTTGTTCTTTATCGGAATGATAAGCCGGTGTTTGAGGTGTCTGGCTCCCCTGAGGAGGAGACCGGTGGATTGGTGCTGTCCGAAAGACTAGTATCGGTTACCTTGACCTATCGTGACGAGAATGGCGACGTTCGTGAGGGCTGGGATTCTGACTCAGAGGAGCTTAAGGATAAGACACCGAAAATGGTTTCCATTTCACTCGAGTTTCAAAATACCTTAAATCCCGATGTCCCCCTTACCTTCATGACAAGCATTGCGCTTCCAATAGAGCAAGGATATACATGGTAACGCTTCTCAGGGAAAACAAGGGCATTGCATTGATCCTTACGATTCTAATCGTAGGCCTGATTGTTACGTTGACGCTCCAGTTCAATACATCAATGCGGGCGAACCTTTATGCGGCTGCCAATCTTTCCGATGGCATTAAACTGGGTTGTATAGCAAGGTCAGGATTTAATGGCGCATGTGCGTTGCTGCACGAGGACCGCTCTTCAGGGAATGTAGATACCCTGCATGAGCTATGGGCGCAGTCAGGGGTCTTATCTGAGAGCGCTGCTGTCTTGTTTGACGATGGCCGGGTGTCCGTGGAGATCATGGACCTTTCAGGGAGAATTCAGATCAACCAACTCGTTGACGAGAAAGGACAGTACAACGATACCCAGAAAGGCCTGCTTTTACGATTTCTGAGTTCCCCTGAATTTGGTCTTGATCCCGAAGAGGCGGAGAATATCGTAGATGCATTAAAGGACTGGATCGACTCGGACAATGAGGTGACCCGGTTTGGAGCCGAAGACTCCTACTACCAGGCATTGGAAAAACCGTATCCTTGCAAGAATGCGCCCCTTGAATTTCTGGAAGAATTGCAGTTTGTCAGAGGCATAACAGAGGAGCTTTTATATGGTTCGAGCGAAAAACCGGGTATACTGCCTTACTTGAGCCCTTACGGTGATGGCAGGATCAATATCAACACGGCAGATCCGCTGGTGATAAGAGCCCTATCGGACCAAATAGACCAGGATCTGGTTGATGCTATAATTGCGTACCGTGTTGACGAAGATAATGACCTCTCGAATATTACATGGTACAAGAAGGTTTCAGGCATGAGTGATGTGAGTATCCCAGAGGGTTTACTCACAACCCTAAGTACCTATTTCGAGATCATCTCACAGGGTTTTAAGGAGGCAATGAGTAAACGGATCAGGGGTGTGGTGGAAAGGGAAGAGGAAACAGTCAAGATTTTGTCTTGGAAGGTCGAATAGAATATTAGTTTCTTGAGTTTGGAGAGCCTGTTTGCGCAACAGTCTGTAAAGATGCAATCCTTTTTTAAGAGGCTAAATGCTAAAATGTCATGAACCCAACAAACCCAAGTAACTCAAGTAACTCAAGGAACCCAACAAACCCAAGTAACCCAACAAACCCAACAAACCGGTTAAACCCTCCTCACGTAGTGCTTGGCAAAGAGACCACTCGGCTTAAAGCAGAGAACCAGGACAATGATCAGGAAGGCCACCACAGATTTAAATTGCAAGGAAACGTATCCACCGAACAAGGTTTCGATGATACCAAGCATATATCCTCCGATAGCAGAACCAACTAAGGTAGTCATCCCACCCAAAACAGCAGCGGCAAAGCCTTTGAGAAGAGGATCCATCATCAAGTTGGGATCCAGCGTAGCCACGGGCGCCAGCATCATTCCGGCAACAGCACCAATAAATGAACTCATCGCCCAGGTTATGGATAATATTCGGTTGGCCCTGATTCCGTTTATCCTGGCGGCCACCACATTCTGCTGGGTAGCCTTCATGGCAATCCCAACCTTTGTGTATCTAAAGAAAAGAAAGAGGGCAAACATCAGAAAAAGGGCGGCCAAGAGCGTGGCAATATTCAAGTAGCTGATCACGGCGGGGCCTATGTTGACTATGTCAAAGTCTGAAACCGGAAAATCGAAACTCTTTTGCTCGGCTCCCCATTTCCAGCTTGCCGTGCCGTAAAGCATCATCTGAAACCCAAGGGTAATGAGGATGAGACTCAGGACATTGGGATCCTTTGCCCTTCTAAGGAAAACAAACTCCAAAAATATGCCCAATACAATGGCAAACCCTAAGGCTCCGCTAAATGAGACAAGAAAGCCGTGACCGTAACCATCAAAGAGCATAAAGGCAATAAAAGTGGAGATCATGGCCATTTCACCCTGAGCAAAGTTTGGGACCTCTGAGGCCTTGTAGATTATTACCATGGCCAGGGCAACCAGTGCATATATGCTCCCGATGGAAATGCCACTTACTATAAGCTGTAGAAACATAGTCTGTTACCTTTCCAGTAACTTCGCTTTGCTGCGTAATCGGAATGATGGAGTAATGGAGTGCTGGAATAATGGGCTTAGAGAGAAACAGTTACTATGATATGATCCTATGCCTGTCAACTAACCACTATTCCACTATTCCATTATTCCATATGGCCGGCATATGTTGAGAGCCGCTAAAAAATTGTGAATCCAATTGGTTACATAAAACGGGAAACATTAAAATGGCCACGTTTTCCAATAGATCTTTGTCCGTATCCAGAACCCGTAGAGACCAAGGGGCTCAAAAACCACTATTAAAACAATTATTAACCCGAGACAAATACTCGCGACATTGTGGACACCAGTAACACTCATCCACCGATCTGAAATAGTCATGAGCAATTGCCCCAAATAGGGCAGATCCTGAACCTTATCCAACATGAGAATTAACCAGGTCATCACAACGCCGCCCATGATGGAACCAAATATCGTTCCAACCCCTCCTACAATAACAAATGCCAGAAAATAGATTGAAAGAATAAAATTAAAGCTGCTCGGGTTGATGAAGCCAAGCATGAATGCCATCAATCCACCGGCAATGCCTGTGTAGAAAGCGCTTATGGCAAAGGCCAGGGTCTTATAGTACGTCAGGTTAACACCCATTGTTTCGGCAGCGATGTCTGAATCCCTGATGGCGATAAAGGCCCTTCCGACCTTTGTTTTCATGAGGTTTCTGGCAGCTAAGGTTAAAAGAAAGGTGATAGGTATGATTACAAAGTAGAGTCCCCTGTCACTCGACACAGTACATAGACCAAAAAGCTTAAGGGTAGGAGCCTGTATCCCCATCCTTCCCCCAAAAAATTCCCAACGGCCTATTAGCTGGGTAATAGCCATGCCGAAACCGAGGGTGGCAATGGCGAGATAGGGGCCTTCTAACCTCAGGGCAGGGAGCCCGAGGACAAAACCGAAAACAGCAGCAATGGCACCGGCGGCAGTAAGTGCAACAAGAAAGGGGAAAGAAAGTTTGCCCATAAAGAGAACCGTGGTAAAGGCCCCTATAGCAAAGAATCCGGCATGGCCGAGGGATATCTGACCAGTATAGCCTACTAACATATTCAACCCGACAGCAACAAGAACGTTAATGGCCATATAATTGGCCATGTAGATGTAGTAGTTTGGTGCCAGAAATGGAAAGGTAACTAAGGCAGCTATGAGCATCAAAAACCAGAACCACAGCACCTTGCTGTCCAGAAGCTGAATATCCTCGTAATAATCCCTCTTTATGTCCACGGTATGTGTCTCTTAGTTTTCCTCTTTGGCTTCGTAGACCTTCTTTTCAATGAAAATCCTGACAAGTTCCTTGTCAAGTCTGCCCCTGGCAGCCTCCTCCTGTAAGATAGCCAGTGACCTCACTGGATCCATACTTCTTTTATACGGTCTATCCTTGGCAATGAGTGCCTCATAGATATCGGCCACCGTAATTATTCTTGTCTGAAGGGGAATATTCTCTGATGTAACCTGTTTTGGATAACCCGATCCATCAAGCATTTCATGATGACCAGCAGCAAAAAGAGGAACCATTTTCAAGGAACCCTTAAAGGGTATCTTATCAACGATGTTTTCGGTGTGAATCACATGGGATTGGATCTCCTCCACCTCACTCTTTGTCAGGTTACCCTTTCTTACAGAGAGATTTTCAAATTCAAAATCAGTGAGATAGCCTCTTTTTTGCCCTTCAAAATCTGAGTATTTCTTCTTGTAGATCCCCTCTATCTTCTTGAGCTGTGGTTCATCTAGGAAGTTACTGGTATTAGTCTCCTTGATAAATGCCAGGTCCTGCTCTATCTGTTTCAGTCGACCGCTCAGGTCTCTATCTAGTTCTCTGATCTCTTTTTGGTTGCCCCCGTCTTTTTGAAATAAAACAAGTTTCTTTTTCTCAGTTTCAACGATGGCAGAGGCTTTGCTACTCTCAAAACGGCTGATAAGGGCGGCTGTCTCGGCCTCTGAAAGGCGACTCCGTTTATCAAGCACCCATTCCCTTACACCAATTTTACCAATGTCGTGTAGCCATGCTGCATAATTGAGCTCTTCAAGTTGGGCAGGGCCAAAGGACACAGGAGCGTATGGACCATCCTGGGTGTCGTTGATAGCTCTGGCTAAGGCCATGGTATACTTTGCAACCCCCTTAGAATGTCCGGCAGTGAAGGGGCTCCTCGCATCTATGGCCGAGACTGAATACTGAATGAGGGCCTCAAAAACAGCCTTTATCTCTTCGATAAGCTGTGCATTCTTTATGGCCACAGCTGCCTGTGAAGACAGAGATGAGACAAGGGATTCTATGCTGGCGTCAAAGGAGATAACCTTTCCATCGCTATCGATCGAGTTAATCAGTTGAAGAACGCCAATGATCTTCCCCTCTGTGTCCTTCATTGCCACGAGAAGCATGGACCTCGTTCTGTAATTGTTTCTCCTATCAAAGTCTCGATTAAACTCGAAACCGGCTTCTGAAGAGAGATCATAGGCATCGGGGATGTTCAGGGTTTCACCAGTGATGGCGACGTATCCGGAAATACTATTTTTGGTAAGGGCGAGAGAGTATGGTTTGAATGTGTCCGGTTTCATATCGGACCGTTTTCTTAGGGTATCGTTCTGGGCAACCTCAAAGTGCAGGGCCCCGTTATCCTGATCAACAAGGTAAAGGCTGCCAGCGTCGGCGTTTGTAAAAGAGCGAGTTTCCCTTACAATTGATTCTAGTAGGAGCGTCAGATTTGTTTCACTTGATAGGGCGATCCCGATCTTGTTGAGGGTCTCAAGCCTCTCTGTCATATCTTGCGAAGGGTACATCGCATCCTTTCGTTTTTGCAACGGGCCGATATTTTCGTTCGGGATGCGTGATTTATATAATCTAACACAGCTTTTTTCAAGCTTAATCTCTCTTTTTTCTTTTATCTTGACATATTAGGGGGCATGAAGTACTGCGGTATGAATGATCGAGGAGCTTGAAAAAAAGATTATCCACTACCTCCAGGGAGATCTTCCGGTGACACCAAAACCTTTTGCTTCGCTCGCAGACAAGATTGGAATAAGAGAAGAAGATCTACTCGAGAAGACCCAAATGCTAAAGGAACAAGGGATACTCAGGCGCTTTGGGGCGACTCTGAGACATCAGCTTGCTGGGTTTCATGCCAACGCCATGGTTGCCTGGCGTGTACCTGAAGATAAAGTGAAGAAGTCCGGTACTTTAATGGCAACCTTTAGAGAGGTTAGCCATTGTTACCAGAGGAGGATTCAAGGTGAATGGAAATACAATCTTTTCACTATGATCCATGGCAAAAACAACAAAGATTGTGAGCACATAGCCAAGAAAATTGCAGATATGGTTCAGGTAAACGAGTATGTGGTCCTTTTGACCCTTAAGGAGTACAAAAAGACTAGTCCGAAATATTTTTAAAGTAGACTGTTATGGAAAGCAGATCAAAAGAACTTTTTCTGAAGGCACAAGAAATCATCCCAGGCGGCGTTAATAGCCCAGTGAGGGCAGGCCGAAATGTAGGTGTGGATCCCCCTTTTATTCAAAGGGCAGATGGCTGTTATTTGTGGGATGCTGACGGAAAGAGATATGTCGATTATGTCTGTTCCTGGGGGCCAATGATACTGGGACATAGGCATCCAGAGGTAATTCAGGCAATCAACGACGCACTAGAGAATGGAACCAGTTATGGCGCCCCCACTGAACTGGAAGTGAATCTGGCAGAAATGATTGTTGAAACTGTGCCTTCAGTTGAAATGGTGAGAATGGTAAACTCCGGGACAGAGGCAACTATGAGCGCTATTCGCCTCGCTCGCGGATTTACCGGCAGGAATGTGATCATAAAGTTCGATGGTTGCTACCACGGGCACAGTGACAGTTGCCTGGTATGTGCCGGTTCTGGATTGGCTACCTTTGGCATCCCAGGAAGCCCCGGAGTCCCGGCTGACTTGGCAAGACTTATGGTTTCGCTCCCCTTTAATAATTTGAAGGCAGTAGAGGCCGGGGTTGAAAAATATTCGGATCAGATAGCTGCTGTTATTATCGAGCCTATCGCTGGTAACATGGGGGTTATCTTGCCTGAGAAGGGATTCTTGGAGGGGATAAGAAACATAACCAAAGAACATGACATCCTTCTCATATTTGATGAGATCATAACTGGATTCAGAGTGAGCCCTGGAGGTGCCCAAGAGCTCTACGATATCAAGCCCGATCTCACGTGCTTAGGTAAGATTATCGGTGGTGGCCTTCCAGTTGGGGCCTACGGAGGGAGACGGGATATTATGTCCCATGTCGCCCCGCGCGGTGATATTTACCAGGCAGGCACGTTATCAGGCAATCCCTTGGCCATGACTGCAGGGCTGGTAACCCTCAGAATCTTAAAGAACAAAGAGATTTATGCCAAGATAGAGGAAAAATCGAAGGTTCTTTTTTCTGGCTTACGTGATGCGGCCAGACAGGCCGGAATAGATCTCATGATCAATCGGGCTGGATCAATGGGTGCAATCTTTTTTGGCAAAAATCCAGTCGTTGATTTCGAATCCGTTCAGAAAACTGAAAGCTCAAAATACGTATCATTTTACAGAGAGATGTTGGCGCAAAAAATCTATCTGGCCCCATCACCTTTCGAGGCTCTCTTTGTTTCCGCAGCCCACAATGAAAAGACAATAACAAAAACGATTGATGCTGCTTTTCGGAGCTTCAAAAGGCTTTAACTGCCTGACCATTCTCTTCCTATGTCCACACCCCATAGATGTCTTAAAGAACTTCTTGAAGAAAACCCTATAAGCAGTTCGGCTCCTTGCAGAATTGACTCTGGTGGTACCTGGGACATCAAGGCTTTGGCCCTACCTTTAGAGGGGGCAAAGCCCACTACGGTAAATCTGGCTCTCAATTTGAGGACCTTCGTCACCCTTTTGCCATACAAACCAGGGTGGGTCAAAATATCTTCTGAGAATTTCCATGCGCAAGAGACATACCCTTTGGATCAGGTCCCGTTTAATTCCCAATTCGGCCTCATGTTTGCGGTTGCATCTTTGTTTGGGTTCCACGGACTGGAAATAGCAATTACATCAGTCTCTCCAGTGAAGGCAGGCCTTGGGGGATCGAGTGCCGCTGCTGTGGCTGCGATTAAGGCATTCTCCCTGGTTAAAGCCTTGCTCCATGAAAAAGA
>JAUVXZ010000272.1 GCA_030603345.1 Pseudomonadota bacterium
TATTCCTCGGTTGCCTACATGATCGGGGCTCCTGAGCTGATGGCTCAGGGTAAGATTATCGCTGCGAAAAACTTTAGATACTTTGAAGTTTTCCTGGTGGTGGCTTTTATATATCTGGTTGCGGTACTCATTGTATCCCGGGTCCTAAATGTGGTGGAAAAACGAGTAAGAATTCCCGGTCTGCAAATGGCCTAATGAATCCCCTTTTCAAGGCAGTCCTTTAGGATCCGATACCTCTGGATATCCTTCATAGTGATCAAAAACCTTTGTTCTTTCATCTGTGGCAACCTCCTATCTCCATAAAGGTTACCACAAAAAACTAACATTTTCACGTAGTAATTAAGTCTATCATTTTGTTACTGTAACATCAGTTAATTCCCAAACTCGACATTTTATTTTTTTCTGTTATGATCCAACTAATTGAACCTGATCTGGGTAATGCCAGTGCAGGGGAATACCGAGATAAGTGCAAATTCTAAGAAGCTGGGATGATTCATTGACTCAGGTCAGTTTCAATGAAGCCATGATTAGGCCAATTCTCGAAGCTACGAGGGTTGGTCTTTTTTTTTGTTTCAAAATAACACATGGGGAGGTGATGAGTATAGAATAAAAGGCGAAGGAGTTGTAGTGCTAAAAAAAGGAGGATAAATATGGATCGGGAAATTAGTACTAAAAGTGAAGTTACAGTTGAGGAAGAGAGAGGCAACGGAGGAGGAATTTCGCGTAGAACCTTTATCAAAGGGGTAGGTGGCGTCGCTGCTGCGGCGGCGGTGCTCGGTCTTTCGGGACTAAAATCAAAGGCCCTGGCACAGCATATCCCACGTTCCGTCACCTTGCCCAAGAAAACCATGCTGGAGATGTATCGGAGGATGCAACGCATTCGGCAGGGTGAGCTGAAGCTTCGCGCGCTGGCTAAGCAAAGAAAATACCCAAAAGAAATTGCAGGGCATCGAATCGGGGGAGGGAGCAGTGGACACAGCTCGGCCGGTGAAGAGGCGACCTGTGTCGGCGTAGCCATGGCTATGGAAAAGGGTGACTTGCTCACAGGTACCCACCGTTCCCATGGGTATCCGCTGGCCCTAGGGGTGGAGCTAAACCCTTGGATGGCTGAGTTCATGACGAAAGTGATTGGTACGAACAAAGGCCACGGAGGCAGTATGCACATAGCGGACGCGGAGCACGGATGCTTAGAAATGGCAGGCCTCGTCGGCGCATGTGTTCCCCACGCGCTAGGAGTGGCCAAGGCCTTCAAGATTCAGGGCAAAAAGAATGTAGGAGTTTCTACGTGTGGCGACGGGGCCATGCTCACAGCCGGTTTTGGCTCTTGTCTCAATCTGGCAGCGACATGGAATGTCCCGGTAGTCTTTGTTATCAACAACAATCAAATGCAGATCGCAAGACCGGCTCGAGAGGACCAGTCGTTACTGATGGTAGGACAGGATCTCTCGGTGAGGGCAGCTGGCTTTGGCATTCCCGGGATAACCGTGGACGGCAACGATCTATTTGCGGTCTACAAAGCAGCCAAATATTGTATGGACCGGGCTCGAGAAGGCAAAGGCCCTTCGTTGCTTGAGTGTGTAACCTACCGGCACTGGGCACATTCCGGAACGGGTGAGCATGAGATTACTAAATGGCCCTGGAATGACCCGGCCGAGTTAGAGTACTGGCTCAGACGGGATCCTATCAAGCGGTTCGAGAGGGCCACTACGGAGGGATTGCTCAGCGAAGCGGAGCTGGAGCGGGTACGCAAGCAAGTAGCTGACGAAATGGAAGAAGCGGTCCAGTTCGGCTTAGACAGCCCCCTCCCGAATCCGAAAGAGGCGTTTGAGTACCAAAGGAATCTCATAGGAGGTGAATTTTAATGGCTAAGATAATGGAAATTGTAGAGGCACAAACCGTTACCATCGCTGAAGAGATGAGGCGTGATCCGAACATCTTCATATTTGGCTACAATGATGGTATCAACAGAATCTTGGTTGATAGAGATGTTGCTAGAATTAAGCCTGTAATTGAAGAATTTGGTCGGGAACGGATAAGTGCGACCGGGATCTGCGAGAATCATGAGGCCGGGGCCGGGGTAGGAGCCGCATTGGCGGGAACGCGACCAATCGTCAGTCTTCAGAGCACTGACTTTGCCCTAGACGCTTGGGGACAACTGGTGCAGCAGGCAGCCATGGTGCGTTTCAAAATAGGATACAAGCTTGAATGCCCAGTCATATTTCATATGAACGTCTACGCGGCGGGATTCAGAGGAACTGTGCACCACTCCGGCTGCTACTGGAACTGGCTGGCTAACACCCCCGGTTTACTCACAGTCGTTCCTGCTACGCCCGCTGATGCGGTAGGGCTGTGGAGAACCGCCCTACGCGAAGCAAAAGATCCAATGGCCTTCCTGCAAACCGGCAGCGTAAAAGGGCCTGTGCCAGAAGGTAACTACACCATCCCCTTTGGCAAGGCGGACATAAAGCACGAGGGCACCGATGTGACCATTACCGCTGTTGGAAGCTCCCTGGTCCAGATGGCACTTCAGGCAGCTGAAGACCTAGCAGATCAGGGCATCAGCGCCGAGGTCTGGGACCCCAGGACATTAATGCCGTTCGACAGGAAGTCTCTGGTAAAATCGGTTAAGAAGACAGGGGCCATGGTCATCGTCGATGTAGCACCGAAGACCTTCGGGACTACGGGAGAGTTCTTCGCGACGGTGGCTGAGAACATCTATCCAGCCCCGCCTATGGCTCGAGTAGCGACCATGGATGTTCCGAGAGCTGCCGCCTACAACATATCTACGGATTACATCTACCCCACTAAGGATAAGATCATCAGCGCTGTGAAAGAAGTGTTAAGGCTCAAGGGCTAGTTCTTCAGTGATGCGGAAGTAGGAACATCATTGTGCTTTAAATTGTTGAGAGACCCTGCTCTGTGGGATTCTATCCCACGGGGCAGGGTTTATATTTAACAGTAAAGCAATAAGATAGGAGATTGCGAATGTGTGCTGAGAAAGAGGGAAAGCGAAAAGTTTTATTCCTGGATAGTTCTTCTCGGTATCTTACTGGCTGTGAGTCTTCTTATGGTGAGTGTGCCTACTGCTTGAAAGGGACGCACGTCCGTGGCTCTTAGGTTGTTCTTTAGACATTTGAGATTATACAGAAGGGCTTTTCTGGCAAACTCCTCAACTCCGGGTTAAAAACATATTCTTTGAATTTCCCCTCTTTGTAGTATTTTGTCAAAGGATACAATTCTGGTATAATGTTGTGAAAGCATATTATCTTCGAGGAGGCTAGTGCATGCCTAAAGCGGATCTCATTCTCCTCCATCCTCCAAGTGTGTACGATTTTAGAAAGAAGGCTTCCATATATGGACCTATCAGTGACGTAGTCCCTTCCACCCCAATCTTTGAGATGTATCCCATTGGTTTTGTGACTATAGCTGATTACTTGAAAAGATATGGATATTCAGTGCGCATTATCAATATTGCCCTAAAGATGCTCAAGAGTAAGAGATTTAATGTGGAAAGGTTAATTAAGTCACTAAGTCCCTTGGCCTTTGGCATAGATTTACATTGGCTACCTCATGCCCACGGAAGCCTAGAGCTGGCTAGAATTATTAAGAAGTACCATCCCCACACTCCGGTCATCTTCGGAGGACTGTCAGCTTCATATTACCACCAAGACCTCCTTTCATATCCCCAGGTTGACTACGTGCTGCGAGGTGATTCGGCGGAAGAACCACTTCGACAGCTTCTTGAGGTGATTCGGAAGAAGGAACCTCTCGAGAGTGTTCCCAATTTGACCTGGCGAGAAGATGGGAACGGAATCCGGGTAAATGGATTTTCCTATGTACCTCTTGATTTAGACGACTTTCCCTTTGATTATAGGAGCGTAATGAGGTCGAGTGCTCGACATAGCGATCTCACCGGGCACTTGCCCTTCCGGGATTGGTTCAACTATCCCATTGTGGCTGTATTGCCGTGGCGTGGATGTAGATATAACTGCGTAACCTGCGGTGGAGCAGCTCATGCATACAAGAATATATGTGGGCGAGACTTGCCAGCCTACCGGAATCCTGGGTTGATAGCTCAAGACATTACTTTGATTTCGCGTTATCTAAAGGGTCCCATATTCATATTGGGAGATATTCGCCAAGCAGGCGAAAGCTATGTGGAAAAGTTATTAAGTGAAATCAGAAGCAGGAAAATCAACAATCACATAGCCCTAGAACTCTTCTGGCCAGGTTCGAGAGAATTCTTAGAAATGATAGC
>JAUVXZ010000316.1 GCA_030603345.1 Pseudomonadota bacterium
TTACGGTGGGGGGTGGAAGGATGTTCAGCGTTTGTGCTCAGATGTTGATGTAGCTGTTATACCTGGTGCCGAGGGAACCTATTGCGTTGTCACACACCCCGCTGAGGTTGCAAAAGAAGTGATCGAGTTTCTCAAGAAACATAGGACTGGGTCTTAATTGATCTCCTCCGAGGACATCTTTTGCGTAATGGAAACTGGTTTCAAAACTGCGACCCCCTCCTTGTAGGAATTGGTTCCACTGTTTGCCGTCCGGATTTTTCGGCCTTACCGAAACCCAGAGTTTCTATTGGGATAGATTACCCTCATGCGAATTATGTACTCTTTTAATAGCCGTAAAACATAGGCGACATGTTTCGCCGGAAAACCGATATTTATTTTACCTTCCATCTTTTGACTAGATAGAAAAATCGATCCGTGGCTGCCAATAAACAGATTGAGAATTCGGAAAAGATTTATCTGGATAGCAATCTGCACATTATCTTTTGCATTACCCTTACGACGGCTATAGGGATTTTTAGCCTTAGTCCCGCTTTTCCAAAAATAGTCAAGGAACTTCAGGTACCGTCTGAGGATATTGGATTACTCATTACAGTTTTCACCTTTCCAGGTATCCTGCTGATGCCTGTGATGGGATTACTTGCCGATCTATTTGGGAGAAAGAAGGTTTTGGTCCCATCACTCATGCTTTTTGCCGTGGCCGGGGGCGCATGTCTTGTCACCCGTGATTTCAAAATCCTGCTTGTGCTACGCTTCTTTCAGGGTATTGGGGTAGCTCCTTTAAGTTCGCTAAATGTTACCGTCATAGGTGATCTCTACTCAGGAAAAAAGCGTGCAGCAGCCATGGGCTATAATCAGAGCGCCTTTAGTATTGGTGCTGCCGGTTTTGCGGCAGTCGGTGGAGCATTGGCGATGATGGGATGGTATTACCCCTTTGTCTTACCTTTAATGGCCATCCCTGTAGGACTGCTTGTGATGTTTTCCCTGAAGAGCCTTACTCCGGAGCTAAAGAACGCCAAGCGATTCAAGGAATACATACGCGGTGTGACTAAGAGCATAAAAAAGGGACAAATCATAGCAATTTATAGTGTCACCATCGTCATCTTCATTATCGTGGCTGGTTCCTATGCTACCTATTTTCCGCTTCTTATGGGCATCACCTTCAATGCGCCCCCATTTATTATCGGAATTGTTATGTCAAGCGTGTATGTCGCTTCTGCACTCTCTTCATCCCAAATGGAGAAAATCATACAAAAATTCCCGGAAAAAGCCGTGCTTAGAGCAGGCTTTTTTCTTTACGCTGTGGCTTTGGTCATCATTCCGTGTGTACCCAACACCTGGCTATTTTTCATCCCCGCGCTGCTGTTGGGGACTGCTCAGGGTATCAGCTTACCAACTATTCAAACCCTTTTAGGGGGACTGTCATCAACTGAGAATCGTGCGATAATTATGTCCTTTTACGGAACGGCACTCAGGTTGGGCCAAACACTCGGCCCTCCCTTGCTCGGGATAGTGTTTACAATGTCTGGAATAAATGGTGCCTTCTACGCCTCTTCGTGCCTTGCTCTTGCGGCGTTCGGATTGATATTTGCCGTGATAAAGTAGACTTGATTCATAGGGTTGGTAAATGACATGAAAGGCCTTGAAAGCAGAACTGGCTGACATAAACCATGGGATTTTCGGACCCTGTATTGGTGAGGAAGAAATGCACATTTTTGATGATATATTGACCACAGTGGATCGCGAGGTGATTCGCCGAGGAGGGTACGGGAAAACTCGGGGTCTCGGCGAGCATCCTGTCTTGATGATAATTGATCCCCAGTACAATTATACAGGCGCTGATAGGCCCATCCTTGACCAGATCCATAAATGGCCATCAGGTGTGGGTGAATCATCCTGGAGAGCTATCGAGCGTATAAGAGGAGTGTTAACGGTTTCGCGACGGAAAAACATCCCGATAATATATACCAGACAGATTCAGACCGACATCAAGTTTGATGGTTTTGCGGCTAAAACAGATCGCGAGCAGTCTCAGTATCTCGAGGGAGCAAGAGGCACAAAGATCGTTGATGAGCTGGCACCTGAAAAGGGCGACCCCGTAATTAACAAGAGTTATTCGAGTGCCTTTTATGGAACCCCTCTTCTCAGTTTCCTCATCAAGTTGAGGGCTGACACCCTGATTGTCACCGGGGGAACGTCCAGCGGTTGTATCCGTGCCACCTGTGTGGATGCGGTTACCCGAAATTTCAATGTGGCAGTCGTCGAAGACTGCGTCTATGATCGGATCAACATCTCGCACAAGGCTGCACTGTTGGATTTGTGGATGAAATATTGCGACGTGGTTACCAGTGAAGAAGCCATTCGGTACCTGGAAAGCATACCATAATGGTATCTCGTTGAGCATCAACCAGAGCGACACCTGAGCTCCAAAGCTATAGATCATTGTTTAAAAGAGGAGAGAAAATATGGCCTACCTTACAAGCAACGATGGGAAGAAGATCTGGTACGATGTCGTTGGCGAAGGCGAGCCCCTGGTTCTTATCGGGGGCAGCAGCCTCGTTCATAACCAATGGGACTTTATGCTGCCGATCCTTCAAGACCATTTCAAGGTGATACTATATGACCAAAGAGGTGCAGGACTTTCAGATAGATCTCCTGCGGGCGTATCTGTTGAGCAGTGGGTCGACGACCTGAAGATGATTCTCGACGAGATTGGGGTAGAAAAGACCCACATCTTTGGTACCTCTAACGGTTCCCTTATTGTGATTCGGTTTGCCGCTAAATATCCTGAAAGAACAGGGGCCATTATCCACTACGGTATTTACAGGTTTACTGACCAATACAAGAAGATGTCAGGCATCGGTGCTAAGATCGTTGATGAATTTGGGGTTGGTAATGGGAGCATAGATGCCTATTTTTTGGCCAGAATGTTCGGCACACCTCCTTTGATAGAAGAATGGGTGACCAACAGATTCGAAGAGAATCTTTCCACTGATGCATGGAAGGTGATGCATGATGCTCTGGATGTAGACTTAACCGAAGATCTTCC
>JAUVXZ010000313.1 GCA_030603345.1 Pseudomonadota bacterium
TTTGAGGGTAGATGGTGGGGCGACTAAGAGCGATTTCCTGATGCAGTTTCAGGCAGATATACTGGGGATACCAGTGGAGCGCCCCTCTGTTACCGAGATGGCGGCTCGGGGTGCCAGCTATTTAGCTGGCTTGGGCGTAGGTTTTTGGAAGAGCAAGGAAGAGATAGAACGTCATTGGAAACTAGATCGAGTTTTTGAGCCCCATATGGGTGAGGCTCAAAGGGAAAGTCTGTATGCTGGTTGGAAAAAGGCAGTCCAGCGCTCTTTGGGATGGACCAGATAAGGAAGTACATAGATATGGCGGAAGAAAGCGGCAGTACCTCTGGTGATGTAGTAAGGGTTCCTGCGGATGTAGCTCCTTACATAGATCATACGCTGTTAAAACCTGAAGCAACAAGGGAGCAGATCGATAGGCTCTGTGATGAGGCCGTCAAGTATAGGTTTTACTCGGTGTGCGTTAACTCAAGCTGGGTTGGCATCTGTGCTCGTAAACTCCGGGACACAGCGGTAAAAGTATGTTCTGTAGTTGGGTTTCCCCTGGGGGCCATGCAGAGCCGGAGCAAGGGACTTGAGGCACGCTGTGCTATTGAGGATGGAGCCCAGGAAATAGATATGGTAATCAATGTCGGGTTTTTGAAATCTGGAGATCTTAAGAAAGTGGAAGAAGACATTAGAGCAGTAAAAAGGGCTTGTAGAAGCACAACCATACTTAAGGTAATAATAGAGACAGGGCTATTGACTGATGATGAGAAGGTCATAGCCTGCCAGATAGCCAAGAAGGTGGGAGCTGATTTTGTGAAGACTTGCACAGGATTTGCCAAAGGTAGTGCAAAGGCCAGAGATATTACCTTAATGAAAAAAATTGTTGGTCCTAAAATAGGAGTAAAGGCCAGTGGCGGGATTAGAAGCTTTGAGGATGCCAGACTGATGATAGAATCAGGTGCAACCCGTATTGGTGTGAGTGCCAGTGTGGCAATTGTAACGGCTGAAAAGGGTCAGGAGACCTATTAAAGGACTGAGCCGGACACTCTCCTTCTTGTTTACCATAGACTGTTGCTACAGTTGAGTCCCAAGAACGTGGATCCAAAACTATTGTTCTTCAGAGAAACTAAAGCATCTGCCAGCTGAACAGGAGACGTCCTTCCCATTTCCCTCAAGAAATCTTCTGAAATTGCATCTTAAGGTTGAAATGATTTGTACTCTGTTATCCATTATCAGCTTTTTGCAGTTCTGACTCTGACCATATAGAGCCTAGCTCATATACCTTTAAAGAAAGAATCCTAATCTTACCTCGGGAAGAGTAAATCTTCAGGTTTCTGTTCCTTGGATCGGGCAGAAAACAGAAGCTCATGCAGATTCTGCCGTCATTACCGAAAATCTCCAGCGAGGTCCGGTCAAGCAGG
Organism: Pseudomonadota bacterium; assembly: GCA_030603345.1. Classification (GTDB taxonomy): domain Bacteria; phylum Desulfobacterota; class DSM-4660; order Desulfatiglandales; family B25-G16; genus JADFWK01. Next base: position 1,404 of record JAUVXZ010000313.1, read on the forward strand.
ATTTCCAGCTTGATTTTGCCCTGAACAGGCCTAAGTGAGGCAGATTTCCCCAGACAGAAAAGCTCACTGTTGGAGGCGGTGTATCGGATGCTCTCACCGCCTAGGATAAATCCAAATTCGGCTGCACTGTCCACTTCGACCTCAGTCTGGATATGGAAAAGCTCACCTTGGATATCCGAGAGAAGATTCTCATCTGGCTCCAATATCTGGTTGTTCCAGGAACATTCCTTTTGATGAATGTTTTCAATCTCTTTTATCGGTCGGCGGTAGAGGCGAATCCCCTCTGGTGTAGTTTGAAGTGTTAACTGACAAGGGAAACTCATCTGCTGATTGAAGGGCATACCTGGATATTCGCCGTCTCTCATCCAGGCAATTTGAAGCCTTCGGCCGTCAGAGTTGGGAATATCGTTCCAGGTTTGAGCCGCATAGAAGTTGGCTCCCCCGTCGCTCTGTAGCACATCGCTTTCTCGCCTGAAAATACGGCCATCAAATGCCCCCATAATATAGTTCCCATTAGCTCCCCAAAACACCCACTTGCTGTTCTCTTTATCACCATTAACTGGCAGTTCAAAGATATCCGGACATTCACTGGAACCGGGTAATTGAATATCGCTCACCCGTTCCCACCATTTCAGATTCGGCGATAAGAACAGCGCATAGTCATTGGCATCAAGATAGAGAGCCATCACCCACCTCTTGGAGGAAGCGTGCCAAATAACTTTAGGATCCCTATTTCCTCCTATAATGTGTCCAAGAACCGGATTCTTTTTGTACTTGGTCCATGTTCGTCCCCGGTCATTACTGTAGGCAGTGCTTTGCGTGAAAGGCTTGCCCGCTGAGGTATAAATACTCACCATCGCTGTTTCCTTGCCACTCTGAAAGCCTGTCGTATTGTCCCAGTCCACCACACCAGAACCCGACCAAATCGCACCTAGCTCATCTGGTTCAATTGCGTTCGCTAGTTGCTTCCACCTCACCATATCCGAACTAACAGCATGGCCCCATAGCATTACTTTGTCGCTGATTGCCCCGCTGGCATGTGAGGGATTGTGCTGAAAAAATAAATGATATTCACCCTTGTAATAAACTAATCCGTTAGGATCATTTAACCAGTTCTTTTTAGCAGTGAAGTGAAACTGGGGACGATAGACTTCTTGATAAAGCTTGCTCCCGACCATTGTACTCCTTCTGTTGCTCATTTTTGTATATTTGCCTCCCATTCTTTCCAATACTTCCCCGGCAGATTGGCTTCATTTCCCATGCATCAATTGATTCCAGAGTGACACAAAGAAGTCGAGGGGAACAAACTCCCCTGCCCTCTCACTGTGATTATATACCGACCTTCACCATAGGAACGCTGCAAAAATTACAAAGCTCTTATGACTAGTGTCACAATAAACAAAGCCCATCCTAGAACTAACAACAGGCCTACTATTTTCTTGGCAGCCGTAACCAAGAGCAATATCAAGTACACAGCGGTAATGGCGATTAGAAAGGATGCTATTTGTCCATAGAATTCAGCTAGTTCTGGATATTCTTTAAAGACACTCTGTTCAAGCAGGAAAGAGAGTGCTTTGGTTAAGCCGTTGTAGATGGTATAAACGAAGTTCACTGCCCGCTCTGCTAAACCTGGTTTTATAACTTCTGGAAGTTGCACCGGCTCTAGTGTTCCACTGGATTCTTGC
>JAUVXZ010000182.1 GCA_030603345.1 Pseudomonadota bacterium
CGGTGAAGGTAGGGCATCAGCCGTTGGCATTCACGTGGGAACCTTGGGGGTTAAGTCTTTTGTGCAGCAGAGTACGGGTACGGTCTTGTCTGAAAAGGTAACTCCTGCATTTAAGATTAAAAGTGGTCTGAAATCGTGGCTTGAACGATGAGGAGGGAGGCCGTTATGTGTATGTTTTATAGAGGTCAGTCGATCTACAGGATTTCTCTGTGCTTGGTTTTCTCACTGCTTTTCTTGCTTTTGCCGGTTACCGGTTTTTCAGAAAGCCTGCCAAAGGGTTTAATAAGATCCGGGTCCGTGATAATCCAGGGGAAAACCAGCGACGCTATTATTGTTTCAGAACGTCACTTTGTGATAACTGAAGCAACGACTATCGTCACTATGGAAGGCGAAAAGATTCAGTTGGGTGCTCTGCCCATACCCTGCAAGGCCGAAATTACCTATCAATTGAGAATGGATCAGGACCCGGTGACGCTGAAAATAAGCATCAAACAGCTACTAAGAGGCTCAAGCAAAACGTGGCCTCCTCCACGCTCAGAGGGGTAGGTTTCTACGGGCTCAGGGTTTGTACATGAGAGGGCTGAAAATGCTCACCATACAAGCTCAACAGGATATTGCTTAAACACGGGGTCTGAAGTTACGATGGGCAATCCTTCAATCTGTCCTTGAGCGATCAACATCCGGTCAAAGGGATCACGATGAGGACCGGGGAGCACACCTGCTGCCAGCGCATGTTCCATGGTAATCGGTAAAATGTCCATGCGCGACTGGCGTAGCAAGGAGGGCAAGTTCTGAGCCACCTCACCAGCATGAGGTAATTTCCCCAAACGATATTTTGTCGCGATCTCCCACCCGGAAGCACTGCTAACCAGGATCGTATTATCCGGACCTTGAATAACATTATGAGCCATACCAGAAAGCTTGGGATCATCAAATAGCCACCACAAAAGGACATGGGTATCAAGCAAGAACCTCGAACCTTTTTCTTTTACCGGTTCCATGCCTTCAACTCGCTCTCTGGCAGTGGTTCAAAAAAAGCCTTGTCTACCCGTCCATCAGCAATTCCAGGCACCCTGGGTTGCGCCTCCTCCAAAGGCACTAAGCGGGCATAAGGTTTTCCCGCCTTGGCGAGCACGATTTCCTCGCCCTCATGCGCCCGTTTAAGCAACCGCGAGAGCTGTGTCTTGGCCTGATGTACATTTACAATTGCAGGCATATGAATCCTCCGATGTTTTTTATTCCAATGATAAACTAAGTCACTGGACTAAGTCAACATATTTCTCCCCATGAAAATCCATGCACCGAATTATCTATTGACCAGTTAGCGGAAGTATTGAAGCAACTCGGGCTAGCCAAGCTTACAGATCTAGAAATGTTGCTTGATAAGTCCGAACTGGAAAAAAAGAGTGAAGAGGTAAAAAGCGGGAACTATGTCACCATGGAAGAATTTGAGTCCTTGAGAGATGTATGAACAAAAAGGTCCAAGCAGAAGGTGGCCTCCTCCACGCTCAGAGGGATAGACACGGAATGTGTCATTCTGAGCGAGCACGCTTGTCGCGTTCCTCCCTGCTTGTCATTCTGAGCGAGCACGCTTGTGGCATTCTTTCCCATTTGTCATTCTGAGCCCCGCCCAAAGCGGGGTGAAGAATCTCAAACAATCTCACAGCCAGCCATCATTCCTCGCCTCTTCCCTCAAGGACCAACCCGGAGCATTCTTTCCTGTTTGTCATTCTGAGCCCCGCCCAAAGCGGGGTGAAGAATCTCACAGCCAGTCCTTACTCAAATCCTTCCATTCCACCAGCTCTCGTTGATCGCTGCAATTATGACCACTTCGTTTGAGGATCATCCCGGGGCGGGATTTGAGGAGCGCTTCGCCCGTCCGCCTCGGCTGAAGCCTTGCGATGCCGGGCGGGCTTGAGGCAAATCCAAAAATACTGAATTCTACGACATCAGGGCTTATGTTTTCAAGTCTTTCCCCTTAAGCTCCTGATAAGTCCGTGAAGCTTGCGATCAATAGTTTCAGCTTGTTCTCTAATCTTAGCCCCCTCCTCATCACTAATCAGGTTTCTACGCTTGAATATCTCAGTTAATGACAAAACTTCAAAAAGTGATCCCTCTGCAATGTATAGAAATTGAATGAATTCCTTTTTGTATTGCCGTCCTTTCCCCTCTTTACCCTGTTAAATAAGATCGAAATGTCATAGATTAAGGTAGTAATGAAATTTATTATAAAAATACTATTGACATTATTAAAGTGTTGTAGTAAAATTACAACATAACTTATGAAGGGGGGGGTTGCCATGGAACCATATATCTTATTTGGGAAAAAATTTAAACAATTAAGACAAAAAACAGGAAAAACATTACGGCAATTTTGTTTAGAACATAATCTTGATCCTGGTAATTATAGTAAACTTGAGAGAGGGAAGGCTTTGCCACCAAAATCAAGGGAAAAACTTGAAAAATTGGCGGGTTTTTTGAATTTACGAGAGGGCACAGATGAATGGTATAATTTTTTTGACGATGCAGCGGCCTGCAACGGTACTGTTCCGAATTATATAATGGATGATGTAGAGTTAGCCACAAAACTTCCGCTTATCTTTAGAACGATTCGTGGTGAAAAAATAGATCCCGATAAATTAGAAAAATTAGCAGAAATAATTAGGCGAGCTTAGTGATAGAACTGGAGATTAAATATCGTGAAGACGAAGAAATAATCAGATATGCAGACAACTTCCTTCAAAAATACCACCAAGACAAGTCAATTCCAACCCCAATAGAAGAAATTATTGATTTTCGTTTTGATATAGATATCATTCCCCTGCCAGGCATTCAGAAATTATGTGATGTGGAAGGATTTATTACTCCCGATTTTAAAGCTATTTATATTGATGAAGGTGTATATCAAGACAGACCATACCGATTCAGGTTTACGTTAGCCCATGAAATTGGACATCTATTTATGCACAAAAAAGAGTTGAGCCAAATTAAACTTGATCCTACAGACGTGATAAACTCATGGGCAATGTTTCTTTCTGAGCTTAATAATAGGGATCACTCTAAAATGGAGTATCAGGGTTATACTTTTGGTGGTCTTATTCTTGCCCCACAAAATCACCTTTTAGAACAATTTAATCTTCACTTTCAAATGGTTTTACCATTAGTAGAAGAAGCAAAAGATAAGGGCATTTCAAGACAAAATTATTTAAAATATGCAGTAGATCAAATGGCAACAATTTTATCTCGGGTTTTTGATGTGTCCACAGATGTCCTGACAAGACGAATCACCAACGATAAACTTGAGCAACAGTTCCCTTAAATTAAATATTGCTTAGTTTTTGGATTCCTCCATAAAAGGCATTTCAAGTTGTTCGTGACCGGATGGAAAGGCTCTCTGGAAAAGGCGTTCGAAATTTCGCCAATTAGGTGCAGCCCTCATCAAGGTTGTAACTGAAGCAATGTGTCTTTCAAGATGTGGATTTCCAATATCTTCGGTTAGAAATTGATGATGCCTATGCTTTCGGAATCCTTTAGGTGTTACAGGGTTTTTCTTTCGAAGTTCATCAAGAACACCTGGAGGAAGTTTTTCATAGATAAGCTGATTGGTTAATTTACCAACATATTGAGGTCTCTTGATGGATAGTGGGCTATACTGCCAATTGCGAAGTTTGAAAAGTTGTTTGTAGAATTCATCGGGAAAGCGTTTGGTCCATGGAAGTAATTCTTCTGCGATATAAACTTCAAGAATTCTATTTAATTCATCTCGATCTCTTATGTATTGATAACCAGTAGCTTCATCAACAAGGGCGACTATTCCAACTTTAGCAAATGCACGAATTAGAATGTCACAGTATTGTGCGTATCGCTTTTCTTGTTCAGTTTTAAGTGCATCCTCATCACGTGCTTTCAAGACAACTTGACAAAGGTCATGTAAGATAGTGGCTTCATAGCCTGCTGTTGGGTTCTTCCTTCTCGATCCAACGCCCAAGAAGTTAATTGGGTTTTTGATGGCCACCTCTAATTCATTGTTAATAAAGGGTTTAATGGTTTTGTGGCTTGGTATTCGCTGAACACCTTGGCCACGTCCTTTCATGCCAATAGCCTTAGTCATACCACGGCCTGATATAACCCTTGTTCCATCTTCTAAAACGAAGCATGGGATTTGAATATCCCCTATTGAAAGGATACCCTGATGTATTGCTTTTTTCATGCTAAACTCCCAATCCTCTTTGAATGGTTAAACTAAACAAATCATCATTAAACCGATGATTACATCGATAGCAAAATTCATCAATATATCGAGGCAGGTAATGCAAGCTTACCTTGTGAAATTGACCGACTATGCCACGTTTTAGGAGAGCCCAAAAGGATTCAATTGTATTTGTGTGAGCATCACCGTCAACATACCAGACCGTATGGTCAACAACCTTGTGGGGCATAATCTGCTTGATGCCGATATAGCCCTTGTATTCGTCTGTAATTAAAGTGGTGTTGGTAATATCAACATTTCTGCGAATAAGAGATTTCAGGTTTTTGCTATTGAGCTTCTTTTTGCCCATTACCTCAGCCTTGATTTTACCCCTGCGTTCTACCATGCCGACAACGGGAGTTTTTGAGGTGCCACGACCTCGCTTATGGGTGCCAGTGCCTTTACGGGGTTTGCCGCCAATATATGTTTCGTCAACCTCAACGATGCCGGTCAATAGGTCACGATGTTCACGTTCACGCATGGCATCACGGATTTTCATGGAAATCCGCCATGCAGTATCCTTGGTAACGTGAAGATCACGGCTTAATTGGCGAGCAGAAATGCCTTTTTTGGCATTAAGTATGAGTGTGGTAGCGAGAAACCATTTCTGAAGAGGCAAATGTGTATGATGAAAGATGGTACCGACAGTAACGCTAAAGCTCGTATTGCAGTTGTTGCAATGGTGGCGTCTTTCTTTTGGGAGCGGGGTAGCATTAGCAGATTTACAATAAGGGCACTTAGGGGTGTTATTCCAGCGAACCCCCTCTAAATGACTTATGCAATCATCTTCGGTTGGGAAAAGTTCGTAAATTTTAATGATATCCATGATAATGCCCCTTTCTTTCTACCGTATTTAGGGACATTAAATCATAATAAAAAGGGTTTGTCAAGAAAAAAGTGACTACCTTAAACTATGACATTCCGAATAAGATTTGAGCCTCCTTTTCAAAAATATTTTCCCATGATATGATTTAAGATATTTTTCCCTATGCCTGGCATCATCCTGGTCAAGGCAAGCTTCATAGTAGATTAGCTCAAAGGTCCTCTATTCTTTGTGGATTCAACGAGCCCCTTACTATGCTGCTCAAATCTTAGCTTGAGGTTATTGGTCCAACCAGTGTAAAAATCCATATCCCTCATGCTTTGTAATACATATGTATAGTGCATCTTAGCCTCAAGCTATTTAACAGGGCGAGTGTTTTGAGCAATGCTGGACACAGCTGCTTCCATCTGCCCGATTAGCCTCAGATACTTATTGGCTGGAAAGGATTCTAGAAGATTGAGAATAAAATCGGCTAAATCAATTGCGAGTTGCCAGACATCAAGTTTTTCAAAGGGAAAGACAAATTTCCTCTCTTCACTTCTTCCCATCATTTTTCCTCTTCCCTCAAGGACCGAAGGTCCACTCCCCAAACCTCTTCGCCTTTTCCCTCAAAGCCCGGAGGGCTGGTCCTCAAGCGCAGCGCTCCTTAAGCGAAGCGCTCCTCAAGCTCCCCAAGGCCGCTCCTTCCAGCCCATTCCTTACCATATCTCTCCAGCCGCTGTCGAAATAAAACACGACCCGCCATTTCCTCCGGAGCTTCCACTCCCCGTGCCGATACCCGCGAGGACGCTCAACTGAAGCGTTTGCACGCTCTCGTCGCCGTCATCATCAACAGCCCGCACCACATAATAATAGGTAGTGCCGGCTTCAGCCGTGGCGTCTGTATATTCAGTATCCGTGATTAGGGCGGTATTGATCTTTGTGTAATTTTCCCCAGGAGTTGTGCTCCGGTAGAGGTTGTAGCCTGCCACAGGATCACCGTTGCAGTCAGTGGCCGCATTCCAGCTAACGATTATCCCACCCAACGTGCTCTGCAGTGAAACCCCCGTCGGCCTTTGTGGAAGCGGTACCTTGAGGGTCATCGCTGGGTCACCGAACAGGAGAAACGTCTCGCTCACCTCTTCATAGTGCGAGCCATTGGCCAGCAGGGTCTGCTTGGCCGCAGATATTGCCAGCCCTAATGTACGGATATCGTCGGTAAAAATCGCCTCAAAGAGGGCGCTGTCCAGGATACGCTGGCCGGTGGTGGTGGTCATGCCCGTCGGCATAAAGGCCGCCACTGCGCCCTTGCCCTCAGATCGCAGGACGCCTTCCATCAGGGAAGGCAGATTCAGGGACCCGAGCTCCGGATAAGCAAAATAGCCGGTCATACAGGTCATGTTAACCATGAAGACCAACTCATCGTCATTGGTTAAGTCGGGCACATCATCGGTATCAAAAAGGACCTCGCCGGCCCATATCTGTGTGGAGCCATGGCCGCTGTAGTTGACGATCAGGGTTCCCTGGTTGATCTCCTCCTTGATGTCAGTGGTCAAGAGCCCGGTGGCACCATAATCACCCAGATACCCCTTGAAAGGCTCGTTCATCCCTGCGGGGATCAGTGCTGCAACGTCCTCGCTCATAAGCTCGAAGTCCGCTTCATAGTCATTGCCTTCCGTCTCATTATCGGCAACGAGCAGCACATTCTTCTCCCAGGTCTTGGTGTTTGGTGTGGTCTCGTAGGTAATGATCTTGTTGACCATAATGGCAGCCTCACCTGCGCTCGCCGCAGGGAGCCTTCCGATATAGAGATCAGGGATAGCATCGTCGCCGCTCACCCTGACAAACCACTCATCGGTGGGCGCCTCTCCCATGTACTCGGTAAAGGTCAGATAGGCGGGCACAAAGTTGATATTCCCTTGTCCCAGGTTATCCTTGCAGTCGAAGTTGCTGTCTCCCACCAGAAGCACGTACTGGGAGGCAGGCAGGGTCCAGTTCGCGTAGGCATACGAAAGGAAATCCTTGATGGCCTGTGGAGTGATGATGCCATAGGTGAACTCATCGTAGATGTCCTCCACCTCCGCCACCACAACGCGCAGGCCTTGGTTTTCCCTGAGACTCACGAGGTCGGTGAGCCAGAAGTAAGGGGCGCC
>JAUVXZ010000137.1 GCA_030603345.1 Pseudomonadota bacterium
GTTTGATGTATGGGTGGTAAGCGACAATCCCTATATGGATATCTGTTTCGATGGGTATGGACCGCCCAGTTTTCTTAAATTCCCTGGTGCCAAAGAGGTTGGAGTCGAGCTCAATTCCATGTCTAAATCTTTCAATAGTTGTGGCTGGCGGGTAGGAATGCTTTTGGGAAACAAAGAAATTATCAGCGGCATGGCAAAAATTAAATCCCAGTCTGATCGGGGACTATACTATCCCCTCCAGGTGGCCTCCATCGCGGCACTTACCGGACCTATTGATTGGATGGAGGAACGTAACAAGAGGTTCGCAGAAAGAAGAGATGTGGTAGTGAAGGCCTGGAAGGAGATGGGGCTTGAGATGCTGACTCCGCGAGCTACCTTTTACTGCTGGGGCGAAATCCCTCAGGGCTATACCTCTCAGGAGTTTTCTTTTAAGCTCCTTGAACAGAGTAACGTGTGGATGATCCCAGGCTCTGCTTACGGAGAGAAGGGCGAAGGATATGTGCGCATTGCCAATGCGCAGCCTGTAGAACGCATTGCTGAGGCCATGGAGCGGCTTAAGAAGTTTGCGTCTTAAGGAAAGAGCCAGTAGTTTTATCCCCTAACCGGCGGAAAGGAGGTGGATGAGTGGGCGCAGATTTGAGCCAGATTAACATACTTACGCGACGTGAAATCGAGGCCCGTATAGCGGGACCTTTGATCAATGCCTTTATCGAGCATTTTGGCCGCGATAAGGTCTTGGCAGTGGTCAATCGGGTAATCAGGTCGCTGGCACACGAAAGTGGCACCCAACTGGCTAAACAGATGGGCGGAAATAGCATGGGTGACTTTGCTAAGGGTTTGAGTGCTTGGGGAGCAGGCGATGCTTATGAGATGGAGGTTTTGGAACTTTCAGAGGACAAATATTTTTTTAACATGAAGCGGTGTCGATATGCCGACATGTACAGGGAACTGGACATGGCCGACCTGGGTATAGTCCTGTCCTGCGCCCGGGATTTTCAACTGGTCGAAGGCTTTAACCCAAGGATGAAGCTCATTCGGACCAAAACGATCATGGAAGGGCATGATCACTGCGATTTTCGAATCGCTTTAGTAAATGGGGGTTAGTACAGAAGTTGCGTTACCTAACCACGCTCTGCACCCACAATCACAATATTCTGTCAAGAAAGAAGACCTAACCCTTGTACTGTGCAGGATTCCCTCTCGCAAGCTCAAGCTGTTTTACAAGGATAATAAATTGATATATTTTTGTATTTAGTGAATCTAAAGAAAGGCATCCAATGAAAACCTTCGTACTAAAGGTCTCACTTGAAAAAGAGGAAGATGGCCGTTGGAGCGCATCGATACCTGCCCTTCCAGGCTGCTCCAGCTGGGGGTATTCACGTGAGGAGGCGCTCTCAAACATGAAAGACGCTGCTGAGATATATATTGAAGACATGAAAGAAGCAGGCGAAGAACTCCCAAGCCCCTCAGATAAGATCGAAATCATAGATGAGCCGGCCGTGGCGGTTTCTTTATGATCCACAAATTGAGGAACACCCCTGTCAGAGACGTTATCCGCGCACTTGAACTAGATGGCTTTTAATACAGGAGACGAAAAGGAAGCCAGAGAGTCTAGCGCCACCCGGACGGCCGCCGAGTCGTCATTCATTTCCATCACGCCAAAGATACCCTGCCACCCGGCACACTCAGAAACTTCCTTGAGGGTACCAGATGGGCCGAAGATGATAAGAACTTGCTTTTTCGGGGGGGATCATAGAGAAATTGCCTTTGTGAGCCAAAGGGAAAGGGAATCACAACATATGTGGTATCAGGCTCCTTTCAGAACACCAGCGGGGTGTAGCCTTCCTCGATGTAGCCCGATATCATAGCCCCGACGTATTCGACGTTGATGCCCATTTTTTCTAACTTTTCACTGATACCGTCGCGATCGGATAAAAACTTACAGGCAATGGGCGTCTCATAGTCCAGCAGCTGGGAGGCTGCCGCCACAACTTCTTCATCCTCGCACAAAAGGTTTTCAAAGGGGCCGAAAAATATGACTTTGATATCATCAACCCATTTATTCTTCTGGGCATTGACTGCATACATAATGCCGGTCAAGGCCTTTTGCTTTTCTGCCGTAGATACGATCACCATCACTTTGGATGCCATTGGATCCTCCTTATCGTCAGTAAATTTTTCGAATTCCTATCTCCGTTACAAAATAATCGGTAACGTCCGATTGTGCAACCCTTAATTGAACCTTCGGCTTACTAATTCTTTGGCGAACGGTATTATTCTCTGATATAGGCCTACTGATCTCCGGAGGCAAGAAATAATGGATCTGAAATTTGAAGCTTATCTTTCCCCCACAAGCATCATGGATAGTGACAACAGAGCAGTTGCCGATTATGCCATGGAGGCAGTAAAAGATGCCGACAAAGATGTGCTGTCAAAGGCCGTAAAGCTATATTATGCCGTCAGAGATCCCATCTGGTGAAAACAAAGGGCTCACCTACACAATTGACAAAGTGATTTTCATCTCTATCGTTTTGAGAATTTTTCTAAACTTTTTATCCTTTCTTGCCTTTATGCCGATCCATACTGGCCACGAAGATCAAGGCTCAAACCTTAACTATTGACTAAAGGCGGTTCAGATATTCTCTTAACGCCTTTTTCATTTCTGGAGAAGGTATGCAGGAGGAGGCCCTTCGGCTATGCTCAGGATAAATCCCGGGGACGGAGGGAATTTAACAAAAGAGGTGCTGTTTCGGCATTTGACATAAGGCAGCGCTTATTGTAGGGATGGAAAGTGGGGCCAAAACGTTCAAAACAGCAAAATAGTTATGCCCATAAGTTGCTTTAGAACCTACGTGCGCTCCTACAGCCTCTTTGGGAGCGGTTATTGACTTATTTTTCCTCACCCCAAAATTTTTGATTCTTCGGAGATTCTGAACGACGATTTTTCTTGACTTCATAGGAGTCTTCATTCCTAATTGGTATAATATAGTCCAATACCGTGTTATCCTTTCATCCTGCCCTTATGTACGGGTTCTCTTTCTCTGAGGCTGATACGTTGCCTATGGGTTGTGGTCACCTGCATGCGATTTGAAACTTTAGACGAGTTCTAAGGCGCATAGAAAAGTCCTTCATTCCGCAAGAACAGAAAGCGAGCGTCTTGGGTGAGAATATTCATGAGCTACTAGGAGCAAGAGGAGCATTTTCTGCTACGCCTTTGTCCAACTTTACAAAATCAAACTGTCATGAAACCAACCAACTGTGCACCCGACTCTAGACAGTGATTTGGAGAAACATGAAGGAAGTGCCCTTTTTCGGGAAAATAGCTACGGTAGACCTAACTAATAAGTCGGTATTGACCCAGGCTATTGACAAAAATGCATACCCTAAAATAATTGGTGGCAAAGGGCTAGCTGCCTATCTCCTGTTACACAATCTCACATCTGGTGCTGATCCTCTATCCCCAGAAAACCTACTTATTATCGCTAATGGGCCATTAACCGGTTCTTACTTTCCCAATACATCGAGGGTGGAGCTGGTGACTAAGTCACCTCAAACAGGAACTTTCTCTGATTCAAACGCTGGCGGTTATTTAGGTAGAGAGACCAAAGCTACTGGGTGGGATGCTATTCTTGTCGGTGGAAGATCAGAAAGCCTTGTCTATCTATCTATTCGAAACGAAAAGATTGAATTCAAAGAAGCTTCCCATTTGGCTGGGATGGATCCAATGTCAACCGAGGATATCATCAGACAGGAACTTGGAGATAACCGAGTTCAAGTATTATCTATCGGACCTGCCGGTGAGAACATGGTCCTCTTTGCAAATGTGACAACAGGGGGGCGACATTTCGGTCGAGGTGGTGCAGGTGCAGTTATGGGGTCAAAAAACTTGAAAGCCATAGCTGTTCGTGGCACACATTCTCTGCCATGGAACAAAAACCGTGGTTTTAGGGATATTGTTAAAAGGGCATATGCAAAAATAGAACAAAACCCAACAACCAAGAAGGGGGGTAAGTTCCCCAGCTTGGGTACTCATTTCACCATAGGCGTTGTCAATAGTTTTGGCGTTTTTCCCACTCTGAATTGGCAAAAGTCCACCTTCCCAGAGATAGAGGAAATTTGGCCGCAAGACTTTTCCAACTTAAAAATCAAACAATTAGGTTGCTACCGGTGTCCAATCTCTTGTCGACGTTTATCGAAGGTTACTGATAATGGTATTAACATATTACATGATGGCCCAGAATATGAGAGCATTTATGCCTTAGGGGCTAATTGTGGGATAGCTAGCGCCAATTCGATAGTTAAGCTAGATCACCTTTGTTCCAAATATGGGCTGGATTCAATCTCAACTGGGGTTACCCTTTCATTTATTACCGAGTGCTATGAAAAAGGACTGATCAGCAAAAGTGACCTTAGTGGTATACAGCCAGCTTTTGGCGACGAAGACGGGATGGGTAAACTAATTGAGAAGATTGCTTTTAGAGAAGGTATTGGTAACTTACTAAGCCAAGGTACTTCTCGAGCTGCCGAGGAGATTGGAGGTGGATCTCTCGCGTTCGCAATGGCAGTAAAAGGCTTGGAACTGCCTGGTTATGATCCTCGAGGAGTAAAGGCAATGGCACTACTCTACGCAACCGCCGACAGAGGCGGATGCCACGTAAGGGGCTCATCATTAAGGTCAGAATTACTAGGCTTACCACAACCGATCGACCGTCTTAGTTATGAGGGAAAGCCACATCTCGTTGCTGAACTGCAAAAGGAATATGCACTTCTCAATTCGTTTTCAATTTGTCTATTTGCTAATTTTGGCCTAACTTTCGAAGATTACACCGAAGCCATAAATAATGTTTTTTCCCGTAAATGGACTTTAGATGAACTAAAGGATGCCGGATCTCGAGTTTGGAACCTCACCAGGGTATTTAATTGTAGGGAGGGGTTCAGAAAAAAAGATGACACCCTACCGGCTCGCCTATTCTTTGAACCCGTACCTGACGGTCCAAGCCAGGGTGAAGTGGTCCATCGGGAGAAGTTTGATCAGATGTTGATTGAATACTACCATATTCAAGGTTGGGACGAAGATGGTGTCCCCAAGGAAAGCACCCTAGAACGTCTTGGTATAGAGGGACTTATTTAGCAAAGTCTCGCCACAATGCAAAATGGTCAGCAAGAAACATCAGCTCTTGCAGAACCAGAGATGCTTGTAGAAATAACGGTTACTGCAGCAATACCGTAGATAATTTGGCTGCTTCACCAAGAATCTTGTTCCTCCAGGTTTTATTACAGTAGATAAGCTAGCATTACTGGGCAGGGAGGTATTGAATAGATCCTTAATTAATATGGCTGAAGTGTCAAAGGCGTAAGTAAAGATTGAATGCATCTCAGTGAAAAAAAGGGAATGAAAAGATTAGAAAGGGGAAAGATTATGAAGACGCGAGAAAGGAATTGGCATGAATCGATATCGCAACCTAAGTATGACATTACACTTGAAGAGGATGTATGGGTGACCATGCGCGATGGTACGAGGTTATGTGTGGACATATACAGGCCAAAAGCACAAGGTAAGTTTCCGGCTTTGGTTTCATGCTCTTGGTATGGCAAGGATTCAGAAAAGCTCCCCACCAACCCCCAGTATCAGCCCTCAGACTACATCAGGGGAACAGGAGGCCACGAATGTGGTGAGCAGTGGTATTTTGTGCCGCGAGGCTACGCCCAGGTTATCCCTGACATGAGAGGGGCGGGCAAGTCCGAGGGGGAATTAATGATGGATTGGTCGAAAGATGGATATGATCTTATTGAATGGATAGCCGAACAACCCTGGTGCAACGGCAACGTTGGCATGGTAGGCATGTCCGCATTTGCCATGTCCCAATATGGCATTGCCGCCGCACAGCCCCCTCACCTCAAAGCAATATTTCCGTTTGAAGGTGTAACTGACCAATATCGCCATTTTTATTATCATGGGGGCCTCCTTTGCTATCTTTTCCCCCTTCATCTATGGGGTCTTACGCCAGTGGCAAGTAAGCCACAGCCTGTAAGCTTGAAGGAATTTTCCGAGCAAGAGCTCCGAGCGAAAATTAGGGAGTTACAGAATAATCCTGACATAAGGTGTACCCCGTATCTTTATCTGATAACTGTCTGTCCGCAGATGAATCCCATAATGTTTGATCTGATGGCACACCCATACGACGGACCATACTACCAGCAGGCCTCACCCTACACCAAGTTTAAAGATATAAAGATACCAAGCTATTTGGGTTCTCGATGGAATGGCTGGGTCCTTCATCTGCCGGGTGACATCGATGCTTACGAAAACATAGCTACAGCCAGAGAAAATAAAAAGTTGTTGCTGGTACCCTCCGATAACTATGGTGGCATGGACCGTCCATTTCACGAAGTCCAGGATGTATGCCTGAGGTGGTATGATCACTGGCTAAAAGGCATAGATACCGGCGTTATGGATGAACCACCGATAACAATATTTCTTCAAGGTGTACACAAATGGCGATACGAAAATGAGTGGCCCCTTGAGGCAACTGAGTGGACTAAATTCTATCTGAGAGAGGGAGGCAAGTTGTCGGTCAATCCACCCAGTGGTTCCGAACCACCGCAGGTGTTTACGAGCGATCCCTGGGCCAATCCTACTCAAGGCTTCCGCCGTGCTGACGTGCTTGCCAAGGCTGATCCGGTGCCTAAGGTTATCTATGAAACGGAGCCGCTCAAGGAGAACGTAGAGGTAACGGGCCCCATCGCCCTCTATTGGTACGCCTCGATAGAAAGTAAGGGTATCGAGGCGAGAACTTGGAAGGCAGTGGAGATAGAAGTCTTGGAACCAGTGGCTAATGATACAGACTGGTATCTAAGACTTTTCGATGTAGACGTCGACGGCTCAGAGAGATGTGTAGCAGAGGGCTGGCTCAAGGCCTCGCACTACGAGCTTGATGAGAGCAAATCAAAACCCTATGCGCCTTTTCATCCACACACTAGGAGTGTGCCAATTGACCCCGGCCAAGTAATTCTTTATGCCAGTGACTTAAGGATGACCTCCAATGTATTTCTGATGGGCCATAAAATAAGGCTAGAGATTGCCGCTCAAGATCAGGTGCAAGCATTGTGGTATCATCTGCCACATATGGCAAAGGTAAAACACACGATATATAGCTATGGGAAACAACCCTCGTACCTCTTGTTGCCAGTAATCCCGAAGGGCTATGGGGGAGCAGGAGAGCCGCCATATCCTCCAGCCGGTCCATTTCGAATAGCGAAGTACAGGAGGAAAGGCTAAATCAAATGTGGGTTTAGAGCGGGGGCCTGACCGTGGGGGGAGCTGTATAGAGTCATAGTGTTTCCATGATTGTCTTGGTAATAGGGCGTCCTTTTTTTCAAATACTTTCTGTATAGGGTCTTTATAAGGCATGCTAAGGAAGATTTGGCGAGTGTACTCGATTTTTGCAACTCGAGCTTAAAACTAAATAGCCTATAAATGAGATCGTTTTCGATGCTCGTAGATTAAAGGAAATCAAGCATGAAAAATAATCCCTTTGTATCAGACAGGATATGCCATTTCTTTTCACCTAGCAAAATTATACTCGGAGTTGCAGCAGCTGAACAAGTAGGCAATGAGGCTAAATCCCTTGGCGGCCAAAAGGTACTCATTATTACCGATCCAGGAGTGGCGAGAGTCGGTTTAGTTGAGAAGATCCAAGAAGCACTAATCTCCGAAAAGTTAATAGTCGGCATTTTTGACAGGGTAGAACTTGAGCCACCGGCTCGGGTAATAGACGAGTGTGCGGATCTCGTTCGAAAAGAAGGATATGATCTAATCGTTGGACTTGGTGGAGGGAGTTCATTAGACACAGCCAAAGGGGTTTCTGTTGTCGGAACCAATGAAGGCAAGGTGCTGGATTATGTCGGGATTGATGTTGTTCCCAATAAAGGGCTTCCTAAGATTTTGCTTCCTACCACAGGTGGAAGTGGGGCAGAGGTGACCCGGGTTTTCGCCATAACAGATGAAATAGACAAGGCAAAAAAAGTGGTTTACAGCAATTATAATTTGGCCGATGTCGCCATTCTTGACCCGTTGCTTACAATATCTCTTCCCCCTGAAGTAACCGCAGAAACCGGAATAGATGCTTTAGCACATGCTATAGAAAGCTATGTTTCTGTTAGTTCTACTCCATTCTCAGACATTCTATCGATTGAAGCCATTCGCCTAATCAGTGAAAATCTGCCCGTGGCCTATGCTAAGGGTGAGAATATAGAAGCAAGGTCAAATATGATTTTTGCGGCTGCGCTAGCAGGTCTTGCCTGGGCTAGTGGTGGATTAGGAGCTGTTCATGGCCTATCTTATGTGTTAGAAACGGAGTTCAACCTGGGACACGCAAAAGCAAGTAGCATTATGTTACCGCATGTGATGGCTTTCAATAAGATAGGGAACCTATATAAATACGGCCAAGTTGCTCGAGCGATGGGAGAGAGCATCGAAGGCCTATCTGCTTATGATGCTGCGGAAAAATCTATCAGTGCTGTGAAAAGGTTGCTCTGGAGCGTTAACATATCTTTCAGGCTTACTGATTATGGCGGCTCCAAGGAATCTTTCCCCAAGCTCGTAGAAGGGGGTATGAAACAAGCACGACTATTTGTGCCGAATCCGAGGAACCTGACAGAACACGATGTAAGAGGCATTTATTTGAAGGCTTTAGAATGAAGTTGTTTTGTAATGAATATGTGGAAGAATTGACAGAGAAAAGTCCACCGAATATCAGTGAAGCTTCCTGCGTGCAGGGAGGGACATCATTCGGGGCGAGGAGGGGGACCGCATGCCCCTTTACCCCTGGCAAGCATTCATCTCAGCCCAAAGAGCGGAGTTTTCTGCGTGATTTCCATAAAGACAACCCTATATAGCCGTTCACAAAATTAGAGATTTGGGAGGAACTTTTTAACAAAACGTACTTTATCGGTGTGGCCCATTTTGGCTGCTGTTAAAGCAATCAACAACACAGTGATATGAGCAATGGTGCAATGATTGGCCACAGCATTGC
>JAUVXZ010000154.1 GCA_030603345.1 Pseudomonadota bacterium
GGGTCGTATCACTCGGATGACTACGGTCTTCCGGGTCCCCTTACAGAGGAGGAAGTAAACGTTGATCGAAGAGCCACCACAAATCCTTTAGATGAGGCTGAGAGCACCAATCAGTATCTTAAACTGGGTTGCAATATAGACCTCCAAAAATATGGAAGTATTGTGGCGGACCTTTCCTACAGAGATCGAAAAGGTGAGGCACAATTCCCCGACCCCACTGGCATATTTCCACAAGCAAGCAATACTGGGTCAGAAACATGGGCAATTACACCCCGATACGTCTGGGATGGACAACTCTTTAATCACCCAAATACCCTCATTGTGGGGATCGATTTCTACTGGTCTGAGCAGGACATAAAGTCATTTGGGGGCTTTTTTATTCCACTGACGACTCAAACTGGTGTTTCTAATATCGAAAGGGACTCTTACGGCGTCTACTTCAATAACGAATTTTCCCTGTTAGAGAATCTTATTTTTTCGTTGGGCGCCCGGCATGAAAGGGTCGCATACAATTATACCGTGAAGGACCTTGCTCCCGCTTTTCCACTTGCCCCCCTGGATCATGCGGTGACCGAGCGTGACAACGCCTACAGTGTAGGGCTCACGTTCCTATACAGCAGCAAATCATCTGTTTTTGCACGTGCAAACCGAAGCCTTCGTTTTCCGCTCACAGATGAGGTAGTCATTTACGATTTTCTTACTGGAAAAATTCGCGCAAATACAGCTCTCAAACCTCAAAGGGGTCAACACTATGAAGTTGGGGTAAGGCACTACGTAACATCAGACATTCGGGTGAGGTTCACCCTGTTTCGTGCAGAAATCGATGACGAGATTTTCTATAACCCGAGCACATTCACCAATGAAAATCACCCCGAAACTCTCCACCAGGGAATCGAGATAGGAAGCAAGGCGGATTTCTCTAAAACAGTAGCGGTGTTCGGAAACTATACCTATGAGAAGGCGAATTTTGAAAAAAATCCGTACAAAAATAATGACATCCCGGCCGTCCCAAGACACAGGGCTAATCTGGGATTCAGAATCCATGATGTTGTGCCAGGTCTCATATTTTCAGCCGACTATAATTATATAGGATCCAGTTACGTCGTCAGTGACCAGGCCAACGCCTTTGAAAAACTGGAAAATCACTACACGATAAATGCTAGGCTCTCTTATGAATGGAAGATGCTCAAAGCTTTTGCTGGCGTAAATAATCTTACCAATCAAAGCTATTCTGAATATGCGGTGATGGATTCATTTCTAACAAGACGCAACTTCTATCCAGCCCCCGAAAGAAATTGGATTGCAGGTCTTGAAATTGTCTTTTAGGGGTAATGATCGAAGCGTCTCTCCCTTGAGCGACCTTCTTGTCATTGCTGTACAGGCTGTTGCCGAAATCCCTTTTCTCTTTGTCTAAAACGTTTCTTGACAAATCTAAGGCTCACTCCAGGCGATGTCAAAACTCGCCTTTAGGGCTCGGACAGTTGACATCGCTTATCTTCCACTTCGCCAAGATTTGTTTGCAAAAAACGTTTTAATGACCGTTCAAAGGAATTTCCGTTTGGGCAACAGCCTGCGTAGACCAGAACCGGTCCGTCGTGCCCTAAAGGAGTCTGTTCTGCGCGTATAGCTTTCCTTAGAGAAACAAAAAGAGGTCTTAAGTTCCTTCCCTTGGCCGGAGTACTGGATTTAGATAGGTTCGAGATCATAGGCGATCGTGTAGGCAAAGCATTTGGAAATTCCCCCGGCGAGCCACTAAAACATCATTGAAAGAGTAAAGATGGCGAGGTTACCCAGGACATGGATGGTGATGGGTACCATCAGGCTTCCTTCTATCTCGTAGGCCACGGCAAACACAATCCCTCCCACCACTTGAGGAAGCGGAATTCCTGGAAAAATGGGGTGGGCCAGCACAAATATCAGGGTACTCACAACAAGGGCCACCACGACACCCCACCGCCTCAGGAAACCGTAGAGCATTCCCCTAAAAAAGACCTCTTCTGCTATAGGCCCCACCATTCCACCGACCAGGAAAAAGAGGATGATTTCACCATGCTGAGAAGGCAGGCGGACTTCTATCAATTTTAACGCGTCAATGCCGGCAACGAACAGTATTACAAATGCCAAAAAAGTAACCACTGCAAAACCGGCTGACCATATCAACCCCTTTCTAAGCCCGGGGACTATCCTGGATCGAGCTAATCCTATGGATGGAAACCCCTTCCCCCAGATCAGAACACAAAGAATAATGAGTCCTGTTTCAAGCAGACGTGCCCCACCCAGAATAATCATAGGGTAACGGAGCCCTGCTGAAATCACCATCCGGGCAGCCGCTTCAATGGAAACAACTGCTGCAAGGGATATGAACAGGGCCTTTATCTCAATCTGCTTTGCTTCCATCCGAGAGCCCTCAAGGCCTTATACGCATACCATTGGTTGTACCAGTCATCGGATGTTTCAATCCTTTCTCTGATTTCCCTAATGGCCCTCATGTCTCCCCTCTGTCCCAGGGCATTGAGGGCCATGGAAACCACATTGGGATGGGGGTCATCCAGAATGGCCAGGAGATCTGGGTAGGTTTCAGGCCGCCGGCTCACACCTAAAACCCTCGCCAGCCAATACCGCTCAGCAATGTGGGGGCTTTTCAGCATCCCTTTGTAACCCTGAAAATCGCCTACATCAAGACCATTCTCCCCAATGAATTTCAGGGCTGCGACCCTCTCCTGCCAGCGTTCGGATTCCACAGTGTCAGCCAAATCCTTCACCTCTATCTTATTCTCTGTGCTATGATGTAAGTGGCCTAAGAGGGCGATGCCCAGCAAAAAACAAAGGAGGGAGGCAATCACCGAGGAAGTCAGAGAGTCCAAAAAAAGGCGCAATGCAAAACACAACACGGCATAGAGAAAAATATACAGGGTGATGGGAAATCCTATCAACAGGGAAAAAAATGTGAGCTGACGGAAAAAGGCATACCGGTCGCTCTTTTGAGAGAATTCTTTCAGCACTGCGCCGGGCCTTGAGACAAAAGCCTTAACCGGGGCCCGGAGGATCGCCCTCTCTTCCTTCTCAAAGACCAGAACGTTGTCCTCTTGCGTTATCCTTATGTCAACCGTCGCATCTCCAGATACGATAAGGTAGTCGTGATCGAGCAACCCTCTTTCCAGATATGGTATAATAGACTGTTCCCTGATGCTTTCAATGCTGCAGGTCTTGAGAATCTTCTGGTCCAATGATTTGAAGACCTCCGCAGGGTAAAGAGTATACTTGTAGTAAAAATCATTGACCTTTTTCCCTATGGCATTGGACAAAAGCAGATGGTCTCTAATGTCTGAAAACAGGTGACTGCCCATTTGAGATGTCCACAAAACTGCCAGCAGGGCAATAGGAATGAAATGAACCATTCTGTTCACCCAAGCTCCTTGCTTGGCTTGTGCAGGCATCCATCGTAGAGCGGCTGACCAGACCACCGGTGGTATTACCAAGAAATAAGAGGTAACCATAGGGCAAAAACCCCCACGGTTCACTACTACTATGCATCCTATCCAGAGCAGCAGAATTACTACCAAAAGGATTCTGTTTCGGAACAGAACACGATCCCAGATCCAGGCGGCAGCCAGTGAGAGGATTGAAAGGCCAGCACCGACACTCAAGGTAAAAAAGAGACCGCCAAAAAAGGCAGGACTGAATTCATGGAGTCTGTGTATGATCCGCTCGTTCGGTATCGGGAGATAACCAGCATCTTTTATGACCATGAGGGTATCGTAGAGATCTGCGTTGGATAGATAAACCTGAATGGTGGCGAGAACCTGGGCTGAAAGCAGTCCTAAGACAAGCACCTTAGCCGCGTAAACGCATTTATTCATTTTTAATCTGCTCATCCGGTATTCCTAGGGCTACGGAGCTCAACCAGCAACACATACTGCAAATCAACTCTCCTTGTATCTAACAGGGCCGCAGTTTCAGTAGATCCTATTGCTTCCTCGTCCAGACAGTGGTTCGACCAAAGAGGGAAATACCTATATAACCCCTGACCTTCAGTTTGTCATTCTCGAGATTCATCTTGCAGGAATAGGTTTTACCGTTATCGGGGTCGTAGATACTGCCGTTGACCCAGCGGGTTTCCCCGTCGTACGTAAATCCCCACACTATATTCAGACCGATAATCTTGCGGTTCCTTTTGGATGGATCAGGATTATTGGTATCCAGTTTATCCGTACCATCCGGGTTTTTGGGCTCCTTGAGACCTACTATTTTACCACAGTATCGACCATCGCACAGGTAGATCTCGACAACGGCCTTACCCCCTTCTGTTAACCAATTCCCGAGAATGGTATCTGCTTCCAATTCTTGACAATCCCCATTCACAGCCATGAGCAGGATCATGCAGGCACTGAATACCCAGAGCCGTTTCATCATATTGCTTTTCTCCCAAGACACGACCCAAGCTTACCCTCAGTCAGGGGTTGGTTTAAACCTTTTTCAAGGATTGCCATCTTTGACCACAGGGCAATAGACATGCATGAGTCAGTTTAATGCTTCGCCGCCTCCGGGAAAAGGCGAAAAAAGTACACCCCTACGGATTTCAATACCCCAGTGCGAGGCCATCCTTCCTTCTATCCGATGCTCCCAGCAGCACATTCTGGCTCCGGTCCAGATAAACAGCCTGTCCTCCACCCACCTGGTTTACGGATTGAGCGACTTGTGTAACGTGGTGGCCTTTTTCTTGAAGCGCCACTCCTGTGCGCCTGGAAATGCCCTCCTCCAGATACACCTCTTTATCTTGCATGTGTCTTATTCGGGGAGCATCTACTGCCTCTTGCAGGTTCATTTTGAAATCAATGAGATTTGCCAAGAATTGCACATGACCTTGGGGTTGCATATCCCCTCCCATAACCCCGAAGCTCATCAAAAAATCCCCATCCTTAAATACCATTCCCGGAATAATGGTATGCATAGGACGCTTGTGTGGTTCGAGTCTGTTTGGGTGGTTGGGGTCCAAAGAAAAGGATTTCCCCCTGTTTTGCAGAACAATGCCCGTTCCATCCACGACCATGCCCGAACCAAAGGACTGGTAGATGCTGCTGATAAATGAAACCGCATTCCTGTTCTCATCCACAGCAGCCACAAATACAGTATCAGAACCTCTTGGGTGCGATGGAGAAACAGGTGCACCCATGGCCTGATTGGGATCAATCTTCTGTCTGCACTCCTCGGCGTAATCCTTGGACAGAAGATTATCAATGGGCACGGTTTCAAATTTAGGATCAGTCACAAAAAAGTCTCGATCACTGAATGCGATCTTTTTGGCCTCGATAAGGCAGTGAAGGTACCCGGGGCTATTATGCCCCAAATTGCCTATATCAAAACCTTCCATGATATTTAACATTTGCAGGGCGGTGACACCCTGCCCGTTGGGGGGCAGTTCATAAATCGTATAACCCCGGTAATCGGCGGAGAGTGGTTCTACCCAGGTCGTTGTGTGGGTCTCAAAATCTTTGAAAGAAAGCAACCCATCGTTTTTCTGGGAAAAATCTGCAATGGCCTTACCGATTTCCCCTCTGTAAAAGGCCTCGATGCCGCCCTGGGCAATCTTCCGATAGGTCTGTGCCAGGTCCTTATTTTGAAACACCTGCCCAGGTCGGGGAGCCTTACCATCAATGAGATAGGTTTTTGAAGAGCCTTCATGGGAGAGCAGGACATTTTCCACATCTTTCCACTCGCCGGCAATCACCTCAGTAACGGGAAACCCATTTTCCGCATAGTCTATGGCGTCTTCGAACAAATGTGCCAGGTCTAGATTTCCATATCGCTCTGCCGCTTGGGCCCAGCCATGCAAGGCTCCTGGCACTGTTACAGTCAGGATGCCCCGTTCAGGCATGGTGTTTATTCCCTTTGCATGAAACCACGCTCTAGTGGCATCATATGGTGCCCTTCCACTCGCATTCATGCCGATAATCTTGTTTTCTTTGGTTAGGTAAATGAGGGCAAAGGCATCGCCACCGATTCCCACTGAATGAGGTTCCACAACACTCAACGTGCTGACCATAGCTATACAGGCATCCACGGCGTTCCCGCCCCTGGACAAGGCCCTATACCCAGCAAGGGTTGCCAATTGTTGGCTTGACGCAACCATACCCCGGCGTCCCATAGCCACCGATCTTTGGGCAAAGCTGTTCCACTCTCTTTTCTGATTGTATGAAAATTGCATCCTCTACCTCCGAGACTACTTCAAAAATCCGTCAATAACCATCCTTAAAGGGGTTAGCTTGACTATGCCCTTAAAGGGGCTTTTTAATCTCTCACAGAGTTCTCAAAGATTAACCCTGTTAAACAGGGAACTCTATTCCCACTGGCATCAATAAGATCGACGAGAATAGTTACCCAAGAAATATCCGCTATGGCTCTTTTTTGATATGTCGACGAGTTTTTGATCTGAATCCCCCTACGGATATATCATTCCTGCCCCCGACAAGGCCTTTGGATAGCCTTCGAGGCAAGCCTGTGTGCCTATAGGCTAGCACACAATACTTCACAGACTATGATAATTCAAGTCCTACCCCGATCTTTTTACGCCTGGACGACATCCTGATTTTCAGGGAGGTCGACCTGCAAAACCGCCTTGACATGTCCCCTTCTGGTTTGCTGTAATAGGTTTGGGAAAACAATGAACCATTCCCTCGTATCTTTCTGGTAATGGAGTTCCTAGTATTAGGGGTGGCAAAATGGTAGTTCTCGGAAATAATGGCCTCATCCGTGGCTGGGAACACAAGAGAATTCTGGGCTTTTTGTCTTTAACAGATCAGCGAGAGGCTTCCTCGCGGGAGTCGAAGGAGGGGTAGATGATGAAAAAATCAGTAAGCAAGTCAATGGTTTGGCTGGCAGCCCTATTTGGCATCTTGGCCTTCTCCGGGTTGGCTATTGCTGCCGAATTCTCGGCCGACCTCATCCAAAAAATGGGTGACGAGGTAAAAAAGGGAAAGATCTTTGTCAAGGACAACAAGATGCGCATGGAGTTCGAGGAGGGGATCACTATTATGGACTTGGCCACTGGCAAGACCATCACGATTCAGCCCGAGGAGAAAATGTACATAGAGATGCCCGGCATGGGACCCATGGCCACCGTGGACGAATCTGACAAAGAACTATCTAAGATTGCCACTAAAAAACATGTGGGCACCGAGAAGATCACCGGTTACAAGTGCGACAAGTACCTCATCACTTACCACGACAAGGCTATGGGAAAGATGACCCAGTGGTACTCAAAAAAGCTCAAGTACCCGATCAAAATTGTCTACCATGGTCCAGAGGGCGAGATGTTGACCGAGTACAAAAATATCAAGGAAGGTCGGGTCAGTGACTCCCTGTTCAAGGTCCCTGCGGGGTACCAAAAGATGGCCATCCCCGGCCTGGGTACGCCGGGTGCGGGTATCCCCTCAGATTAGCGGGACCGCGACGCTCGAGCACTCCAATTCCCCCTCGTCATAGGCGGAGGTTATTCTTAACCGAGGCATCCCCTCAGTCCAACTCCACGGGCCCCCGTATCTCCGTCTTCCGGACGGCTTCGCAATGCCTCCGCAACAAGAAAGGGGTTGAGCCTTTGTACTGTGCTGCCCCGATTCCACCTTCTTGTCCTGATTTGAAACCCCTACGCTTGCCGACATATTTTGACATTTCCTGACAATTTTTGACAGGTTCTGGGGTGGAGTTTTTTCTATATCGAGCCAAGTAGGTGAAATCTATATGATATTTTTAGTCCCGACACATGGCATGGTTTTGGCATTATAGGAGGGGTAAGACCGTATCAGATGCCGCCCAACTTTAACACCAATACAAAACCATATGAAGGCCAAGGGCCTCTGAAGGTTATACTTTATAAAGAGAGTTTGAGGTGGCACTGAAACGGGCCTCTCGGGTGTGCGTGTATCTTTCTACCGGGCATCTCCAAAGAAACCATGAACAAGGTAGAAAACAAGAGGTGTGCCGGGGAAAAAACGACATCGCGGGAAGTCATTGATATAGATGGCCCAGTTGGATGGTTAACCTATCAGCCTCACCTTCAGGTGCTTTACACGTTACATTGTCAACCTTCCAACCAACACAGCGGCCCGTAGATCATATGTGATCTACGGGCCTTTTTGGTTC